>DATBXT010000098.1:0-6332 GCA_036514115.1 Gemmatimonadaceae bacterium
CCTCTCTTCCCATGCGATTTACTTCCGGCCACTTGTCGGCTGACGGCCGGTAAAGGCTCTCGATAAGAATCCCGTCGTAGCCGCTCGCATCCCAACGGAAGTTGGGACCGGCGGCAAAAGCGAAGTCACGCACATTGGTCGCCGTGTAGTGCCAGGTTAGTGACGGCACGGGATTGAGCTCCGACAGTTCGCCCTGCGCGTAAACCCGCGGGCGCGTCGATTCCATCTTGCCGACTTCCGCGGCGGTGATGATCGCCACCGGTGTCTCAGAATGTCTTGCCGCGGCTAGACGCGTGCGCTGGGTTGGCGTCAGAACCTGTTCGGGATTCGCGAGCTCCCCGGTCGCGGCGACGATGTACGCCGCGGGCACGGTGAGAGAAACGTCGAAGTTGCCGTACTCCAGATAAAACTCGCCGGCGCCAATGTACGGCTCGTGATTCCATCCGCGCGCATCATCATAAACCGCCATGCGGGGATACCACTGAGCAATCTCGTAGAGCGGACCATCGTGGCCCATGCGTCCGCCGCCCTGTGGCGGGACATTGAATCGCCAGGCAGCCTCGATGTCGATCGACGCGCCGGGAGCGAGCGGCGTCGGCAGATCGATCCTCATCGTCGTTCCGAAAATCGTGTGCTTCGCGTCAACGCCGGCGATGCGCAGCGATTCCAGTGTCAATCCGCCATTGAATCCCTGACACGAGAAATCGAAGGACGCGCCCAGGAACACCAGCGGCGGTTGATTGAGCTGGTTGGTGACGCTGGTGGGAGCACAGAGATTCTGCTCCACGAACATCCACAAGTAGCCAAGGGAATCGGGCGAGCGATTGACGTAGTGAACCTTCTCGCGACCACGCACTTCGTTGCGCGCGGGGTCCAGAGTCGCCGCGATCCGGTAGTCCGCCTGCTGCTGCCAGTATCTCGCGCCTGGTCGACCGCTTCCGGTGCGGATTTCGTTCGGCGTAGATAGAGCAAGCTGGCGGAAGGGGGACAAATCCGCTGCCTGTGACACCGGATTCTGTGCCGACGCCGGCAGACGTGACGCGGAGAGAAAGAAAATGGCAAAAGAAGTTGTCTTCCACACGGGTGGACCCCCGAGGCTGCTGACCCAGCGAACCAAATGGACGGTAAATATGTCGAACCCAGAGTGATCGGCTATGGCGGTAACTTTTCGCACGCCGGTTGCGTAATGGGAATTGGAGGTCGCTCGATGCCATATCCTCACCATTCGGGGAGCAATTCGACGGGCGGTTACGCGGTCCGTCCAGGCAGTAGTGCCGCACTCACCGCGCGCACCATCGACGCAACCATCCATCCGCCGCTGGTCCGGGCGCAGGAGACGGTGGTCTCGCTGGTCCCCCGAATGGCCGAGGCAGCGGCGCCCTTCACCTCGCCGCTCTTCCTGAGCGCTGTGGGCCTGACCCTCATCTTCGTCTGGGTCGCCATCAAAATGCGTTACCGGCCGAGCGCCCTCCTCTTGTCTTCGCTGCTGGTGATGGGCTTGACGTCGTTTCGGCCGGCGGAGAAGCCCCAGACGAAGAGAGAGATCGACGCCCGGCGGCCGCGTACCGCGTTGAGGGAGAACGACCCCGAGAGGTGGAGCTATTACCGGGAGCAGGCTCCCGAGCAATCCGTGGAGCCGACGCCGGATTATGATCCGCCGACGCCGCCTGCTGACGCGGCTCCTCCCATGATCGACGTCGGCGTCGATCCCGGCCAGATCGAGCTGCCGGCAATTCCCGTCCCCGCCGTTCCCGAGGCAACCGCGGAGATGATGAGATCCGCCGAGCGCATGATGCGTGACAACCAGGTCTTTCGCGCTGTGATGGCGGAGGCTCGTCTTCGAATGCGCGAGGAGATGCGGCAGCGGAGGTGGCGGAAGGCGGTGGCCGGGGCCAGGCTGCGCAGAGACGGCTTCGGGCCGTTTGAGATCGAGGTCGGACACTAGCGCGATTAAGGCGCCCCTATCCTTTGCCGATTATGTCGCAGGGGTGGATCCGGCGCTCGTCGCCATCGCGGGAAGGGCGAAGACTGAACCTTACTGTCTGGGCCAGCGGTTATTTGATGGCTCGGCATCCATCCAGATCCCCCCATCAAGCGTCAACGACTGCAATGCTTTCGCGCCCGGCACCCTGACAGTCGCCTGGCGAAGATTAGCTGCCCATATCGCCGGCGTCTCGTGAACTATACTCGTCGTGCCGTCAGCGAATGCCAGGTGGAGATCCACCGGTGCGGGCATCCCGCCGATGTTGGTGATCACGACGGTGTAGCCGTCGCCGGATTTCGTAACGCTGGCCACGGCGAGATCGATGTAGCTGGGGTCGAAGAACCAGCTTTTCCAGAACCAGTTGAGATTTTGGCCGGTGATGTTGTTGAAGCTGTTGAAGAAATCCCACGGGATGGGGTGCTTGCCGTGCCAGCGGTCCATGAATCCGTGCAACGCGGTTCGGAACTGGGCGTCTCCCAACAGATCTTTTAGGGCGAGGTAGCCCAGAGCGGGTTTGCCGTAGGCGTTGTTGCCGTACGGCGCGATGAGACCGTCCGCGGGAGTTATGATCGGAACATCCTCGAGGGAAGATCGGTCGTTGATCCAGCCGTTGACCCGAAACTGCTTGAACGCATCGCTGGCGCGCGCGGCGCCGAGGTCGGCGGTGCCGATCAGATACTCGAAGGTGGTGGCCCAGCCTTCATCCATGAACGCATAGCGCGTCTCGTTGATGCCCATGTAGAACGGGAACCACGTGTGCGCGATCTCGTGCTCCACGACGAAGCGGGAGAACACCGTGTCGGCGTAGGGCTCGTCGTTTACCATCATTGGATATTCCATCCCCGCGAAACCCTGCACGACAGTCGTCTTCTCGTACGGGTAGGGGACGCCCGGCCAGTTCCGCGACAGCCAGTCGAGCGCGTGCTGCGCGTAGCGGACCATGTAATGGAAGTCAGTGGCGGTGTCGTTGTACGCTGCCTGGACACTCGCCCGCCTGCCCGTCGCGGGATCGACGACGACGCTGGCGGCGTCCCACACGTAATGGTTGCTGAGGGCGAAAGTCATATCGGGGATGTTCGCGGCGTGGAACCGCCACGTGTTGTTCTTCCCCTGCGTGGTAACCGACCTCGACCGCAGCTCGGCGAGACTGGCGACGTTGACGGTCTGATCCGCGTTGAGTGCCCGATTATATCTGTCGAGATGCGCCGGCCGCAGAACCTCCGCTGGGTTGAGGAGCGTGCCCGTCCCCCACACCACGTAGTTCGCGGGAACGGTTACCGAGACGTCGTAGTCGTTGAAGTCGCTGTAGAACTCCTGCAGATCGGTGAAATCCATCCTGTCCCAACCGTTGTAATCGTCGTATACGGCGACGCGGGGATAGAAGTACGCCAGATACCACGTCGTCGAATCGATCATGCCCTCGCGATTGCTGCTGAGGGAGATCTCGTAGTGCCATTTGAAGGTGAGGCGCACTGTGTCGTGCGGGAACAGCGGCTGCGGCAGCGCATATCGGCGCGTGGTGAAAGTGTTTTCCGTCACCTGCCACTGAACGGGTTGTCCGTCAACGGTCACAGCATCGAAATGCACGCCCGAAGTCAGATAGTCGTCTTGTGCTCCGTAAGCGCGCGGAGCGCCCGGCTTGTGGATGTTGATGAACAGCTTGATGGACGGATTGGCGAGAGTGTCCGGACTGTTGTTGACGTAAACGATGCTTTCCGTACCACGAACGGTGCGATCTGGCGGAAGTGCGGTCACCTCGATGTTGTAGCGCGCGCGATTCTGCCAGTAGTTGGGACCCGGCCGGCCATCTGGTGATCTAGTGCCTTTCCTGAAGGCGAGCTCGACATCGCGCGGCATCGGGAGTCCACCGACGCCGGCGCTCGGACTCGGAGGAGTCGCCGGCGTCGCTACACAGCCAAAGGCAGCGAGAACGGAAGCGAGGAGAAAAGTCGACCGCGAATTATTGAACATCGTATACAGTGGTGGGGACCTTATCGAGGTATTTGTCGAACCATCCGACAATGTGTCTTAGACGTTCCACGCGATGCCACGGTTTACCGGAGCGCGATAGCTCGTGGGTCTCGTCCGGGAAACGCACCATCACCGTCGGCTTGTGCAGATACTTGAGCGCCCGAAACATCTGCTCGCCACCCATCGCCGGCGGCGTGCGCATGTCCGATTCACCCTCGATCAACATTAGCGGCGTCTGAACGTTGGCGACGTATGTGATTGGTGACAGGTCGGTGAACTGCTTCGGATTTTCCCACGGCGCGCCCGAGAACCACGTCGGCTTGAAGAGCGTGAAGTCGGCGGAGTACCAGAAGCCCGACCAGTCGGCGATAGAGCGCTGAGAAACGGCTGCGGCGAAGCGGTTGGTGTGGCCGACAATCCAGTTGGTGAGTACTCCACCGCCGCTGCCACCAGTCACTCCCAGCCGCGCCGCATCGACGTACCCCCGCTTGAGAACCTCGTCGACGCCCGCCATCAGATCCTTGTAGTCGTCACCGGGATAGTTGTGCTGGATGACATTGGCGAAGTCCTGGCCGTACGACGTGCTGCCGCGAGGGTTCGTGTAAACAACGACGTAACCCTTGGCGGCCATCCAGTCGAACTCGTGGGTGAAGGTGTAACCGTACGCCGAGTTCGGCCCGCCGTGGATCTCGAGGATCATCGGATATTTCTTCGACGCGTCGAAGTGCGGTGGCTTCAGAATCCAGCCCTGGATGCGTTTGCCGTCGAAGCTGTTGTACCAGAACTCCTCGGGGGTGGGAATATCGAGAGTGCTGAACAGCGCCTCGTTCACGTGCGTGATCTGCCGCGCTGCCGCGCCGGGAGTCGCGCCGAGCACGAATAGATCGCCGATATTGGTGGCGGTGGAGATGAGAGTGACCATCTTCGATCCATCGGGCGTGGCCGTGTAGGCGATGACTTCCTGTTTGCCCGTGGTGAGAGAATCGACCTTGCCCGCCAGAGAAAACCGTTTGAGGTTCGCTGTGCCGTTCTCGGTGGTAACGACAGTCAGACTCCGACCATCCTTGCTCCAGATGATTCCCCCGCCGGAGCCCGCACGCGGTGGGTGCTGGTCGCCGGCAAGTCCGCTTTCGACATCGTAGTCGTAAGCCGTCGTCAGATTCCTCGGCTTCGAGCCAGCCGCAAGGTCCGTTACGTAGAGGTCTCCCTCGTCATAGAAACGCACGGGCCTGGCGTTCTCATTCCCGGTGAACGCGAGAGTTTTACCATCGGGTGAGATCGCGATCGATCCGATTCCCCCATCGATGCTGGCGACTTTCGTCGTGGTGCCACCTGCGGATGGAACTGCGTAAACCTCGTTGCCCGACGTTTCATAGTATGGCTCGAGACGCCGGTTCGACGTGAAATAGAGTTTCGCCCCGTCGGGCGACCATATTGGTTCGTCTTCGTCGAATTCGCCGGAAGTGATTTGTTTGGCGAGCGGCAGCACGCCCGGAGCGCCGAGTGACGCAGGCACCGTCCAGATGTGCGAGTGCGACGTGACATCCGTGTAGCCGCCACCGTTCCAGCGGTACTGTGCGCGCGTGATGACTCGAACGTCGCTGACGTGTTTCTTCGTGGAGTCGGGTTTCCTGCTCGAGTCTGCAGTATCGGGAGTGGAGAGGAACGCGATAGTGCGGCCGTCCGGCGACCAGACCGGATTCGACGCGCCCTTGGATGCATCGGTGAGTGGACGTGCTTCTCCGCCATCCATTGAAATCAGATAGATCTGGGACGGCCTGGATTTACCATCGACGGGCTCGGGAGTTCGAACGAAGGCGAGCACTCTTCCATCGGGCGACCAGCGTGGCGATCTGTCGTTCCGGCCCGCCGTGAGCGGTCTCGGTGATGCGCTTCCATCCGCGGGCACGACGAAGATCTGGGTCTCGTAGCGATCCTTGTCCTCGTTCACGTTCACGCGCACGAAAGCGACTTGAGAACCGCTGGGCGATATCTGCGGGTCGGCTGCCCACACAAACCGGAATAGATCGGTCTCCGTTATAGGCCTGCGGGCCTGCGCGAGCGCAGTGATCGGAGCGACGAGAAACGCAAGGACGAGGCGATTATGGCTGTTCATGGGGTCATCTCTGGTTACGTCGTCGAGCACGACGACGGCGATGCCTAACGTAAGCCGCGGATGAAGCTGGCGCCACGAACCGCACGCCTGCAAGATTTGCGATCGAGGATTTCATGATTCACAAGTCGATTTTATTCCTACTTCTCGCGACCAGCCTCGCGCCAGCGGCGTTCGCGCAAGGTTATCCGTTCAGTCAGCGCGGAAGCGTCACCCAGTCGGTGGCGTACACCCAGATCTCGATCGCGTACGGCCGGCCAGTAG
>DATBXT010000099.1:0-3007 GCA_036514115.1 Gemmatimonadaceae bacterium
AGGCGACAACGCGTTCTTTGCCGACATCGGCGCGCCGGCGGTTCGCGAGCTGCTGAAGAGAATCGACGTCGACAAGGTCGCGGAAGAACTCCGCGCCGGACTGGTCGACGAAGGCTCGCAGCATCGCAAGAAGCAGATGCTGAAGCGGCTCAAGGTCGTCGATGCATTCCGCAACTCCGGCGACTCAGGCCAGGAGCGCAACAAGGCGGAGTGGCTGATCATGGACGTCATCCCGGTGATTCCGCCGGATCTGCGTCCACTCGTTCCGCTCGACGGCGGCCGTTTCGCCACCTCCGATCTGAACGATCTCTATCGCCGCGTCATCAACCGCAACAACCGGTTGATGAAGCTGATCTCGCACCGCGCGCCTGAAGTCATTCTCCGCAACGAAAAGAGAATGCTCCAGGAAGCGGTCGACGCATTGTTCGACAACGGTCGTCGCTCCAAGGCGATTCGTGGCCGCGGCAAGCGCCCGCTCAAGTCGCTGTCCGACATGCTCAAGGGCAAGCAGGGTCGCTTCCGTCAGAACCTGCTCGGCAAGCGCGTCGACTACTCTGGCCGTTCGGTCATCGTCGTCGGCCCCGAGCTCAAGCTGCACCAGTGCGGTCTGCCCAAGGCGATGGCACTCGAACTGTTCAAGCCGTTCATCATTCACAAGCTCGTCGAGAAGGGAATCGCCGAGACGGTGAAGCGCGCCAAGAAAATCGTGGAGAAGGAATCTCCAGAGGTGTACGAGATCCTCGAAGAGATCATCCGCGATCACCCGGTGCTGCTGAACCGCGCTCCGACCCTTCACAGACTCGGCATCCAGGCATTCGAGCCGGTGCTCGTCGAAGGAAAGGCCATCCGTATTCACCCGCTCGTCTGCGCCGCGTTCAACGCGGACTTCGACGGTGACCAGATGGCCGTTCACGTGCCGCTTTCGTTCGAGGCCCAGCTCGAGTGCCGTCTGCTCATGCTGTCGTCGAACAACATCCTGAAGCCTTCCGACGGACGTCCCGTCGCGGAGCCGAGCCAGGACATCGTGCTCGGCTGCTACTTCGCGACCAAGGCGCCTCCGGGCTTTGGCGAGAAGGCGACCATGAAGAACATCAAGTCCTACTCGAGCGTCTCCGAAGTCGAGCTCGCTCTGGCGCAGGATCGCGTCTCGTTCCATACGCCGATCCGGTACTTCGTCCAGGATATCGAAGGCAAGCGCTGGCTCGACACCACCGTTGGCCGCGTTCTCTTCAACTCCATCATCCCGCTGGAGATCGCTTTCCAGAATCGGGACATGAAGAAGAAGGCACTGGGTGAATTGGTTTTCGAGTCCTACCGCAAGAGCGGACTCCAGGGCACGGTGCCGTTCCTCGATCGACTCAAGGAATTCGGATTCCGCTACGCCACGCGCGGCGGTGTCTCGATCGGAATCGAAGACCTCCACATTCCCGCTGAGAAAGAGACTCTGCTCAGCGAAGCGGAGGAGCGCGTCAACAGGTTCCAGAAAGCCTACCAGACCGGCAACATCACCAACGGCGAGCGGTACAACAAGGTGATCGACACCTGGACGCACGCCAATAACGACGTCGCCGATGCGATGGTGCGCGCGATGCGCGAATCGAATGAAGGCTTCAACCCGGTCTTCATGATGTTCGATTCCGGATCACGTGGATCGCGCGATCAGATCCGTCAGCTCGCCGGTATGCGCGGACTGATGGCAAAGCCGCAGAAGAAGCTCACCGGTGGTATCGGCGAGATCATCGAAAGCCCGATCAAGTCGAACTTCCGCGAAGGTTTGTCCGTGCTCGAGTATTTCATCTCGACCCACGGTGCCCGTAAGGGTCTGGCCGACACCGCGCTCAAGACTGCGGACGCCGGTTACCTCACCCGCCGCCTCGTCGACGTCGCGCAGGATGTGACGATCACCGAGGAAGATTGCGGAACCATCCTCGGCCTCGAGGTCGGAGCGCTGAAGGAAGGCGAGGATATCATCGAGCCACTTTCCGAGCGCATCGTCGGCACCGTGGCAGCAGAGGATATTTACGATGTCCATGAGATCGACGAGTCCGGCCAGCGCACGCTACTGGTCGAGGCTGGTCAGCTCATCGACGAAGACATGGCAGCCGGCATCGAGGAATCTGGTCTCGAGACGGTGAAGATCCGCAGCGTTCTCACTTGCGAGGCGAAGCGTGGTCTCTGCCAGATGTGCTACGGCCGCAACCTGGCCACCATGGCGGGAGTTGATAGAGGCGAAGCCGTTGGAATCATCGCCGCGCAGTCGATCGGCGAGCCGGGAACTCAGCTCACCCTCCGCACCTTCCACATCGGTGGAACCGCGGCTCGTATCGCCGAGCAGACGGCCCGCAAATCGAAGGTGGCCGGAACGATTGCTTTCGGCGACCGGCTGGTCGTCGTCACCAACAGCGAAGGACATAAGATCGTCACTTCGTATGAAGGTGAGCTGACGATCAAGACCTCCGGCGAGCGCAGCGGTAGCGTTGGCGCCCGTCTGCAGGTACCTCTGGGTGCGACGCTGATGGTCAAGGACGGCGAAGAGGTGAAGAAGGATCAGATCATCTTCACCTGGGATCCTTACACCAATCCGATCATCTCGGACGTGGAAGGAACTCTGCGCTTCGTCGACCTGATTCCGGGCGAGTCGGTGTCCGAGGAGCTCGACGAGCTCACCGGTCTCCGCCAGACCGTCGTCATCGAAGACAAGGAAAAGAAGCTGCACCCGCACATCGAGATCGTGGAGACCAAGGGCGGCAAGGAGAAGCGCCTGCGTGACTTCGTGATCCCGGTTGGCGCGCAGCTGACAGTGGAAGACGGCAAGAAGATAAGTGCGGGAACAATCATCGCGAAAATCTCGCGCGAGGCTTACAAGACGCGCGACATCACCGGTGGTCTGCCACGTGTCGCCGAGCTGTTCGAGGCGCGTCGTCCAAAGGATCCCGCCACGATCTCCGAGATCGATGGCGAGGTGAGATTCGGCGACATCAAGCGCGGCAAGCGCGAGATCCGAGTG
>DATBXT010000100.1:0-4558 GCA_036514115.1 Gemmatimonadaceae bacterium
CTTCTCGGTGATAGTGTCGAGATCACGTCGCGCCTGCTCGATATCGGACGCGATCAGACGCGCCCAATGGAGACTCGTCGCGCAGCGCTGTCTGGTTTGAGCCGGAGCGATACTCGGCAACTCGACAGAGTGGGCCAGTCGCTCGTCCAGCTGGCTACGAATGAGAGTGATGTCCAGGGAGTGCGATCGGCCGCGCTCTCTGTACTCGCGCGTCTCGATCACGGTGCAGGCATTCAACCACTCATTCAGCTCGCCAGCGCGAATTCGACATCGTGGGTCGGGCGCGAGAGCATGCGGGTGCTGTCCTCATCCGGCGATCCGCGGGCCCGGCAGTTTCTGCGCACGACCGTGCAGCGCTCCGATCTCCCCGACGAGTTGCTCGCGGTGGCAATCCGGGGGCTCGGCCACAACTACGTGACGGGCCAGGACGCCAGTCTCCTCAGATCGCTCTACCCGCGGCTGACAGGTGATCGCTCGCGAGACGCCGTCCTCGCGTCCGTTGGAGATCTGGGCGGCAGCGAAAACGTGCAATGGCTTACGGGAATTGTACGCGATGAAAAGGCGACTGAGCAAAGTCGCCGTCGGGCACTCGATTACCTTGCCCGCGCTGGCGCGACGACACCGACGCTCGTGGCCCTCTACGATCCAGCATCAGATCCTCAAGTCCGCGCCTCGTTGATCGGCATCTACTCAAGACTGTCGGACAAAGCGGCGACCGACAAACTCGTCTGGATCGCGCGGAACGAGCAAAACCAGCAGCTAAGGCGACGGGCTGTTTCAGCGCTGTCGCGAAGCTCGGATCCTGCGATCAGGCAAACGCTTCAGGATATCGTCGAACGGCAGTAGGAGGGATGCACAAAGGCGGGCCGGACAACCGGCCCGCCTTTTTTATTGCCCGTAAGATCAGCCTACCAGCGTCGGCGCTCCCCACTTGCTGAGGACCTTCTGGAAGCACCGCTTGGGAACGATCTCGACACCCGAACGCGAAAGCGCATCGTATCGCGCGAGCTTTTCAGGGTAGCGCGCGATCGTCGTCGGCTTGTATCCGAGCGAAACAAAAAAATTGTCGGTGAGACTGAGCGCGAACAGTTCTTCGATGTCCCTCGCGCGAGCGAGGCGCTCGACGCCCCGGACGACCTGGGTGCCCAACCCTTTTCCGTGATGCGCAGGGGCGACAGCAACCGAGGAGACCTCGGCCAGGGAGGGACAATATTCCTCGAGTGCCGCGCAAGCGACCACGCGACCAGAAGCGTCGGCGGCCACGACATAGTTGTCGATACGCGAGGCGATCTGCTCCAGCGTTCTCTCCAGCATGAGCCCCTGCGCGGCGTACTGGCTTACGAGCTCGAGGATCTGCGACGCATCAGCCCGCGTTGCCCGACGAATCGTTGGCAGCGGAGCTTTCTTGCGTGGCTTCGAGACCCGGACAGCAGCACCGGAATTCGCTGGGAAATTATGCATGGGGAATGTATATATAAACATTCGAGCCTATGCAAGGGCTGGCATCTCGAAACTGCAGGCATCAACTCCAACAGAACGGGTGCGAGCAGTGAGTAACCAATGTTGCCAGGCGCGGAGTTCACGACGTCGGGACTTACCTCCGTGGCGTGACGGCAACTGCCTGTACCATGAAGGGCGCCTAGCAACGTCCCGACGTCGTGAACTTACCGCCTCGCGCCTGGGCTGCTCACTGCTCGCACCCGTTCAGTTGCAGTACGAGCGGATTCTCCATGGCGGGAAAATCTCTCTAGTGAGAGGCGAAAACCTTCGTCTTCCCGTTCTTATCGAACGCCAGCACCTGATAACCCTTGGTCCGAGGTCCATCCATTCCGGGCGAGCTCATTGGCATTCCCGGAACGGCGAGCCCCGCGATCTTCGGCTTCTGAGCAAGCAGGCGGTCGATATCCTCCGCTGAGACGTGGCCTTCGATCAGATAGCCGTTGACGACGGCGGTATGGCAGGAAGTCAGTCCGGCTGGAACCCCAAGCGACTGCTTGATGCCCGGCATGTCGGGCGAGTCCTTGGCGTCGACCTGGTAGCCGTGCTTGGTCAGATACTGGATCCAGTTTTTGCAGCAGCCGCAGTTGGGATCCTTGTACACGGTGATCGTCGGTTTCTTGCTCGCGTTCTCGCTGTGCGCATCACGTACGGTTGCCGTGGTGAGAGCGAGGGTGCCGAGGGCAGCCACAAGTGCGATGAGCGTTCTGGAGCTTCTCATTCCGGTATTGATTGGAGGGTTCGCTCGATCTGCTTCTTGTGCCGGCTCTCATGCTGGCCAAGGAAGATGAGCCACTGGTACAGATCCAACTCCCCGAGGATGGGGTGATTGTGCTTGATCTCGCCGAGTGAAAGCCCGTCGGCGAGAACGACTGCGGAGCGGAGTGCGTCGCGGGAGCTAGCGAGACCTTGGAGCGCCTCGGTGACGTCGATATCCGGACGTGGCCTCACGGCGGGTGGAGACTGAAGAACGGCGCTTTCCAGCATCTGCTGATGCTTGTCGAAGGAGGGCATCACCGAGGTCGTTAGCGTTTCCTCGCTGAGGCCGGCGTCTCTCGCCTGACCCACACGTTTGCTGATCAGCCGCGCGATCCCGGCCTCGACCATTCGGAGGTGCTCGAGGATTTCCGCGACCGACCAGCCGTCAGGTCCCGTTCGCTGGGACAGACGGTCGTCTGACACACCATCGACAGCGGCGAGCAGCTGCCGGCGTCTATCCTCCACGAACGACATCGTCTCATTGAGCCGTGCGTGCATCGGTTCCTCCTCTCGGAAATTTATCGGGCGTCGCGGTCCGGTAGTTGCTTTCGGGATATATTCGGTATATCGTTGGTGCCCGGTTCGAGTCTAAATGAGCTTCATCTGCCTCTGGTCCCCATCTGCAATTCCGACTGTCGCCCTCCCGGCGGGCGTCGAGGACATCAGCGGGGGGAGCGGGCTTCTCGAGCAGCTGGTTTCTTCGCTCCTTCGAGTAGCTCCGCGTGTTGTGATTGGCGCCAAAGGAGTAGTCTGGGCCGATGCCCGCGGAATGAGCGCCGAGCCTTTGGCGAGAGACCTGGTCGCGGTCTATCGCGATAAAGGGGTGGAGAAGGTGAGGGCAGCCATCTCCATCGTCCCGATCAGCGCCGAGGTTGCTGCGCTGCATGGGAATGGTGCTTTCATCAACATCGCGCCTGGTACCGAGCGCGATTTTCTCGCCCGCTACCCGATCGGTGTCCTCGAGCCATCGCTGTTTCTGTCGTCGCTTCTCGATGGCATCGGCGTCGAGTACTGCGCCGACATGGCCCGGCTCGATCTCGAGTCAGTCGAAGTTCGTTTCGGCGCCGAGGGCGCGCGGCTGTGGCGGTTGTCCAGAGCGGATGATTCACGCCGCATCTTCACCACCGTGCCGAGGTCGCTGCCAACGGCTTCGCTCGATTGGGTCGATTACACACTCAAGGATCCGGAGCGTCTCGTCTTCGTCATCAACGCGCTCGTCGGCAACATCACCACCGACCTCAGGTCGCGCGGCCAGTGCGCGCGCGAAATGACGATGAGCTTTTCACTCGCCAATCGCGAGACCTACGATCATCTGGTGCGACCGGCGCGATCGACGGCGAGCCACAATGCCTGGATGCGACTGATACGCACCCACCTCGAGAGAATCACTCTGCCGGATGGCGTCATCGGAATCACCATGCGCGTCGAAGCCGTCACCGGCGAGGTCGAGCGGCAGGGAGATATTTTTGACCGCGGCTTCGCCACTGCGCGCGCGGCGGAAGAAACCATCGCCCAGCTGCTCGATGATCAGGGCTCGGTGGTAGTTACGCCGCGCAACACTCAGCATCCCCTGATCGATCGCCGAACCGAGTGGGTCAGTCAGGAGCCCGCGCAGGCCTCAGCGCGCATCCAGCTCAGGGAGAGAGTCGTGAAGGCGACAGCCGCGCCGCGTCTGACGCTCCAATTATTGCCGGAGCCGCGTCGGGTCGCTGTGACGACAAAGAAGCGCCGCGATCATCAGATGCCGGTGCAGTACCGCGACAAGGAATGGATGACGCTGGTATCAGCCGCCGGACCGGATCGGGTCTCGGGAGGGCAATGGGCCGAGCCGTACGCTCGTGAGTATTTCCGGTGCGTGACTGAGGACGGCATGATGGTTTGGCTGTTCAGGGATGCGAGAGAGGATGAGTGGTACGTTCATGGGTGGTGGGATTGAGGGGTGAAAAACCCGCTGGCCACTAGTTTCCCATAGCTTTTGTAGAAGCCAGCCCCCCGCTCCCCCCAAAAAACGATCGATGCCAACGACCCGCGCGCTTCGACGCTTCGCATCCTGTTTCCTGATTGCTTTCTCAGCACTACTGCTCGACGCGAGCACTGCCCTCGCCCGAGTGGTGCGAGTGGAGATCCTCTCCCGCGCCGACATAACCGGCACCTTCGCCGGAAAAACCTACGAGCGCCTGACCGGGCGAGTGTACTTCGCGTTCGATCCCCGGAATCCGAACAACAAGCAGATCGTCGACCTCGCTCTGGCGCCCCGAAACGCGAATGGCGAAGTGGAGGCCGTCAGCGAGTTCGTGATGCT
>DATBXT010000101.1:0-7859 GCA_036514115.1 Gemmatimonadaceae bacterium
CAGCTCCGGTGGCAAGTCCGCTCTGCTCTCGCTGTTTGCAAAAGCTGACTACAACTTCGCCGACAAGTACATCGCCAGCTTCACGGTCCGCAGAGACGGCTCGTCACGACTGGCCCCGGGCCACCAGTGGGGAACCTTCCCCGCCTTCGGACTCGGCTGGCACATCAGCAACGAAGGGTTCCTCAACGGGAACAAGTTCCTCAATGACGTCATGCTGCGTTACGGATTCGGCGTCACCGGTAACCAGCTGATTCCTACCGGCCGCATTCCTTCGCAGTTCGGCGGCGGCACGGGTTCGACGTTCTACGACATCACGGGCTCCGGCAGCAGTATCGCCACCGGATACACCCAGACGTCGCTCGGAAATCCGAATCTGCAGTGGGAAGAAAACCGCTCCCAGAACATCGGCGCGGACATGGTGCTGTTCAACGGCGCGCTGAACTTTGTAATCGACGGGTACCGCCGCAACACGGATAACCTCCTGTTCGATCCGCAGCTGCCTGCCACCGCTGGCCAGGCCGCACCGCCGATCATCAACGTCGGCAAGATGCGGAACACCGGTATCGATTTCTCACTCGGACACCAGGCGTCGTGGTGGAACGTGACGTTGAACGGCAGCCACTATCACAACGAGATTATCTCGATCAACGGCGAGCAGAACTCCTTCTTCAGTCCGGCGGTTGCCCGATTCGGGAACGCCGCGATCAACCAGGTCGGCCACCCCATCGGCTCGTTCTATGGCTTCATCGCGCAGGGACTGTTCAAGGATGCAGCTGACGCCGCTGCCCACACGACCGCGGGTAATTGCGGCACGGGCGCCGGCACGTCCGGCATTAACTGCCAGGACGGCGCCGCCGAGGGCCGCATGAAGTTCAAGGACGTGAACGGCGACGGTGTCATCAACGATGCCGATCGCACGATCATTGGCAGCCCGCATCCGAATTTCACCGGCGGCCTCGACCTCGGGCTCCGGCGCGGGCAGTTCGATATGAGCGCGACCTTCTTCGGAAGCTACGGCAACAAGATCTTCGAGAACCAGATGGAGTTCTATGTGTTCCGTGAATTCGAGACCAACGTCGTCAAGGACCTGGTGGCGAACTCGTGGACCCCGCAGAACCCGAACGCCAAGTATCCGCGCATCGACAAGAGCGACACCTTCAGCAGCGCTTACAGCAGCTTCTACGTGAAGGACGGCTCGTACACCAGGCTGCGCAATCTGCAGCTCGGGTACACCCTGCCGAATGCGGCGAGATACCTGCCGGGCGCGCGCCTGTACGTTCAGGGCGACAACATCTTCACCATCTCCGGTTACGACGGACTCGATCCTTCGCTTCCGACGGCCGCGATCTTCGGTGCCGCCGGAGACATTCGCGATCAGATCCGTGGATTCGATCGCGGATCGTATCCAAGCAACAGAATTTTCAGTGTCGGCATCGTCACCTCGTTCTAACGAATAGACTTTTTCAAGGAAACCAAAACGATGAAAATCGTAACGAAAAACCACCTGCTCGTTGGGACGGCGATGCTGACGTTGCTGTCGGCTGGTCTCGTGGGATGCAGCGACTTCCTCACGAACAACGCCACCCCGCAGGGCACACTGGATGAAGGAACACTCGCGACCAAGTCGGGAGTGGAAGGAACTCTTATAGCGGCATACCGCGCTCTCGATTGTCCCGCCGCTGGCGGCTCATGGGGCTGCGCGGCAAGCAACTGGGTCTGGGGCAGCGTTGCCGGCGATGACTCGTTCAAGGGATCGACGAGCAGCGACCAGCCGCCCATCAACGACATCGAGGGGTACCACTGGGGCGCGCCAAACGGCCAGGACTACATCAACGAGAAGTGGACCATTAGCTACGAAGGTGTTTCACGAGCTAATGCCGCGATTCGCTTGCTGAGAAAGGTCGTGACGGCCAGCCCGAGCGAGATTGCCGATGCCGATGCGAAGAGCATCGAGGGCGAGGCAATATTCCTCAGAGCGCACTACCACTTCGAGGCGTATCGGATGTGGGGCAACATCCCGTATTACCGCGAAGACGATACGGATTTCCGCAAGGCGAATGAGACCAGCGCTGAAGCAATCGCGGATATCCTCAAGGATCTCGACGCTGCAATCGCACTGCTCCCCACGACCCCGCGTGATAAGGGCCGTGCAGGACAGTGGACGGCCAAGGCGTACAAGGGACGCGTTCAGGTCTACGCGGGCCAGTACCCGGCCGCAATTACCACGCTGACGGAAGTGAAAAACAGTGGACCGTACAAGCTCGAGACGAGCTTCGATCACGTCTGGACCGGCTTCAAGGCCTTCTACAATGGTCCTGAAACGATCTGGGCGTATCAGGCATCGGTCAACGACGGTCAGACGGACGGAAACAACGGCAATTTCGGTGAGCGCCTGAACTTCCCGTACTCTGGCAGTCACTTCGGCTGCTGCGGTTTCAATCAGCCGTCTTACAACCTCGTCAACTCGTACCGTGTTGACGCGGCCGGCCTGCCACTGTCGATCTCAGCTCCGAATACCTGGAACTCGGACAACGCGCCTTTCGAGGGCGGTAATCTCGCCCCGGTCGACCCGCGCCTGGATTGGACGGTCGGTCGTAATCTCGTTCCCTACAAGGATTGGGGTCTCGACAAGGTCACCAATGGTGGCGATAGCTGGGTCCGTGACGTGGGCAACGGTGGTCCTTACACACCGAAGAAGAATGCCCACGAGTTTGCCGCAGGCGCCGAGCAGCTGGCGGGTGGCTGGGCAACGCAGCAGCAGAATTCTGTACGCATTCACCTTTACAGGTTTGCGGATCTGCTGCTCCTTCTCGCCGAAGCTCAGGTCGAGACGGGAGACCTCGCGGGCGCGTTGGCTAACGTCAACCTGGTGAGAAATCGCGCAGGCGTGACGGCGCAGGGCTGTGGCTACAGAAACGATCCGAGCACCATTGGCGCGCCTGCGGACGCGGTTTATCCGCAATGCAAAGGCGACACACGCATAGCGGTGCCGATCAACGATGCTTCGATCACGTGGGCCAGGTACAACGTCAAGCCATATCCTTCGTTCCCGGACGCGAATTATGCGCGCGAAGCTGTGCGTACCGAGCGCCGGCTCGAGCTCGCGATGGAAGGTCAGAGACTCTATGATCTCCGCCGTTGGGGACTCAACTACGCGAAGGCCAAGATCGACGGTTACATCAACGGGATCGGCGGTGGCGCCGAGAAGACGCGGGTGACTTACAAGAAGGACGCCGAGCCGTTCATCGCCCGGCACCTGCTGTTCCCGCTCCCGAACGCTCAGATCCAGTTGAGCAAGGTCGGTGAAGAAAGCAGACTGACACAGAATCCGGGCTGGTAAGAACGGCCCGTTGGAAAAAGAGGGGCGGCGAAAGCTGCCCCTCTTTTTTTCTGTCCTAGTGCTTCTTGACCCGGAACACCTGGAGTGAATCGCCGGTGTTCGCAACGAGCAGCGCCTTGCCCGCCGGGGTGGTTAGAAGTGCGAGGCCGGAGACGTTCAGTGGCGCGAGGAGACCGCTTTCCGCCGGCGACACGGGTGTGAAGTGCCCCTTCCCGTCTCCCTTCAGCCAGAGCCCGTTTCCGGCGTCCGCTCGGGCAATGTTGGGCTCGGCGTCGTAGAGGTTGCCCGCGACGACGAGATCGACGTTGCCATCGCTGTCTACATCGGTGACGACTATTCCCTTGATTGGCGCGATCTGCGCGGCCGGCGGTAGCGGACTGGCGGTGAATTTTCCCCCGCCGTCGTTGTGGAGATAAGCGCTGGCAAAGGTGTCGGCTTCATAGTGCAGGGCGCGGGAGAGCTGCGCCGAGCTGAACGCCTGCTGCAGCGGAGACGTAGAGAACGATCCATTGGTCGGAAACGTGATTCCCAGCTGGTAGATCTCACGACCAAGCTGCGCGAGGCCAGCCAGCGGGTATTCCTTGCCATCCACCTTCTGGGTTAAAACGATCTCAGATGTCTGGCTGCCTGAGAAACTGCCGGCATATACGCCGAACGTCGTGTCCCTCGAGGTCGTGTAGCTGTAATTCAAACCGAGGTTGCCGGCGATTATGTCGGGCCGGTGATCGTTGTCGACATCTGCCACAGCGAGGCTATACCACCAGCCGCGCAGCGAAGGGAGTCCGGTTGTCGCCGTGACTTCGGTCAGCCGTTGCCCGGAGTTCCTGAAAAACCGAATCGGCATCCACTCGCCCGCGGTGACCAGATCGAGGTGGCCATCACCATCGAAGTCAGACCACGCGGCGTCGGTTATCATTCCGCCCGGCTTCACAAGCTCGGGCGCGAGCGCTTCAGTGACATCGGTGAAGCGCCCGCCGTCGTTGCGAAGGATGTAGCTCCTGGTCGGATACGGATAATTCCTCGGGGTGAGTCGACCGCCGACGAAGAGGTCGGGCTTGCCATCACCGTTGAAGTCGCCGACCCGCACCACTGATTTACTGGTGAGCATGGGCGGGAGCGCTACGGAATCGCGAACGAATTTCCCATCGCCACGATTCACGTACAGGCGATCCTGCAGCAGCGGTGAGCCCGGTGCAACCCGGTATCCCCCGCTCGCCACATACAAATCGGGGCGTCCATCGCCGTTAGCGTCCAAAAAAGTGGCGCCCCAATCGTCGTAGTCTTTATCGAGTTGCCACGGCTCATTCTCGGGAGAGCGGGCGAAGCTTCCGTCCTTGCGCTGCAGGAACATCTGGCCGGCCACGCCGTTCCCGCCGCCGACGAAAAGGTCCTCGAGGCCGTCGCCGTTGACGTCCGACACCGCGATGGGCGGGCCGTGGCTGGATATTCGGTACGGCAGCAGCGACTGAACGCTGTAGTCCGGCTGAGTCGCGACAGCTTGTCGATAATTCAGGCCGCGGAGGTTCACCGGCTCGAACCACTTGCCGGCGAGCACTGCGGGCCGCGAGGCGCTGCTGTCGCTGCGGATTGAAGTTTCCGCCTGTTTCACCAACAGCAATCGATCGGCGGCGACGTTCGAGAGCACGTGACGACGGCCGTCAGGCCAGTCTATCTCAAGGGTGTCCGCACGCCTGGCCGTGCCGAGGCCGAAGTGGGCGCGCTCATCCATCGTCGACATGAAGCCACGATAAGGCGAATAGTAGAAATACTGTTTTTTGCCGGACGATGTCAGAATCAGACGGGCGCCGATTCCAGCGGTACGCGCGCGCGTTCCCTCGCCAACGAGTCGCACTTCGAGATAATGGTGGGCATCATCTTTCGGAGCGACGTTCTGGTAGATCGATGCCGGACCATCGATGTTGCTGACTACGAGATCGAGCGCGCCATCGTTATTCAAATCGGCGTACGCGGCCCCGTAGGAATATCCGGCCCGATCCATTCCCCACGCCCTGGACTCGTCGGTGAAAGTCAGGTCTCCGTTGTTGCGGAAAACAAAATTGGAGAACTGGTATCCGGGCAGATCCTTGAGCAACCGTCGTGCGGCCCGTTGGTCGCCACGTTGCTGCGCCGCGAAGAACCCGCTCATGTAGTCGAGATCGTTGACCGCCTTTGGATATCCGTTGCCGATGAAGATGTCCTTGTATCCGTCATTGTCGAAGTCGGCGAAGAGCGCGCTCCAGCTCCAATCGGTGTGCGCTACTCCCGCCATCCGGGCGACCTCACTGAAAACCGGAGTTCCGTCGGCGGTCACTCCGTTATTCAGCTGGAGGGAGTTTTCCGAGTAATCGACGCGGAAGCCGCGGCTTCGTGTGTCCTGGAGATTGCTCTCGGTCATATAGCCGCTCATGCGCTTTCGTCGCCCCGGATCACTCGGCATCATGTCGGCCTGCACTATGTCGGGACGCCCGTCGTTGTTGAAGTCCGCGATGTCGACCCCCATCCCCGCCTGGCTGGAGTGCTTCAGCGCGGTTGCGGCAACGTTTGTGAAGCCGCCTTTCCGATTGTTGATGTAAACGGCGTCGTTCGGAATTCCGTCGTTCGAGACATAGATGTCCGGCCAGCCGTCGTCATTCAGGTCGGCGGCGACGACGCCGAGACCGTACCCGGCGTCGCGAAGTATTCCCGCTTCCCCAGACACGTTGGTGAACTGTCCCGGCTTTCCGTCCGCGCACGAATTGCGGTACAGCTCGTTGTAACTGCCGGGCGTCTTCCCTTTCATCCCGGTCGGCTGGCTCGTTACACCCCGGCTGAAATCCTGAGGAGAGTTGTTCAGCAGGAAAAGGTCGAGACACCCGTCCCTGTTGTAATCGAGAAACAAGGCATGGGTGGTAAAGCTCGTGTCGGCGATGCCGTATTGAGATGCGGCCTCGGTGAAGGTTCCGTTCCTGTTGTTGACGAAGAGCAGGTTTCCACGCTCGACCCCTTTCGACCACTGAGGTCCGGACACCGACACGTAGATGTCGAGATAGCCATCGCCGTTGATATCGACCATAGTCGCGCCCGTCGCCCATTTCTTCGTTGAAACACCGGCGTGGGTGGTGATGTCCTCGAATCGCATCCCGCCTTTGTTCCGGTACAGTCTGCTGGAGACCATATTGCCGGTGAAGAAGATGTCGGGAAGCCCATCGTTATCGATGTCGCCGACGGCTACACCCGCGCCGTTATAGACGTACACGTCGGTCTGCACGTTGAGCGAGTCGTTGGTGGTGATCGTGTTCGCGAACCCCACTCCGGTTTCCGCTGAGCTCAGGAGCTTGAAGACCGGGCGATCTGCCCTGTTGCGATCGCAGCCGCCGCTCACCGCGACGACCAGCACGAGAAGGCACGACTTACAGGCCATCTGGAATCGCGGGCTCATCGAGTGTGCGGGAGAGCGCACGATCTGGAAAATCCCGCGCGCGACGGCCAATTTGTTGGGATGGATCGACACCTGCCAATTTCCCGCGTTATCAATCTTGTTCCGGAAGATACTCAGCGCCTCTGGACGGTCGACGAATCTGAGGCTCGGCGCCGGTTGCTCGCTAGTGACGCCAGAGAAGTTCTTGATCTTGATGGATCCTTTGCGATCGTCGCACAGGACGGTGAGAGAGTTCTGCTCGCGCGCAGCCTCGACCGGCCGCTTCGGTATTTCCTGGCGAAAGCCGTCGACGGGCCGGTGCTGATTGTCGCCGAGCGCATCGACGAGATCGCTGCCGAACTGCGGCGACGCGGCTGGTCCGCTCAGTTCCATCCTTCGTACACCCGAATGGTGCCGGCGCATCACGTCACCACTCTGCGGCTGGTCGGATGCCCGGATCCCAATCCGGTGCACCGCCGTTTCTTCGATCCACCGCGCGGAACGCTGCCCACGGATTTGGACCTGATCGGCCGCTTGTACATCGAGGCCGCATACGCTGAGCTGCGTCAGTGGCTTGGCACACAGGATTCGGGCGCTCCAATCGGAGTCCCTTTTTCCGGCGGCATCGATAGCGGCGCCGTGCTGTTATGCCTTTACAAGCTGCTTCTGAACGAGGGCCAGTCGCCTGCGCGCCTGAAGGCGTTCACTCTTTCGATCGATGGCGAAGGCGACGACGCGCGCCAGGCCCGCGAATTCCTGAATCGCACGAATCTGGAGATGCTGGGCGAGATCATCGACGTACCTTCAGGCGCGCTGGATCCTTTGCGCGCCGTGGCCGTCATCGAAGACTACAAGCCACTCGACGTTGAGTGTGCCGCCGTGAACCTGGCCCTTCTCACCTGCATCCGCGAGCGATACCCAGCATGGCAGTTGCTGGTCGACGGTGACGGCGGTGACGAGAATCTCAAGGACTATCCGATTGAGGCCAACAGCGAGCTCACCATTCGCAGCGTGGTGAATAACCGCATGCTCTACCAGGAAGGCTGGGGAGTGGAGTCGATCAAGCACTCGCTCACTTATTCCGGCGGATACAGCCGCGGTTGCGTGCGTGGGTACGCCTGC
>DATBXT010000102.1:0-6321 GCA_036514115.1 Gemmatimonadaceae bacterium
GGGGGCGGGGGGATTGACGAGGACAAACATAGAGCGTGGGCGAGCGAGGGACTAGTTCCGCTCCCGCCTTCTTGACGCAATGCGGCCACGACTCTAACTCTGGACGGCTCAGCTCTTCACACCCGTTGCCAGTCAGGAGGAACGATGATGCGCACGACGAGGATCGCAGCGTTGGCTGCTTTCGCAATGATCGCTCTCGATAGTTTTGGAAACGCCGCCGCAGCGCAGTCGAGAGATGAACGCGCGGTACGAGCAGCGTCGGACGCATGGCAGCGGTACATCGCCGCTCAGCAAGTCGATAGCATCGTCGCGCTTCACACCTCGGACGCTATGATCATGATGGCGAATAGTCCGGTGATCAAAGGATCGAGCGGGGTTCGCGCGGGCTGGGGCGATATCGTCAAGCTCCCGGGCCTCAGCATGCACTGGACGCCGAGCACGATTAACGTCGTCAGTCCGACCGTTGCAACCGAGTACGGCACCTACACCGACTCGTACGACACGCCCACTGGAAAGGAGAGCGACGCAGGGAGCTACGTCACCATCTGGAACAAGGTGAACGGGAAATGGCGTGTCGCACTCGATGTCCCCGTGAGCAGCATGCCGGCGGCGGCTCCCGCTCCGGCTGAAGGAACGACGTTCGTCGGGACAAGCGCCAGTGCCCTGGTGTGGAAAGACTTCGCTCCGCCCGGATTTGCGCCGGGCATGAAGATGACGGTGCTCCACGGCGATCCGTCTTCGGCCGGGCGCTTCGTCATGCGACTGAGCTTCCCTGACGGATATCAGGTTCCGCTGCATTGGCATCCGACCGCCGAGTACGTGACCATTGTGTCGGGCGGAACACTGTTCGGAATGGGGAATACCGTCGACATGAGCTCGGCGAAGTCATTCGGTGCGGGAGACTTTGCTTTCATCCCCGCACGTCATGCGCATTTCCTGCAGGCGCGGGGGCCGACGGTCGTGCAGGTGAGCGGGAACGGGCCGTTCGTGTTGAATCTCGGAGCGCCGAAGTAGCGGGCGCGGGACGCGGGATGCGGGATGCGGGATGCGGGAAGTAGGAAAATTATAGACTGTGCGGCGACGCACAGTCTGTTTTTTTGGCTAGTCGTTTGCATTAATAGCGCAATCAAAACGACCCTACTTCTCAGTTGGATTCGTACAATGGACACCCGCGACAACAGACTTGAAGCGCGCAGCAACGCCGGCTCTGACGCCTCCGCAAAAAATCCGCAGCAGGAGCCGCGCGCGTTTGACTGCGGCACCCGGCACGGCCAATGGCGCGACGATCGCAGATCTTCGGCTCTGAGACCGGGCCCAGCCGGAAGCTCGCATCAAATGAAGGATCAGGGCTGCAGGGGAACGAGATAACCTGACGGCCTGGCCGAATGCGCAAACGACCCGGGTTTGGTAGCCTCCTCATAATCGGAGGCCACGAAGACAAAGAAGACGAAAAAGTCATTCTCCGCATGCTTGCGAAAAAGGTCGGCAAAGCGGGAAAGCTCGTCGTCGCTACGATCGCGTCGGATTCTCCGAAGGCGATGTTCGAGCAGTATGACGCGACGCTCCGCGGCATCGGCATGCGCCACATCCATCACTTGTACGTCGAGAGTCGCGAGGAGGCGCGCGACGAATCGAAGCTGCGCATTCTGCGCGACGCCGACGCGGTGTTTTTTACCGGAGGTGATCAGCTCAAGATCACCAGCCAGATCGGCGACACGCCGATCTTTTCACGGGTGCACGAGATCTACAACGCGGGCGGGGTGATTGCCGGCACGTCGGCCGGCGCGTCGGTGATGACCGAGACGATGATGGTCGCCGGAAACGGGGACAAATCGCACCGGATCGGCTCGATGCTCAAGCTGGCCCCCGGCTTCGGGCTGCTTCCCGGCGTCATCGTCGATCAGCACTTCGCCGAGCGTGGACGCATCGGGCGTATGCTTGGCGCGATCGCCCAGAATCCAAGGATGCTGGGAATCGGACTCGACGAGGACGCAGGGATACTCGTTCGACGCGGCCGCTTCCAGGTAGTTGGCTCGGGCGCGGTTTACGTCGTGGACGGCAGCAAGGTCAGCTTCAGCAACGTGAATGAGGCGCGGCCGGACGACCCGCTCTGCATTTATGGAGTGAAACTCCACGTACTCAATCAGTCCGATTCTTTCGATCTGAACAAGCGAAAACCGTTCTATCACCCCTCGGAAGTAGTCGAAGAGATGCTGGTCTGACGTCGGATCCGCATCATCTGCCGCGAACGAACAAATCGATCACGCGTTGCAGGGGCGGTTGCGGTCCGTCGCTGTTGAACAGGAACGCAAAGACCATTCGCTGTTTCGGATAAAGAACGAGCAATGCCGTGCCGCCGTCGGAACCGCCGCTGTGGCGCACAACCTGGCGACCCGCCGAGTCGGTTGCCACCACCCAGCCGATTCCGTAACCCGTCGCCTTGCCATCATTGGTTCGCTGTGATGTCCACAGCAGATCGAGAGTCGCCGGCTTGACGATCTTGCCGGTGATCATGGCATCCCCGAACCGCGCGAGATCTTCGGTGTTCGACAGATATCCGCCGCCCGCCCACTTGTTGCTCTGATCGACGTACGGCGCGTTTACGGTCGGGCTGAGTGAATCGCTGCGGGTGTAGAAGCGCGCGCGATTGGGAATCAGCGAATCAGGAAACTCGGCGACGGTGTTGCGCATGCCGGCGGGGTCGAGCACCCGGCGCTGCATGAATGCCAGAAAAGGCTCCCTGGCCGCTCCTTCCACGACTGCGCTCACCAGAACGAATCCGTAGGTCGAGTACGAGTAGCGATCGCCGGGGCGAAACAGGAGAGAGTCGTTGGCGAAGATGTTGAGGGATTCCGTGACATCCTTATAGTGACGCGCACTCAGGAACTCATCGTTTACATAGTGCCTGATGCCCGCCAAATGGCCGGCGACCTGGCGCGTGGTTATCGGATATCGTTTTTCAGGAAACGACGGGACGTACCGTTGCACCGGCGCATCGAGGTCGAGCTTCCCGCTCTCTACGAGTAGTCCAACCGCGCTGGCGGTCAGGGACTTGGAGACGCTGCCGATCCGGAATTTGGTGAGGGTCGTGACAGGAACGCGATTCTCGACGTCGGCGAGTCCAAGACCCTCGCTCCAGACGGTTTGCCCGTTGCGCATCACCGTGACCGACGCCCCCGGCGTTCCCGCTCGAGTCAATCCGCGGAGGATTATCGCCCGGCCGCTGTCGATTGCAGCGCGATCCGGGAGCGAACCCTGCGCCGCCGTTTGTTGAGCAGTCGCCTGCGAGCGACTCGGCGCCGCGCAAAGCACAGTTGCCAGGGATACAGCAGCGAGGTGACGGAAGATGCGGAACCGATTCATGCTATTCCTCACTATCGAGTGACTGCACAACGTGTTCGGCGACTAACGTACTTCGTCGAAAAATTAGCCACCAGTCAGAATTTGACGCATGATAAGGGTATGCGAGCCCAACGATGAGATCGTGCTCGGGACGAAGGGCATCGACAATCGAGGATTAATGGAGGAATGAGCACCATGCGCAGTTCCGTGATTTGCATGCTGGCAGTTGCGCTTGGCGCGACGGAAGCGAGTGCGCAGAAACCTTTTCAGAGCTCAGTCCGCGCTGAAATGGAAACTGCACTCGGCCGGGGTGGTACACCCAATCCCGGCGGAGTGCTGAGATTCGGTTTCCCACGCTCCGATCTGCGGGTGGTGGCGAATGGAGTCACACTCAATCCGGCGTTCGCGCTTGGATCGTGGGTCGCGTTTCAGCGGATTGGGGATCACGCGATGGCGATGGGCGACCTCGTGCTGCTCGAGACCGAGGTGGAGTCAGTGATGGCAAGTCTGCAGCAGGACGGGATCGAGCAGACGGCTCTGCACAATCACCTGCTCGGCGAGTCGCCCCGCGTCATGTACATGCACATCCGCGCCATCGGAAACCCCGCTCGAATTGCCAGGGCGGTGCGAAGAGCCCTCGAGTTCAGTGCGACGCCGATTACGCCGGCAGCGGCTGCCGCGTCCACTACTCCTTTCGCGCTCGATACTGCCGCACTCGCGCGAACGATAGGCGTTCATGGAAAGGTGAACGGCGGAGTGTATCAGCTGAGTATTCCGCGCCGAGAGAAAATCCTCATGGAGAAGCACGAGATCCCGGCGTCGATGGGAGTCGCCACTGCGATCAACTTCCAACCGACAGGCCCGGGCCGGGCGGCGATCACGGGGGACTTTGTTCTGCTCGGGCGCGAGGTGAATCCGGTCCTGTCAGCGCTGGCTGAAGGAGGGATTCGGGTGACGGCGATTCACAGCCACATGATCGATGAGCAACCGCGACTTTTCTTCATGCATTTCTGGGGGAATGATGATGCGGTGAAGCTGGGTCGCGCGTTGAGGGGGGCGCTGGATAGGACGGGATCGAAGAGGTAGAGAAGGGCTGCGGCCCTAGGCCGTCCCCCGCATTGCCAGTGCGACCGCGACATCTCTCAGTGTGCGAAGCGCTTTCTGTTGCTCTTTCGTGAATTCCACCTGGAATTCTTCCTCGACGGCCATCATGAACACAACGAGGTCGAGCGAATCGACGCCGAGGTCGACGAGCGAGGTGTCGAGCGGGATGGAGGACGCGTCGCGGCCAATCGCGTCAGCCGCGACACGGCGCAGCCTGTGCTCGATCGAGTCGGGTCCGTTTACTTTGGGTCCCGCAACCTTGTCGAAGCAGGTCGCGTACTCCTTGAGCTCATTGTAGACCTCCTCGTCGATTCGCTTGAAGCGCTCCAGCATGTCGCTGACGATGGATTCGCCGTTGAGCGCTGCGTAGGCGTCGAGTCGATCCTTCACCCAGCGAATGTGGCCGGCCTCTTCGTTGATGAGTTGTTGCAAAGTCTTCACAACTTCGGGGTGGGTGCCGGGCCATGACAGGTGCGCGCGGAAATGGCGAACTACTCGCCGCTCGAAGATCTGGGTCAGCGCAAGAACCTCCAGGAGATTGGAGGGATTGCCGACCGCCGCGTGATAGCGTGCCTGGTACGTTTCGCTCACGCGTTTCGGGGAACCGCCCACTCTGAGAATCGTTTCAGTCCACGCCCAGGCGTGACGCGCTTCCTCCGCGCAGTGCTCGGTGAGGCGCACCCGCAGATCGTCGTCGTCGGTTTCGCGAGCGAGCCGGCCCATCAGGAGCGCGCCTGCAAGCTCTGATTCCCGATAATAGCTCAGGAGCCAAAGCTCATTTTCGCTGATCTGCAGCTGTCCAGGATATCCATGTCCGTTTGCAGCGGCGAACGTGTCGTGATGGCCGTTGAGTTGAGTGACACTGTCATGAGCCATTGCTGAATTCCTCCTCGAGACGCTCGGTCGGCGCGAGGCCGCAGAGCTGTCGTATTTTTCTGTTCATCGCCATTATGGCGTCGAAATCATTTTCCTCGGCCAGAGGGACGTCGACGACGTCGCTGCCATAGTGCCGGAAGTTTTCCGCGGCAGCGATGATCTCGGTGGCAATGTCCGGGTCGGCGGCGATCCGTTTCCTGAGCAGAGCACCACCAGCCGCACTGTGCCGCAGCTCGTCGCGGCTCATGTAACCCAACAGCTCCGCCAGAACTGGCTCGCGCGTTTGCTCGGCGAGCCGCCGAAAGAAATGCGCGGCAAAGAGCTCGGAGCACATGAAGTGGGTGAGGTACGTGACGATCTCCTCACGACGATACTTGATGCCGGCTGTTCCCTCGCGCGCCTCGACCAGCGATCGCTCCGAAACGCGGCTTCGTTCGTCGCCGACGATATCCAGATATCGTCTCAGCGCGGTGTAGTGCTTGAGCCCTTCGAACAGCTCGAGGCTCAGAATCGCGGTTGCGTCGACATCATCCCACAACAGCAGCATCAGACGCGGCGCGAAGGTAGGCAGATAGCCTTCGATCATTGCCGCATCGCGCAGAGCGGCGTGGATCTCTTGCTCATCGCGCGCGAGCCCGCGATCGATGGCAGACCAGCGGATGCTTTCGATGGACCAGCCGCTGGCCTCGGCGGCGCGAAGATGCTCCTCGTATATCACGGCGCTTTTTCCGCGACGGCCAGAGTCTGGAGTCCAACCTTGTCGCGGCTCGTTCGAATGTTGGCGAAGCCCGCTGCGCTCAGGAGCTCGGTGATCTGTTCCGCGGACCGATAGTGCGTGTAGAGCTCGGCCAGCTCTCGAGCCAGATAATCCGAGATTCTGTCGCGGTTCATCGCGGAAGTGACGAAACGGCCGGAGGGATTCAGCGAGGCGCGACAGCGACGGTAGAACTCCAGGAGCGTTTTGTCCGGAAGGAATTCTCCAAACCCGAGGGACACGAT
>DATBXT010000103.1:0-3729 GCA_036514115.1 Gemmatimonadaceae bacterium
TTGCATCCGACCACTGCGCACTTGCCCATCCCGCGCGCCACGACAGCGGCGTGACTGGTCATTCCTCCACGCGCGGTGAGGACCGCGCGCGCCGCGACGATTCCATGAAAATCCTCTGGAGTAGTTTCGTCGCGAACCAAAATCACATTCTCGCCCGCCTGCGCGCGCTGTTGGGCTGTGTCCGGATCGAAGACGGCGCGCCCGCTTGCTGCCCCTGGACTTGCCGGAAGACCCTGGCAGAGCGGAGTGGCGCGAATGGATGGATCGATGATCGGATGGAGGAGTTGGTCGAGCTGCGCCGCCGGCACTCTGCGCACGGCTTCGACTTCATCGATAAGACCTTCAGTGACCATGTCGCGGGCAATGCGCACTGCCGCGGCGGCGGTTCGCTTACCGCTGCGCGTTTGCAGCAAATACAATTTTCCGCGCTCGACGGTGAACTCGAGGTCCTGCATGTCGCGGTAATGCTTCTCTAGACGGTCCTGGGTGTCGATCAGCTCCTTGTAGGCACCGGGGAGCTCATTTGCCATGTCGTCGATGTCGAGCGGTGTTCGCATGCCGGCAACGACGTCCTCGCCCTGCGCGTTGACGAGAAACTCGCCGTAAAAACGCTTCTCGCCCGTCGATGGGTTCCGCGTGAACGCGACGCCCGTTCCGGAATCGTCGCCGAGGTTTCCGAACACCATCGCGACGACGCTGACTGCGGTGCCGAGCTCTTCGGGAATTCCGTGAACTCTGCGATAGTCTTTCGCCTTCTTCAGCGTCCATGATTTCCACACGGCTTCGATCGCGCCCCACAGCTGAACGATCGGATCGCGAGGAAAATCGGCGCCGGTGCGATTACGAACGAGCGCCTTGTACTCCTCGACGAGGTTTCGCAGGTCGTTCTCGCCGAGCTCCGCATCCGTGTGAACGCCCGCGGTCATGCGCTTCGCCTTCAGGAGATGCTCGAAATCGTTAATGGAGACGCCCAGCACGACGCTCGAGTACATCTGGATGAATCGGCGGTAGGAGTCGTACGCGAATCGGGTGTTCTTGCTTTGGTCGGCCAGCCCGACAACTGCCCGGTCGTTCAGGCCAAGATTCAGAATCGTCTCCATCATGCCCGGCATTGAGATCGGCGCGCCGGAGCGCACTGAGACGAGCAGCGGATTCCTGGGATCGCCGAGCTTTTTGCCACTGACATTTTCGAGACGAGCGACGTTGCCCTCTACCTCCGCGCGCAGCCGGTCCGAGTATTTACCGGTCTTCAGATACTCGACGCATTCGCTGGTTGCGATCGTGAACCCGGGAGGAACCGGGACACCGAGATTCGTCATCTCGGCGAGGTTCGCTCCTTTGCCGCCGAGGACGCTGGTCATGTCGCGCGTGCCTTCGGCAGTCCCGTCGCCGAAGAAGTAGACCGACTGCGTCATGGGCGTCAGCAGCCGCAGCCGAAGCGGAGCTTTTCCGGGTCCGTAGGCGGCGGTGTGGGATAGTCGCCGGAGAAGCATGCGTGGCAAAACCCGGCAGGGCCGCCAGGCACGGATTCGAGCATGCCGTCGAGCGTCAGGTATCCGAGCGAATCCGCACCGACCTGGTGGGTGATCTCGTCGATGCTCATGTTGGCCGCGATGAGCTCTTCACGCGTTGGGGTATCGATGCCGTAGTAGCATGGGCCGGTGACGGGCGAAGAGCTGACACGCAGGTGAACCTCACGTGCACCCGCGGCGCGCACCATGTTGACGAGTCCGCGCGTGGTGGTACCTCGCACGATTGAATCATCGACCATGACAACGCTCTTATCGCGCAGTACTTCGCGGACCGCGTTGTACTTC
This sequence comes from Gemmatimonadaceae bacterium, assembly GCA_036514115.1. Lineage (GTDB taxonomy): Bacteria > Gemmatimonadota > Gemmatimonadetes > Gemmatimonadales > Gemmatimonadaceae > UBA4720. The sequence continues at coordinate 1,818 of DATBXT010000103.1, forward strand.
ACGCGCACCTTTGCGTCGCGTCCCGCCTGAGTCGGTTGAAGAAAGGTGCGTCCGACGTAGTGATTGCGAATCAAGGCCAGCTCGAGGGGGAGGCCGGATTCCTCGGCGAATCCAAGTGCCGCCGAGTTCGAGGAGTCGGGCACGCTGAAGACAAGATCCGCGGTCGGAGCGGGGAAGTCGCGCGCCAGGCGGCGGCCCAGCTCGCGCCGCGCGCGATCAACCGAGCCGCCGAAGATCTGACTGTCCGGCCGCGAGAAATACACGTACTCGAAAACGCACTTTCTCGCGTCCTGCTTCTCGAGCGGAAAAATCGATCGCTTGCCGCTCTGGTCGACGGCGATGATCTCGCCGCGTTCGACTTCACGCTCGAGCGTCGCACCAAGCAGGTCGAGGGCGCAGCTCTCCGATGCGAAGACAGTCGCATCGCCCAATCTTCCCATGACGAGTGGCCGCCAGCCGCGCGGATCACGCGCGGCGAGCAGAGTGTTACCGACGACCACGACGAGGCAGTACGCACCTTCGACGCCCTTGAGTGCATCCGCAAGCTGCTGCTCGGGCTTCGTCGCCGATGAACGGGCAAGACGGTGAACGAGTACTTCAGAATCCATCGTAGAGCTGAAGATCGAGCCCGCGTCCTCGAGCTCGCGTCGCAGCTCGCTGGCGTTGGTCAGATTGCCGTTGTGCGCGAGAGCGATGGTTCCGTCCCGAAAGCGCGCGACCACCGGCTGCGCGTTCTCGATGGTCGAAGACCCCGCAGTGCTGTATCGCGTATGGCCGATGGCTATATCGCCGCGAAGGGCGGCGACATCCGGTGGGGCGAAGCCTTCGGAGACGAGGCCCATCCGCTTGATCGATTTCGCGCCGGCCTCACGGTCGAGGGCAACAATTCCCGCTGACTCCTGTCCGCGGTGCTGCAGCGAGTAGAGCCCGAGGTGCGCCATCGCCGCCGCGTGGTCGTCACCGTAGATGCCGAAGATTCCGCACATATCAGTGCCCGGCCACGGTTGCGAGCTCGTCAAACGTCGTGTGCTCGACGGTCCTCGACATGATTGATGGAATGGTCGCGTGATACGCGTGGCTGAGCGCGGCCAACGATGAACGGACCGCGCCTTCTGTCAAGGCGATCGTCAGCGAATCAGAATTCCGACGTACCCGCCCGATCTGCGCGCAGGCAACCCCCGCGGCCGCGGCGAGCGGCTGGACGCGCTGAGGAGAAGAGGTCGAGATGACTATGCGTCCCTGGGTTTCGCCGAAGAGCACGGCGCGGTCAGCGATGCCGGAGTAGGCGGATAAATCGATCTCCGCGCCGGTGGTCGAGGTCTCGTTCGCGATACAGCATTCCGCGAGCGCCACCGCCAGCCCGCCATCGCTGCAATCGTGCGCCGAGCTCACGACACCGGCGGAAATGGCTTCCAGAAGCACATCGATGAGCCGTTTCTCATGATCGGGATCGCAGCGCGGCGGCGAGCCAATTACCTTGCCGTGAATCGTCGCGAGGTACTCGCTACCGCCCAATTCGCCTCCGATTTCTCCGAGGAGCAGAATTGAGTCCCCATCCTTCTGGAAAGTGGCGCGAGTAACGCGCGAGATATCGTCGATGAGTCCGACCATCCCAATTACCGGCGTTGGGTAGACCGCCCCCGACGGACTCTCGTTGTAAAGCGAAACGTTGCCGCCCGTCACTGGCGTGCCAAGGGCCCGGCACGCTTCGCCCATCCCGGCGACCGCTTCCTTGAACTGGAAGAAAACCTCAGGTCGGGTCGGATTCCCGAAATTCAGGCAATTGGTGATGGCCATCGGACGAGCGCCGGTGCAAGCGACGTTGCGCGCAGCCTCGGCAACGGCGATGCGTCCGCCGACGCGCGGCTCGAGGTAGACATACCGCCCGTTGCAATCCGTCTTAACGGCGATT
>DATBXT010000104.1:0-5737 GCA_036514115.1 Gemmatimonadaceae bacterium
ATACTATCTGTGTTCCCGATTATCGAGGTGGCGAGTTGGCGGATATTCGCGCTGAAGATCATCACGGTGATCCTGGTCGCGAATGTCATTGGCGTTACGATCTACCTCGGGGCCAGCAGACGTAGGACGGGTCGATCCCGAGGGAGCGCAGCCAGTTCGACAGTCGATCCGTAGCTCACCGGTGGACGCAAGCAGTGACACAGCGGTATTTTCGACGGCACCCCCCAGTAACTCCAAGGAAAACTCACAATGCAGGTCGTCAGAATCTTTACTCTCCTTTCTGCTCTTGTCTTAACAGCGGCCGCCCGTACGTCTGCCCAACAGATTGCACTCGCCCGCCACACCATCACCCACGAAGACGTCTTCCTAATGAAGCGCGTCGGCGCGCCGGTGGTGAGCCCTGATGGCAAGTGGACAGTCTTCTCAGTCACCGAACCCTCCTACGAAGAATCGAAAACCGTCAACGACCTCTGGATCGTTCCGACGGACGGATCGACAGCACCGAGAAGGCTGACGAATACCAAGGGTGGGGAGAGCGGGGTCGAATGGAGTCCTGACGGACGCAAGATCGCATTCTCCGCCCGGCGCGAAGACGATTCGACCTCGCAGATCTACGTCATGAACATCGCCGAAGGCGGCGAGGCGGCGCGCGTCACCAATGTCTCGACCGGAGCGTCGTCGCCGCACTGGCGACCCGACGGACGCGCGATCCTCTTCAGCACCATGACCTACCCCGGCGCGCTCACCGACTCGGCGAATCGCGCGGCGGCGGCCGAACGGAAGGGACACAAGTACGTCGCGCGCGTGTTCGAGAGCTCGCCGATCCGCATCTGGGATCACTGGCTCGACGACCGCAAAGCGAGCCTCTGGATTCAGCCGCTCGACCCGGCCGGACCGGCGCGCGACATCCTCGCTGGAACGCAGCTCGCAAAAAACGCCGGCTTCAGGGGACAGCTCGGCACCGGTGGCGAAAATATCTCGGCCACGTGGATGCCGGACGGCAGCGGCGTCGTGTTGGCGGCAACTACCAATCTCAATGAATGGACCTATAACGACGTTGTAGGAGGACTCTACCTGGTGCCGGCGGCCGGCGGCGAGCCGCGCAAGATCACCACTGACAATTCCGACTACGGCTCGCCCAAGTTCAGTCCCAACGGCAAGTCACTCTACGCGACGATGCAGCCGACTGACAGCAAGACGTTCCACAACTCTCGGCTGGTGATGTGGACCCTCGGGCAGATGGAGAACACGTACAAGGTCGTCGCCGGCGGTCCCGATCTCTCGGTCGGCGATTTCGAGTTCACTCCCGACGGCAAAACGGTTCTGTTCACCGCCGAGAACCAGGGATTTGTGAAGTTGTACCGTGCGCCGGCGAATGGTGGCGAGACGCACGAGGTTGGGACAATGCACGCCGGTGCATATGGAGGCCTCAGCGTTGCTTCCGCCATCCCGCATCCCGCATCCCGCGTCCCGCCCACTCCTATAGTAGTGGCGAGCTGGCAGAGCGCGGTTCACCCGGCAGAAGTCGGACGCATCGATCTCAGCACCGGCAAGTGGACGGCGCTGTCGCACTTCACCGACGATCGCGTCGCGCAAATCGACTTCCAGCCGCTGCGCGAATTCTGGTTCAACAACAGTCGCGGCGAGCGCATCCACAGTTTCTACGCGCTGCCGCCCAACTTCGACTCGACGAAGAAGTATCCGCTGTTCGTGCTGATCCATGGCGGCGCCGCCAACATGTGGACGGATAATTTCGGTCTTCGCTGGAATCCTCACCTTCTTGGGTCGCCTGGCTACGTCGTGCTCATGACGGACTACCGGGGATCGACCGGCTACGGCGAGAAATTCTCGCAGGACATCCAGTTCGATCCGCTCAAGGGTCCGGCGAACGATCTCAACGAAGCAGCCGACGAAGCGATCAAGCGGTTTCCATTTATCGATGCATCGAAACAGGTCGCGGGCGGCGCCAGTTACGGCGGACATCTCACCAACTGGCTGGCGGTGACGACGACTCGCTATCGCGCGCTCGTCAGTCACGCCGGCGAATGGGATCTAGAGACTCAGTGGGCGACGAGCGATTACAACTACGATCGCGAGCGCAACATCGGCGGGCCGCCGTGGGACACTCTCTCACTGTGGCGGGTGCAATCGCCAATGCGGCTGGCGGCGAATCTCAAGACGCCGGTGCTGGTGAGTGTCGGCGAGCACGACTATCGCGTGCCGATGAACAACGCGCTCGAGTTCTGGACTGCCTTACAGCGACAGAAAGTGCCGAGCAAGTTGATCATCTGGCCGAACGAGAATCACTGGATTCTGAATGGTGAGGACAGCCGGTTCTTCTATAGTCAGGTGCGGGAGTGGTTCCAGCGGTGGCTGAACGGGCCGTCGCCGACGGGATGACGAACGGTGGTTAGCTTATCAATGAACACCCAACTCGAGCTTGGACTCGACACCTTCGGCGATGTTACCCGATCGGCCGACGGAACTTCTGATTCACAGGCTCAGGTGATTCGCAACGTCGTACGCGAAGCAGTTCTCGCCGACGAGCTCGGCGTGGATTTCTTCGGCGTCGGAGAACACCATCGCGCGGACTTCGCGGTATCGTCTCCTGAGATCGTGCTGGCTGCGATTGCCGGTCAGACGAGCCGCATCAAGCTGGGGACCTCCGTGACAGTGCTCAGCTCGGACGATCCCGTTCGGGTGTTCGAGCGCTTCTCCACTCTCAACGCAATCTCGAACGGACGCGCCGAGATCATTCTTGGTCGCGGCTCGTTCACCGAGTCGTTCCCACTCTTCGGTTATTCGCTGAACGATTACGAGACTCTTTTCGAGGAGCGGCTCGAGCTGTTCGCCGCGCTTCTCGAAAAAGATCGAAAGGCCGAGCCGGTGACGTGGCGCGGAACAACGCGCGCGCCGCTCGTCAACCAGCGCGTATTTCCTTCCACCGAGCACGTGCTCACCACGTGGGTGGGAGTTGGCGGCAGTCCCGAATCAGTCGTGCGCGCGGCGCGTTACGGCATGCGACTGATGCTGGCCATCATTGGCGGCAATCCGCGTCGCTTCCTTCCATACATCGACCTCTATCGGCGCTCACTCGTCGAGCTCGGTATGTCCGAGCTTCCGATCGGTGTTCACTCGCCCGGCTTTGTCGCGGAGACGGATGAAGAAGCGCGCGAAACTGTGTGGCCGGCCTATCGCGAAATGCGGGATCGTATCGGCGCCGAGCGTGGCTGGGGTCCGACGAGCCGCGCGGAATTCGAGTCGGAAATCGAGCGAGGCTCGATGTACCTCGGCTCGCCCGACGTTGTCGCGAGCAAGATTGTTGCAACAGTCAAGGCACTCGGCCTGTCACGTTTCCAGCTTAAATACAGCTCGGGACCGCTCCGTCACGAGACGATGATGCGAAGCATCGAGCTGTACGGCCGCGAAGTGATTCCCCGGGTGCGTGAGTTGCTAAGCAAGCCTGGGCAGAAGACCGTTCTCCAACCCGCCTGAACTTCGGGAGTTCATCATGTCTTTCTTTCGTGCGTCAGACCGCAGCGTAAGCCTCGGACTTCTCTTCCTTCGCCTGGCAGCTGCAGCCGTCTTCATTAACCACGGTTACCAAAAAATGTTCGGCATGGGCTTCAGCGGAGTTACCGGCGCCTTCACGCATATGGGCGTCCCATTACCGGGACTTTCGGGTCCGCTTATCGCCCTGCTCGAGTTTTTCGGGGCTATCGCTCTGGCGCTCGGCTTCCTCACGCGCCTCGTCGCTATCGGATTTGTCTGCGATATGCTCGGGGCAATTCTTCTGGTGCAGCTCAAGAATGGATTTTCGCACTACGAGCTCGAGTTCATGCTCTGCGGAGCCAGCCTCGCTCTGGCGTTCGCCGGCGCCGGAAGATTCTCGATCGACCGCGCGATCGGCGATCGGCGGGCGCGACAAGGAGGTGTTTAGGAAAAGATTGTCGGATCAATTACCACTCCCCTGAATTTCCTGCCTTGACGACCGCGCCGAATTACATATGTTTGCGCGCGTTTCGTAACGACTCTTCATCGAATTCGATCCTGCACGCGGTCCCCGGCTGCAGGTCTAAATAGCCCCACCCAGAATTTTTTCCGTCGGCTCTGCCGACGTCTGCGCGCCGGTTCTCCGGCACTACTGTTTTATTGGGGGAAGTTCATGAAGAGTTGGGTAACAATTGCGGCCATCGCGCTCGGCGCGGTCGCCTGCCAGGACGCTGCCGGACCAGTTTCCGAGCTCCATCCAGTCGCTCCTTCCACTGCCAGCGCCGCCAGGGGCGCGCCGATCGCCGGCGATTATATCGTCGTCCTGCGAAATGATGTCGGCGACATCTCCGCTGTCGCGCAATCACTCGCGGGGCTGCACAAGGGCGAGCTGAAGCACATTTACAAGTCGGCGTTAAGGGGCTTCGCCGTCAGAAAACTTTCCGATGCCGATGCAGCGGCGATCGCTGCCGACCCGCGCGTTCTCTACGTCGAGCAGGATCAGGAATTCCACACCGTCACTTCCGCGACGAGTCCCGAAACACCGACGCCGTCATGGGGACTGGATCGCATCGACCAGCGCTCGTGGGCAACAGCTGACAACTCGTACTTCTTCACCGCTACCGGCGCAGGTGTCACCGCCTACATCATCGACACTGGCATCGACTTCACCCATGCGGATATCTCGCCCCGCGCCAGCACCGGCGTCGACGAGGTTACCGTCGGCGGCAACGCGGCGGACTGCAATGGTCACGGCACTCACGTTTCCGGAACCGTCGGAGGCACCACCTACGGTGTCGCCAAGGATGTAAAGCTCGTCGCGGTTCGCGTACTCGATTGCTCGGGTAGCGGCTCGACGTCGGGCGTTGCAGCCGGCATCGACTGGGTGACGGCCCAGAAAAATGCGGATCCGTCCGTCCCGTCAGTCGCCAACATGAGTCTTGGCGGCGGCGCGTCGACGGCGCTCGACGCCGCGGTGACGAACTCGATCAACGCCGGCGTCGTCTACGCGATTGCCGCGGGCAATGGAAATCAGCTTGGCATCGCGCAGGATGCGTGCACCACATCGCCTGCCCGCGTCGCGGGGGCAATCACGGTCAGCGCGACGAGCAACACCGATACCAAGGCGAGCTGGGCGAACTACGGCACCTGCGTGGACATCTTTGCGCCGGGCGTGAACATCACCTCGTCGTGGTGGTCATCGACCGGTCAGACGACAAACACGATCAGCGGCACGTCGATGGCGACCCCGCACGTGACTGGCGCTGCTGCGCTGTATCTCGAAACGCACGCGACGGCCACGGTCGCCGAGGTTACGTCGGCGCTGATCAACAACGCGACCACGGGAGTGGTAAAGAGCGGTGGCACCGGCTCACCCAACCGTCTGCTTTACACGGGCAGCGAAGCCGCGCCGCCACCGCCGCCACCGCCGACGAATTCAGTTGCCTCTTTCACCGGCAGCTGCTCGGGCCGAACCTGCAGCTTCAACGCGTCGAGCTCGACGGGAGCGACTTCCTACTCCTGGGCCTTTGGCGACGGGACCAGCGCAACGGGTGTGACGACTTCGCATCGCTACGCGCGCAATCGTACTTACACGGTCACGCTCACCACTCAGCCAGGCACGTCGACCGCCAGCAAAACAGTCACCTGCAACTCGTCCTGCACCGTTAAGTAGTATCGCGCTCGAACGAGAAGCGCTCGGCACCGCTACTGGTGCCGAGCGCTTTTTTCATGACCGGGGCGATTA
>DATBXT010000105.1:0-7510 GCA_036514115.1 Gemmatimonadaceae bacterium
CCCGCAGGTACATCCCGTAGATCAAGCCAGCTCACAAGAAGGACCAGCGTGACGATGACAGCGGACGTCACGCACCAAATGCATATCGCGTGGATAACGCCAAGCTCGAGGTAGGTGAGCCAGGCCGAGAACAGCACTCCAACGGCGGCCTGAGCAACGAGCACCACGGAGATAACGCGCTCGTCCTCGAAGCGAGGGAACGTCCCGATCAACGCGACGGCGAACACGTCGAGGTAGAAGAGCAGGCCCCATGCAGCAACGGGTAACCCGAGGAATCGCGACCACTTGCTGGTGTTAACGGTCTCGCACGAGCCGATGCTGCAGCTCAGCTCCCCGATGATTCCGAGCTTGTAGAGAGTGAGGTACAGACTGATGAAGATCCCGGCCAACGCGAGCGTGGCCACGATCATCCGCTTGGTCACTTCTTGAGCGCTGGCGTGGTCGAAGCGGTCGTCGCAGCCGTCGGGGCAGTGGTCCGGGCAACGGAGTCGACGAGCATCTTCATCTCGTCATACGTGCGCATGCCGGCGTAAAGCTTGTTGCCGATAATGAACGATGGCGTAGAGTTGACGCCCCTTCTGATCCCGTCGGCGAGGTTGGCGGAGATGCGCTTCTGATACTTCCGCGCGTCGTAGCAGCTCTCCCACTTCTGGACGTCGAGGCCGACTTCGCTGGCGTACCGCTTGAAAAACGGTTTGGGCTGCTCAGTTGACTCACCGTTCCATTCATCCTGGGCCTGGAAGAGCCGGTCATGCATCTGCCAGAACTTGCCTTGCTCGTCGGCGCAGGCGGCCGCGTTCGACGCAGCGATGGTGTTGCGATGCTGGGTGAGCGGGAAATCGTAGTAGGTAAGGTTGGCGAGGCCGGCGTTGATGATCCGGGAGCGAACGTCTGGTTCCGTGACCGTCGCCCATCCACCGCAGGACGGGCACTCGAAGTCGGCGAACTCGAGAATCTTTACCGGGGCATCGACTTTGCCTATCAGGTAGCCCTGGGCCGGCCCGGCGTTGGTGGTGTCCGCGACATCCGCGACAACGGTGCTCGACTTGGGTCTGCTCGCGACGTAGCCGAGCGCCGCCACTCCAATGAGAGCGATGAGTCCGAGAATCCAGAAGAAAGCCTTGGGGCGATTTGAGTTTCGGCCCTGCCTCACGGTGTTCCGGGGAGGTACGTTCCTGTCTCTGGGTCGATCGTTGGCAGCCATCTTCCGTGGTTGATTTGCGTGCGTTTCTCTATGTGGTACGTCGTGACGCGAAAGCTAAGAGAGGGGTATCTAGATGCAAGCTGATGTCCTGAGAGCGCCTGTCGGTCCCGGAGCGATACACGTCGAGAGATACGGGCACGGCGGAACCGCGGTGATTCTTCTTCACGGGTTCGGCACGTGCAACTTTCTCTGGCGCGCAATCGCGCCGGCGATCACCGCGGCGGGACACACCGCGTATTCGATCGATATGCTGGGGCACGGCCAATCGGATCGTCCGCTCGACGCTGATTTCGGAATCGCGGCGCAGGCGGAGTACATCGACGCCGCGATGACCGTCCTTCGCGTCCCGCGCGCCGTAGTCGTTGGCATCGATCTCGGCGGTGATGTGGCAATGAAACTCGCCGCCAATCGGCCGGATCGGGTCGAGAAGCTGGTACTCATCAACACTCCGGCCTTCGATGAGCTTCCGGCGAAGGACATCACGCAGATGCAGCGGCGAACCGCCCGATTCGCGTTCAGCCTGACGCGCGGAGTGATGGGCGCGGCTCCTTTGCTCGAGGGCGTGCTGCAGGGGAGCGTGGCGGACGCGGAACATATGCCGATGAAGCTCATCGCTCGGTACCTGGCGCCGTTCGTCGGGAAGGACGGGGCTAAACATCTTCTCACTCTGGCCAGCGCGGTTCACAGAGCCGATATGGATGAGGACGAGTACGCCGAGATCAAGGCGCCGACGCTGATCGTTTGGGGTGACGAGGACCGCTGGGTCGACCAAAAAGTCGCAGATCGCCTGGTCAACGCCATTCCTGATGCGCGCCTCGTTCGGCTAGCGGGAATCGCGCGGCTCGTTCCCGAGGAAAATCCCGATCATTTGTCGGAATTGCTCCTCGATTTTATAAAACGCCGCGCCGCGGCATGAACCTTTCTCCTATGAAACGGTGTCTAAGATCAGTAGATTAGAGAGCACGATTTCATAGACGTTTTCACCTTAGCGGAATTGATGAACCCCACGAAAAACAGATTCAGAAAAGAGCCAGTCCGGGCGGCCACACCCTTTGAAGAGGCTCGGGATGAGCTGTTTCAGCAGGTGATGCGCTGCGGTGTAACCGGCTCAGAGCCTGGGGACCAGAAGGATTGGTTCGACAATACAATGGCGTACCTTGCGGAGCGGTACCACGAGCTCGCGCCGTCGCAGATCGAGCAGCTGAGGGTCCTTGGCGAGAGATTCGTTCAACCCCCGAAGGCTCGCAAAGTAGTCTGAAAGAACAGGGGCGCCGAATTGGCGCCCCTTTTCTTTTGGGCTGCTGATTCGGCTAAGCGTTCGGGGTAGGTGTCAGGGCGATCCTAGCGCCGCCCGTTGATTCCCCGCCGGATGATTGCCGCTACTCTCGCGCCCCCGCCAAGGCCTACCTCGAATGCGGGCACCCACCCCGAAGTTCGACCAGTCGCTAACGGTCCTTCAACGCCCAGGAAGACGAGGAGGTAGGCATGGCTGCCGCCATCTTCGTCCACGCGATAGCGTCCGGAAATCCCGCCGCCCGCGTAGGGCGCCCAGCGGCTCTGGCGAAAAGGGTCAAGACTGAATCTGGCAAAGAGATCCGTTCTCCCTTCCGCGCCGTTTTGGCCTGCTCCCAGCCCTCCAACGAGGCCGGTCCGCATGTAGAGCCCGGCCGGAACGCTGATGCCGAGGCCTGCTTCGGCCCCACTCGTCCGCGCGAACAGCCCGTCGATACGTCCTTCGAATTGAAGCGGCTGTTGGGGAAGCTGCGCACTCGCCGGCGCCACCGCGCACAGGAGCAGACCGATCCACAGCCACCAGCTGGCGGACGATCGCATCGTGTCAGGCCACGCTGGATCGTATGCGGCCACGCCACAGGGCAATCGTGTAGTCCACGATCGAGGCCGCCGACACCAATCCAATCGCTGCGACCAGGATATCAGTGAGCTCGGGAAGAAGCACGATCGCCACGAGTGCTATCAGCTGAAGTACGGTCACGATCTTGCCCAAGAGCCTTGCCCTGAAGACAGCGGGACGAAGCGTTGGAATAATTTTGGCGACTACGAACCCGACCGCGGTCGCGATGTCACGGGTCAGAAAGATGAAATACTCGCCCGTGCTCAGCATTCCCTGAACGAGGTACGTCGAAATCGCTACGAAAACGAAGATTCGGTCGGCAATCGGGTCGATCAGAGCGCCGGTCGTGCTCTCGTTTCGTCCATGGCGCGCAAGCCAGCCATCCATGAAATCCGTGAACCCCGCAACGGCGATCAGTGCGATCCGATCCCACGGCTCCGAGACCAGCACGAACGCCAACGCGAGCACCACGCGCGACAACGAAATCGTGTTTGGAAGATTGAACAAAGCGCGGCGCGTCATGCAAGCGAAAAGTACGGCCGCGGCGATGCCGCTGCCAGCGTGTTACGCCCGGTCGTCGTGCTTGCCAGCAGGTGTGAGCATGTCTAGCTTCGCTCGATGATCTCGCACAGACTGCTCGGGGCGATTTTCCTCGCGCTTTCGCTGGCCATGATCGCCTGGGACGTTCTGATGGCGGGTCGGATCGCGAAGCTGCGCAAGATTCCGCGCGGGTTTCAGGCGATCACCGGCATCGCAGGACTCCTCCTCATTCCTGCGCTCGTGGTAGGGTATACCGCGCAGTCGCTGCTCTACGGACGGGCGATAATCCTGGTCGCGTGGCTCTGGCCGTTCACAGCGCTGCTGTTCGTCGTCCAGACGATCTACGCGTTGGCGCGGAGACTGGTCACTCCGCTGCTAGGCTTTCCACTGCTCGTGTACAACATCATCATCGCGTTCGTCGCTCTGACGAAGTTCGCAATTGCCGGCGGACACGCGCCAACGGATCTCGGGCTGGCACTCAACGCGGCACAGGCGAGCATGCTGGGGAACTTCTTCCGCTTCGGCGACGCGCTGTGGAACCCGATTTACCTTCAGGTCCCAATCTTCGCACCGTCGCTGCCGGCGCGATGGGGGTTCACCAGACTGGCGCGTGTTGCGCTGGCCGGCGCGGCGATCGCCATGACAGCACTGGTGGTCGTCGAGCTGCCAGGCGCGTTTGCCAGCATCAAAAGCTACGACGCCCACAGCGCCGACAAATTGCAGGAGCATCCCGAGGGTGACTTCAAGATCGGACTCAAGATTTTCCCCGATCTGCGCAGCGGTCCGCCTCCGGTGGCAATTGCCAATGATCTTTCGCTCGCCGATACCCTACGGGTCGACGCCATCAGCGTCGTCATCAATCCGGAAGCGGCTCGCGGCGTAGCGCTCGACTCGCTCGCTCGATCGATCGAGCAGGCGCGGGCCGACAGCACCGTCCTCATCGTCGCGCTGGGCTATCCAAAAAAGGGCGGCCAGGAGTTCAAGCAATCGCGGGAGAACTACACCACTGCGCGGCTCAAGGACATCGACCGAATCGCACGCCGACTGAAGCCGGATTATCTCATTCCGGCGACCGATCCAATGGAAGAAGGCGCAAGCGTCCTCGGTGAGCAGTCGCCACAATACTGGATCGACTACTTCACCCGTGCGGCGAGGATTGCTCACTACGTCTATCCGCGTATCAAGGTCAGCGTCCCCATAAGCACTTACGGCGCGCGCGACAGCGCGCTCTACGCGTGGGCTGCGCGCCCCGGAACGCCAGTCGAAGTGGTTGGTTTCTCGATGCTCGCCGGACTTGACGGCGCCCGCTCCCTGGACAGCCACATGCGCATCGCCAAGCGGTGGATGCAGCAATTCCCCAAGCCGAAAGAGCATTGGGTGTTCTCTGCCGGCGGGTACCCGTTAGCCCATGGCGAAAAGAGCCAGCTCCTCACTCTCAAGGACGTTCTGGCCTGGGCGACCGCCCAGGCGCCAATCCGTGGTCTGGTGGTCTATGAGGGCGGAGACTACAACACAGTCATGGGCCTTCGCGCGGCCGGAGGACAACTGAGATCCGCGACGGGCGAAATCATCCGGGCAGAGAAAGGTTTACAGGCCAGTCCGCAGTAGATCGACCGTCGTCAAACCGATTTGCCCGTTCCACGGACGATCCCCTCTACTCTCTTCTCAGGATCGAAGTATTTCCGTGCGAGGTCGCGCATCTGCTCCGCGGTTACCGCCCGCACCTTACTGTCGTACTCGAGAAGCTCTCGCAGACCTTCGCCGAACATCCAGGCATCCAGCATCTCGCCAAGGAGCGCGGCGCCGCTTTCCTTGCTGATGGCGTTGGTTCCGACGATGTATTCCTTCGCCCGCGACAGCTCATCGCCTGACACCGGAGTCTCACGCAGTTTCGCGAACTCGGCCAGCAGTCCATTGCGGGCCACTCCCTCCTTATCGGGAGATGTAGCAATGTAGGAGAGAAACATCCCGGCCAGGCGCTTCCCATTCGCCGCCGCCTGGACCGTGTAGGCGAGAGACTGCCGGTCTCGCAATTCTTCGAAGAACCGGCCGCCGAGTCCACTGGCGACGGTGGCGAGGACGCTGGTGGCGAAGCGCGCGTCGTCGCTGCGATCGGGCCCTGGAAACGCGAGCGCGATCGCCGTCTGTGCCTTGTCCCGCGATTCGGCGGCGATCTTTACGGTCTTCGGCCAATTTGGTTTCCGAACTTTCGGCGCTTTCGCCGGCTTCAGCTGCCCGAAGTATCGAGCGACGATTTCGGCAACGTGTTTGACGTCGAGGTCCGCGACAACTCCGATCGCCACGGCAGACTCGAGCACACGCGATTGATGCCACTCCCTCACCTGCGCGGCGTTGATCGCGTGGAGTGACTCCTCGGTTCCCATCGTCGGTACGCCGTAAGGATGCTTGCTGAACGCCACCGAGTTGGCCAGCCGCATGGGGTAGCGAAACATGTCGTCCCGCAGCATCGCGACGTTGGACAAAGCGACGGTTCGCTCCGTCTCGAATGCGTCGTCCGGAATCGTCGGGTGTTGAATGACATCGGCAAGCAGCTCGATGGCGTCCGCAAAACGCTGGGTCGGCACCGAGAAAGACCAGCCGAAGCTGTCCGCGCCAGCACTCGACGAGATGGTGCCCCCGAGCATCTCCGCATCTTCCGCGATCTGCGCCGCGGTGCGTGTGCTCGTGCCCTTCAGCATCGTCCGTCCCGTCAGCATGGTCAGGCCGGCGTGCGAAGGCTCCTCTTCGATCGCGCCACCTACTATGTACACCCCGATGCTGGCGATCGGAGCTCCCGGTTTTCTCCGCACCAGCAGCGGAACTCCGGCCTCGGTACGAAATACCGATACTCCTGCTTCCTCCTTTTCCAGTTCTACGGACTTCGCCGCCGGTTCAGCCCGTTTGACTCTTGCCGGAATGGCCGGCAGACGTTGCGATCCGCCCTCGCCGAGGATTCGCTTCATGTCCGCCGCGTCCTGCGCGACTACCTTCGAGCTCTCGGGTCGATACACAAGCGCGGCCGCCCGCTCCTCGGCGAGATGCTCTCGCGTAACTCGCTGCACATCATCGGCGGTGGCGGACATGAAGCGCTTGAAGTACTCGTCGCCCTTCTGCCAGCTGCCCATCGCTTCCCATTCCGCGAGGTAGTTCGCGCGGCCCTCGGCAGTTTCCAGTCGCCGCGCCCAGCGCGCCTCGAAGATGCGACGGACGCGCGTGAGCTCCGCATCCTCCAGGGAGCCGACGCGCAACTGGTGCAGCTGGTCCCAGATGACGCGTGCTGCCTCGGCGGCGGTTTCCGGCTCGGTTTCGGCATGAACGACAAACACGCCGAGCTCGGTCGGAGTGTAATCGTAGGCGCTGACTGACGAGGCGAGCTGCCTCTCGCGCACCGCCCGATAGAGACGCGACGCGCGTCCTGTGGCGAGCAGCGAAGCGGCGACATCCAGGACAGGAGTGTCCGGGTCGGCCGCCCCCGGCGTGCGCCACCCGAAAACGAGCTGGCTCTGCGCGATGTCACCCGACAGCTCGCGATAACGAAATCCCTTCCGATCCGGCTCGCTGGGACCGGGAGTGCGTGTCGGCTGTCCAGCCTCGAGGCCGCCGTACATCTCGGTAACGAGACGCAGCGCCTCGTCACGTTCGACGTCGCCCGAGATGGAGAGGATGGTGTTGCCCGGACGGTAAAAGTTGCGATAGAAGCCGTGCATCATGTCGCGTGTGAACGCCCGCAGTCCCGGCTCTCGACCGATGCGCCACCGCCTCATGCGATGCGCATCGTGCATTAGCTCGTAGAGCGTCTCAGTGGCGACGGCCGAGGGGCTGTCCGCCTTGCGCTTCGCCTCCTGGATGATGACTTCCATCTCGCGGCCCAGCTCGCGCGCGTCGATTACAGAGTTGGCGTAGGCGTCAGCCTG
>DATBXT010000106.1:0-11034 GCA_036514115.1 Gemmatimonadaceae bacterium
TGTGGCCAGCCATTTATCTGTTCGATCCTAGCGCATTGCGCGTTTGAGTAAGTCCACCACGTCGATCGGCCGCTTGGCCACGCCGACACCATTCTCCTCGAAGGCCTGCATTTTCTCCGCGGCAGTCCCCGCAGATCCGGAGATGATCGCTCCGGCGTGACCCATCCGCCGACCCGGCGGCGCGGTCTGTCCAGCGATGAAACCAACAACCGGCTTCGACATTTTATCCTTGACGAAGCGTGCTGCTTCTTGCTCGTCGGTCCCACCGATCTCGCCGATCATGACGACCGCTTTGGTTGCCGGATCCTTCTCAAACGCATCGAGGCAATCGATGAAATTGGTGCCGTTGATGGGATCGCCGCCGATGCCGACGCAGGTCGTTTGGCCGATGCCGGCGCGCGTCATCTGATAGACGACTTCGTAGGTGAGCGTACCCGACCGACTCACCAGCCCTACATTGCCGGGCGTGCAGATGCGACCCGGAATGATTCCTACTTTTGATGCGCCAGGTGAAATCAGTCCCGGACAGTTCGGCCCGAGCAGACGGGAAGCGCGCTCCTTCACGAACGGGTAGACGCGCGTCATGTCGAGAACGGGCACCCCTTCCGTAATGCAGACAATGAATGGAATTCCAGCGTCGGCAGCTTCCATCATCGCGTCGGCGGCGAATGGGGGCGGGACGTAGATCACCGTCGCATTGGCGCCCGTATTCTTCACCGCTTCGGCAACGGTGTTGAAGATTGGAACCTGGTTCTCGAATTTCTGGCCGCCCTTGCCCGGAGTTACACCGCCAACGACCTGGGTGCCGTACTCGATCATCTGCTTTGTATGGAACGAGCCGTCCCGACCGGTGATGCCCTGCACGATGAGGCGGGTGTTCTTGTCGATGAAAGTGCTCACGCGGCCTTTCCTCCCGTAGCGAGAGCAACGGCCTTCTTTACCGCCTCGTCCATGTCGGTCATCGCCGACATTCCATTTTCCTTGAGGATCTTGAGTGCGATCTCTTCGTTGGTGCCCGTGAGCCGAATAACGAGCGGAACTTTGAGTGGATTCTGCTTTATCGCGGTGACGATACCATTGGCGACGTCATCGGTGCGCGTAATTCCACCGAAAATGTTGAAGAGAATCGCCTTAACACTCGGATCGCTGGTAATGATGCGCAGTGCCGCAACGACTTTCTCGGGATTCGACGAGCCGCCGATGTCGAGGAAATTCGCTGGCTCGCCGCCGTAGTATTTGACGAGATCCATCGTCGCCATCGCCAGGCCCGCGCCGTTTACAACGCAGCCGACGTTCCCATCGAGCTTGATGAAGGTGAGGCTTGCCTTTCTGGCTTCGACTTCGCTCGGGGCTTCAGCTGATTCGTCGCGCAGAGCGGCGATGTCGGCGCGCCGATCGAGCTCGTTGTCGTCGATGACCATCTTGGCGTCGAGCGCCACGACATCTCCCTGCGGCGTTGTCACCAGCGGGTTGATCTCGGCGAGCGAGCCGCCGTTCTCAGCGAACGCCTTGTAAAGCTGTTGCAGGATTTTAGCGGCGGCCCGTACCTGCTTCATGTCGGAGTACAGAAAGAAAGCGAGCTGCATCGCCTCGAACGGCTGCAAGCCATAGCGCGGGTCGACCGGGTGCTTGAGAAGTTTTTCGGGCGTCTTTGCCGCGACTTCTTCGATGTCGATTCCACCGGCGGGGCTCGCCATGAAGACCGCGCGCTTCGATGCGCGGTCGACGATAATGCCTACATAGGCTTCGCTCGCGATGTCAGCGGCCGGCGTGACCAGAACTTTCTGGACCGGCAGGCCCTTGATCGAAAGCTTGAGGATCTGCGCCGCGATGGTCTTTGCTTCCTCCGGGCTCTTCGCCAGCTTCACCCCGCCGGCCTTTCCGCGTCCGCCAGCGTGCACCTGGGCCTTGACGACGACCGTTGTCCCGAACCTGCGCGCGATTTTCTCAGCCTCTTCCGGGGTAGTCGCAACCTCGCCCGGTGGAATCGGGATGCCGTACTTGCGAAAGATTTCCTTTGCCTGGTACTCGTGGATGTTCACTCGTTCTCCGAAAGCGTGCGTCGCACGCGAATGATCGATCTGGGATTCACCACTACGGAACGATCTCCGTTCCGGCCTCCCCCTGCACCGCCGCTCTGCCCTTGCTCAACTCCGTAATAATGGCACGCCCCTTGGTACGCCGCACATAGTCAGTGGCGGCCGCGACTTTTGGTCCCATGCTGCCTTCGCCAAATGCGCCTTCGCTCGCCAGTCGTTCAGCTTCGGCAAGACTCATCGATGAGATGGCGCGCTGCGCGTCTGTGCCCCACCCAGTATAAACGGCATCGACGTCCGTGAGAATCATGAACAGCTCTGCGCCGAGCTCGCGCGCGAGAACTGCTGCAGCAAGATCCTTGTCGACGACAGCGTCTACGCCTTCAAGTCCGAGTGCCGGATCCCGATAAATGGGTATTCCGCCACCGCCGCACGCGATGACAAGCGTGTTCTGCTCGAGGAGTACCTTGATGGTGGACAGCTCGTGTATGGCGAGCGGTTTCGGGCTTCCGACAACGCGACGAAAGTTTCCCTTCGCATCTTTTTTCACCGGATGACCCTGAGCGCGGAGCTCCCGGGCCCTCGCGATCGACAGGCCATGACCGATGAATTTCTTGGGGTCTTTTAGAGCGAGATCGTCCGCGGCAACCTCGACCTGGGTGAGAACGGTCACGACGTCGCGCGGGCTGCCCGCCTTGCGCAACGCGTTTTCCAGTGACTGCTGCAGCATGTAGCCGATCCAGCCGGCAGTTCCCGCCACCAATACTCCCAACGGCAGCGGCGCGACTTCGCTTCGCGCTTTCTCGTTTCGCACCAGCTCGTCACCAACCTGCGGCCCGTTGCCGTGGACGACGACGACGCGCCACCCATCAACCGCGAGGTCGACAATGGGTCCAAGACTCTCGCGCGTGTGCCGGAACTGGTCGCCGATCGTCGAGCGCTCCCCCGGCGGCGAGAGCGCATTACCACCGATGGCGATTACGGCAGTTCGCATTTCAGTCATCGATGCGCGGGGCCGATGATCACGCCGAGTGAATCGTAGGCGATGCCGAATGCCTTGAGATCCGCCGCAGCGAGAGCGGCGCGCATTCTGTTGTACATGCGTGTTACCGCCGCCTTGAAAGTCGAATCGGGCGTGGTCGCCGTGTCAGCGGTTATCGGAGACCATGGAGTGTTCGTCAGCTCCTGGACGACACTCGGAGCCCGATAGTCGGCGGAGTTTGGAAAGGCGGTCATCCATTTCTGGGCAATCGGGTCCGGCGACGGATCGGCGGCAATCATCACACGCGCCGTACGTGCATTGACCAGTGCCGTCGCCGCGTGCCGGAAATAGCTTCGATCGTCACCGGCCAGCATGAAATGCTTGCTGAGCGGATAATTCGCTGAGGCGGAATAAAGCTCGAGCTTCCAGTAAAGTGTGTCGGCATGGAAGAGAGGCTCTACCATGGTTCCCTGCGTAAATGCCGGCGCCAGCTCACGCACTCTCGTTCGCACATCCCGCACCGTGACCAGCCGCGCCCGCCTCGGAACGGAATCGGAAAAGAGATCGAACGCCTGATACGCCCATGCGTATCCGAGTCGCGAAAGTCCGTCACCGAGCCGCTGGCCGGCAACGGCCAACTGCGGATCCGCGACCAACACCAGTCCTCTTGCACCGGGATAAGAGAGTGAATCCTGGCGAAGTAGCTGGCTGCTCGAAGCGTTGGAAACCACACTATCCATAGCCGCTGACACGCCCGACTTTTGTTGTGCCTCGTAAGCGGCGGCGTTCGATGCATAGGCGCGGCCGGTGAAGTTGGCTCGGGTCGCCATATAAGGACGCTCGCGAAGAATCTGCTCTTCGCGTGTAGCGAATCGCCTAATCGTCCAGGGAATTACTTCCTGAACCGAAAGGGAAAGCACCACCAACACCGTCACGGCGATGAAACTGGTGCGGAGCTGGCCGGTCCACCCGCTGACCAGAACGATAATCGCGACCGCCGCTGTCGTGATCGAGAGAAGCAGCAAGCCTGGCAGCAGCCACTGATGGTCTACATACGAAAAAGCCCCATCTTCACCGCTTCCATGCACGAGCAGATCGTACGATTCCAGCCTGTAGCTCCACATGGTGACGAGCAGCAGCAGCGCTGCCAGCACACTCAGGTGCCGACGAACTCGCGCGCTCATCACGAGGCCTGCGCGCTCCCACCGCAGACCCGGCGTCAACGAGTAGAGCCCGACCACAAGCACGGACACTCCGACGCCAAGGACCATCGCCCAGGTGTATACGGCCTTTTCGAACGGCAGCCAGTTGGTATAGAAGGCGAGGTCGTGCTGAAAGTACGGGTCGCTCTCCCGGAAGCTGACGCCGAGACGCGCCAACGCCAGGGATGTCCAGTGGGGCAGCAACGGAGTAACCGCGGCTGCCACGACGAGGGCGAGGCAGAACGCAAACCGGTCGATGTATTTCCGCGGAACGGCTTCGCCGAATTCGACGTTGGCCAGCCGGCGTGGCAGAGTGAGCACGCCGATGCTCCGTCCGAGTGTTGACACGTTGACGAAGGCAAACAAAACAGCGACGACGCATCCGATCCCGTAAATGAGTGTCAGATCGCCGGCTCGCTCCGTCCATAGCGGTGAGGCGCCGAGCGCCGCATACCAATTGTAATCAGCATAGGCGGCCGAGGCGGCCCGCCCGCCGATGAGGATCGCAGCCGCGATAGCGACTCCGACGAGGAGGCGCCTGCGGGTCGATGAAGTCACATCAAACCTTCACGCCTTTGGACCGGATCCAATCTTCCATCTCGGTCTGAATGGCGGCCAGCCGGTCCTCCGATCTTGCCTCGAAGCGCATCACGATAACGGGTTGAGTGTTCGAAGCCCGGATGAGTCCCCAGCCGTCGCCGAACAGGACGCGCACGCCGTCCACGGTAATGACCTCGTACTTGCCCGAGAAGTACCTCGTGGCTTCGTCCACAATCCCGAACTTCAGGTCGTCGGGGCAGTCGACCCGAATCTCAGGTGTCGAAACGAATCGCGGCACATCGGCGAGGAGTTCGCTCACACTCTTCCCCGACTGAGCGATGATCCGCAGGAGGCGCGCCGCGCCGTACAGCGCGTCGTCAAAGCCGTAAAACCCCTCCGAGAAGAACATGTGCCCGGACATCTCGCCGCCGACCGGGGCGTGGGTGTCGTGAATCTTCTTCTCGATCAGGGAGTGGCCAGTCTTCCACATTACGGGTACGCCGCCGGCTCTGGTAACCGCTTCCGGCAAGGCCTGCGAGGCTTTGACATCGAATATTATGGACTGCCCCTTGCCGGTCCGCGCGAGTGCGTCGCGCGCGTAGATGATGAGCAGGTAGTCACCCCAGATGATCTGACCCGCGCCGTCGACGACTCCGATGCGATCGGCATCCCCGTCGAACGCTATTCCGATATCTGCGCCGTCAGTTTTTACGGCGGCAATAAGCTGTTCGAGATTTTTTGGAACGGTCGGATCGGGATGGTGGTTGGGAAACGTCCCGTCACTCTCACAGAAAAGGCACCGGGGCTTAATGCCGAGTTTCGCGAACAGCTTCGGAGCAACGAGCGCGCCGGCGCCGTTGCCGCAATCCAACACGACCTTCATTTGCGGTGGCAGTGTTCCGACACGAGCCGCGATGTCATCGACATAGCCGGCGATCACCTGCTCGGAGCGCAGCTTCCCTTTCCCCCGCGGAAATTTGCCCTCGACGGCGAGGTCGAAGATGCGCTGAATGTCACCACCGTAAATCGAGTTGGTCTCGAGTCCCAGCTTGAATCCGTTGTACTCGGGTGGATTGTGCGAGCCGGTGATCTGGATACCGCCGACGACGTCCAGCTTGTGCTGAGACCAGTATGCGAGAGGGGTCGGTACTACGCCGATGTCCACGACATCCGCGCCGCTGGCGAGCAGCCCGTCGACCAGTGCTTTGTGCAGACCCACTCCACTCGGTCGATTGTCGCGGCCCACCGAAACCGCACCGCGCACACCCTTTTCGGCGAGAAAAGCCGCATATGCTCCGCCAACCGCGGTCGCGACTTCTTCCGTTAAATCTCTGCCGGCGACACCACGTATATCGTATTCGCGGAAGATCGCGCGTGAGAGTGCCATCCAGTCAGCGCGGAGTTAGCGCAACTCCGTTGCTGGTCTGTGGAGCGAATTGTTTGCTGACAGCCGGCGCGCTCCGCTGGGTGAAGGAGACGATCGCGTCCGGGAAGAGCCCGAAGATCAGGATGATTGCAACCGATCCCCATACCACTGCCCGCGTCCATCCGCCGGCGCGCTCTGGCAGTCGCGCCGTGTCCGCGCGCGGCTTCATGAACATCACCATGACCACATAGAGGTAATATCCCGCGCTCACCACGCTCGTGACCACAAGAATGATGGCGAGCCTGGTCTGCGGAAACGCGGACTGCATCGCTGCCTGGAGGACATACCACTTGGCAAAGAATCCGATCCCGCCGAAAACCGGAAACCCAAGAAGTGCCAGCATGAACACCGCCATCGCCACGGCGAGTCCCGGTCGGACGCTCCACAAGCCCGCGTAATCTTCCACGTTCATGTTGTCCTCGCCCGATCTGCCGAGAGCGACGACGATGCCGAATGCGCCCAGCGTCGCGATCGTGTACGCGAACAGGTAGAACAGGAACGCCGAGCTGCCGAGGCTGGTGCCTACCTCGACGGCGACCAGGATGTAACCCGCGTGCGCAATACTCGAGTACGCCAGCAGTCTCTTGATGTTTCGCTGGGCAAGCGCCACCACATTTCCCACGATCATGGTGATCGCCGCTAACCACCAGACGGCCTGGTGCCAGGTGGTGAGCAATGTCGGAAATGCTTCCAGCCAAAGCCTGAACAAAGCCGCGAAGGCAGCGCCTTTGACGGCTGCCGCCATGTAAGCGGTGACAGGCGTCGGCGCACCCTCATACGCGTCCGGCGCCCACATATGGAATGGGGCTGCGGCGACCTTGAAGCCGAACCCAACCAGCAGCATCCCCAGGCCGACGAGCAGCAGGCCGTTGCGCTCGAGGTTGAAGCGCACGATGTGATCCCTGATCTCCACGAAATTTG
Organism: Gemmatimonadaceae bacterium; assembly: GCA_036514115.1. Taxonomy (GTDB): domain Bacteria; phylum Gemmatimonadota; class Gemmatimonadetes; order Gemmatimonadales; family Gemmatimonadaceae; genus UBA4720. The sequence continues at coordinate 7,108 of DATBXT010000106.1, forward strand.
TCGCGCCGGTCGCGCCGTAGACCAAAGCGGTGCCGTAAAGAAGAAACGCAGTGGAAAAAGCGCCGAGGAGGAAATATTTGATCGCGCCTTCCGCGGATCTCTCGGTTCTTCTGTTGATGCCGACGAGCACGTAGACGGCGATCGACATCAGCTCGATGCCGAGGAAGACGATGATGAGGTCGCGGGCGGCGGCGAGAATCATCATGCCGGATGTCGCCAGCAGGAGAAGGACGTGAGTCTCGCCGGGGGTGATTCCCTCTCGGCGGTTGTAGTCGAGCGACATCGCGATGGTGCCGATCGTCGCGATGAGGAGGATCTCGTCGGTTATCCAGCGGAAGTTGTCGACCGCGATTACGCCGACACTGGCTGTGTAGCCCCTGTACGCGTAGTAGCCGACCGCCACCATGGTGAAGATGCAGAGCGCAATGCTCAGAATTCCTACGCTGCGCTGGTGCTCGTCGCTCTCGCGACGCCACCCTGCCCACACCAGAAGCAACATGGCGCCGCCCATCAACAGGAGATCAGGGCCGAGCGCGGAAGAAAGCTGCGCGGGCATGCTCAGGTCAAAGTTCATCAGCGGGTCCCCTCGCTGACTCGGGAGACGCTGCTGCTTTCGACTCGATTCACCAGAGCCTGCGCCGTGCCTTCCATTCGGCGCAACACAGGAGCGGGATACACCCCGAGCCAGATGATGACAGCGAATAGTGGAACGAGCAGCGCCAGCTCACGCCGGTTGAGATCGGGGATGTGGGTATTCTCCTGCTTGTCGACCGGGTTGAAGATTATCCGCTGCAGGGCCCACAACAGGTAAACGGCGGCGAAGATCACGCCCGTCGTCGCGATGACCGTGAGTGCGGGATACGTGCGGAAGGATCCGAGCAACACAAGGAATTCACCGACGAACCCGTTGGTCCCTGGAAGCCCAATGCTGCTAAGCGAGACGAACGTCAGAGCCGCGGCGAACATCGGCACGACTCGAGCGATGCCGCCATAGGACTCTATCAATCTCGTATGCCGCCGCTCGTAGATCATGCCTACGAGAAGGAACAGCGCACCCGTCGATACGCCATGATTGATCATCACCATCAACGCGCCCTGCACACTTTGCAGCGTCAGCGCGAATATCCCGAGCATCACGAATCCCAGATGGCTGACGGAGCTGTACGCCACCAGCTTCTTGAAATCCGGCTGGACCATTGCGACCAGTGCGCCGTAGAGAATGCCGATCACAGCCAGAATGAGAATGATCATTCTCACAGTCGGATTCATGGACGCTCCGGGGAACAACGGCAGCGCAAATCTCAGAAAACCGAAGGTCCCCATCTTCAACATGATTCCGGCAAGGATTACGGATCCGGCCGTCGGCGCTTCGACGTGCGCGTCGGGCAACCACGTATGAAAGGGAAACATCGGCACCTTGACGGCGAACGCGAGGAAAAACGCCGAGAACAGCCACAGCGCCACGCGCGTCGGGACGGCGGTCGCCGCACCGAGAAGATGGTCATAGCTGAAGTCAGGTGTGCCACCTGCTCCCTTGAGATGCAGCCCGAGGTAGATGATCGCCACGAGCATTAGGAGCGACGGCAGGAAAGTGTAGATGAAGAACTTGACGCTGGCGTAGATCCGCCGCTCCCCTCCCCAGATGCCGATGATGAAGTACATCGGCACCAGCATCACTTCCCACATCACGTAGAAGAGGAAAAGATCGCGCGCCAAAAACACTCCGATCATTCCCGACGTCAGTATCAGCAGCAATCCATAATAGCCGCGCACTTTGGTGCGAATGCTCGTCCAGCTGCCCAGCACCGCCAGTGGCATGATGAAGGTCGTCAGCAGCACCATCATAAGCGCGATGCCGTCGAGGCCCAGCGTAAAGCGCACGCCCCACGTCGGTATCCACGACACGTCGACAGATGCCTGCCAGCCTGTGTCGGCGGGGTTGAACGACCACCACAGTCCGAGCGAGACGACGAACTCGAGAATGAAAACCCAGAGCGCCAGGGTTCGCGCCGCCGGAGTCTCCACTCCGCCGGCGTCGATCGACTCGCGCGCCGGTAGAAGCAGGATCGCGAGAGCGCCGACCAGCGGTATCGCCAGCAACGCCGGGAGAACCCACCCGTTATATCCGATCGAACCGAGAAAGCTTGCCATTGATCAGATCATCTCAGAGTGAATGCCCCTAACACCGCCAGCACTCCGGCTACGAGAACCCACGCATATGTCCCGAGATTGCCGGACTGAAGTCGCGATCCTACCCAACCAAAACCGCGCGCGAGTGCGGCACTGCCGTTGACGAAGAAGCCGTCAACGAGCCCGTTATCCACCAGCCGCCACAGGAAGGTGCGCGAAGTCGTGTAAGTCCCCGCGACGATGGTCCGGTCGATCGCTTCGTCGACGTAGTATTTGTTGGCCACGACACCTTCGAAGCCGTGCTCCGGGATCGCATTCGCCTTGGTCGGCAGACGGTCCGGCTTGAGCCGGGCAAACGCGACCACGATACCAATCACCGCGATCAATACGGCGGCGCCAATCAACATCTCCTCGGTTGACGCAGCCGGATTTACACCACCCGCTGTCACGCGGGCCGTTGCGTTGCCAACGACCGGCTCCAGCCAGCGGTCGAGCACGCCACCTGGTCCGAGCGGGATAACATCAGTCACAACCTCCGGCAGGTTGAGCCAGCCGCCGAAGATCGTGAGGATTCCCAGAATCACCAGCGGGCCCGTCATGATCCACGGGACTTCATGCAGATGTCTTTCTTCTTCCGCGCCCGTGCGGACCGGCCCGTGGAAGGTGTAGAGCATCATCCTCGTCATGTAGACCGCGGTCAGGAACGCGGCTGCAAGGCCGAGCGCATAGATCACGTAGAGCAGCGCGCTGCCCGGAATACCCAGCCAGCTCGACGCGGCCAGAGTGGACCCGTGAGCCCGGGCGAACACCGCGCCCAGGATTTCGTCCTTGGAGAAAAATCCGGAGAGTGGCGGGATTCCCGAGATTGCCAGCGTCGCGATCCACATCAGGGCGCACGTGACGGGCAGATAGCGTCTGAGCCCACCCATGTTGCGCATGTCCTGCGCGTCCTCATGGCTGTGCGTGCTGTGATACGCAGCATGCATGGCATGAATGACGGAGCCCGAGCCGAGGAAGAGGAGCGCTTTGAAGAAGGCGTGGGTCACGAGGTGGAACATGCCTGACACGTAGGCGCCGACGCCGACGCCGATGAACATGTACCCAAGCTGGGAGATGGTGGAGTACGCGAGAACTTTTTTGATATCCCACTGCTTCAGACCAATGGTTGCCGCGAAAATCGCTGTCAGCGCGCCGACAATCGCCACAGTCAGCGACGCAACCGGCGATAGCGAGAACAACGCCGCACTGCGCGCGATGAGATAAACGCCGGCGGTCACCATCGTCGCGGCATGGATCAGTGCGGACACCGGGGTCGGACCCGCCATTGCGTCAGGCAGCCAGATATACAGCGGGATCTGCGCGCTCTTGCCGGTGCAGCCAAGGAACATGAACAGGCAGATTGCCGTCACCAGCGCGCTTCCCGCACCAAGCTCGACTGCCTTGGCGTTCACGCCGACGAAATCCAGCACTCCGATGTTGGCGAACAAAAGGAACATCGCAACCAGCAAGCCGAAGTCACCGATGCGGTTTACGATGAATGCCTTCTTCCCGGCGTCGGCGTTCGCCTTGTCGTTGAACCAGAACCCGATCAGGAGATAGGAGCAGAGCCCCACGCCTTCCCAGCCGACGAACAGGACCGGATAATTCGCGCCGAGGACCAGCACCAGCATGAAGAACACGAAGAGATTGAGATACGCGAAGTAGCGCGGATAGCCCGGATCCTCGCGCATGTAGCCAACGCTGAAGATGTGGATCAGCGATCCGACGCCGGTGATCACCAGAATCATCACCATCGAC
>DATBXT010000107.1:0-2553 GCA_036514115.1 Gemmatimonadaceae bacterium
TCCCGCTCATCGTCGCGGCGTTTTTCGTCCGCTCGCTTGTCGTACAATTTTTTCCCTTTGCCGAGTGCGAGGGCGACTTTGGCTTTGCCGCGCTTGAAGTAGATCTCGAGCGGAATCAGCGTCAGCCCCTGACGCTCCACCGCTCCAATCATCTTGCGGATCTCCTTGCGGTGCAAAAGGAGCTTCCGCGTCCTTGTCGGCTCGTGATTGAAGTAGCTTGCCTGTTCGTAAGGCGATATGTGCAGATTCAGCAGGAAAACCTCACCATCTTTGACGATCGCGTAGGAGTCGGCGATGTTGGCCTTTCCGTTCCGGAGCGACTTTACTTCGCTGCCGGTCAGAACGACTCCCGCCTCCCAGGTGTCGAGGATGTGGTAGTCGTGTCTGGCGCGTTTGTTCCTCGCCACCGACTCCTTCTCATCCTTGTCGACTTTCTCTGCCATTTGACTTCGTGGTCAAGTGAGACGCAACTTCGCGCGCTTCAACGATACAACGGTATTCACCGCCCAGCCGAGGTTTGACTTCGCTCCCGCGGGTTTCTATCATTCGACCTCCAACCTGCCGGAGTGGTGGAACTGGTAGACGCGCTGGCTTCAGGAGCCAGTGAGCGCAAGCTCGTGGGGGTTCGAGTCCCCCCTTCGGCACATGAAAAAGAACGGCGCGTCTGCATTCCAGGCGCGCCGTTTATGCATCCGGGGCTGATGATCTAGACCGTCTCCAGAATCGGGAGACCGGATTTGTCCGGGACGGCCCTCGCCGCGCTGGGCAAGCCGACGCGCTCTCGCACCGTCGGCTCGTCGTGCATGAGGTCGGCGAGGCTCACGGCCTGCAGCACGTCGTCGATCTTTGTCTGCAGCATTACCCACACCGGCCTGATGCTGCAGCTGTGAGACGCGGAGCACCGCTCTTCCTCGACCGGGTGGCTCACGCAGTGGAGGCTGAAGGTCTCCAGCTCCGATGCATGGATGACATCCCGAATCGAGATCTCGGCCGCCGGTTTGGCGAGGACGTAGCCTCCGCGCGCACCCCGTGTGCTCGAGATCACACCCGCACGCCTCAGCCTGAGCAAGATCTGCTCGACGTAGTCAGCGGGCAGCCGTTCCTGCCGGGCGATTTCGCGGCCGTTGACAGGCCCGAGATCGGTACGCTTGGCAAGGTTGAGTGCGCAGATCACGCCGTACTCCGCCCACGTAGTTATCCGCATGTACTCACGATAGGGCGAGCCGTCGCTTTGGACAAGGGCGCTAACCCGCCGAGACCCCGCCGTGCTTCCCGCCCGGCACTCCGATCTCGGTCATCTTCCTCAAATCGAGCACCTCATCGATCTCTTTCTCGGGAATCACCTTTTCGCGCCGGACCAGATCCCGAATCAGCACTTTCTCCTTCACCGATTGCTTGGCCAGCTCCGCCGCACGCGCGTAGCCGATCTGCGGCGCGAGCGCCGTGGCGAGCGCCGCTGAGCGCTCCAGCCAGTTGTTGCACATCTCCTCGTTCGCGTCGATGCCCCTCACCGTTTTCTCTGCCAATACCATCGACGCATTCTGGAGGATCATCATAGAGTGCAGAACGTTGTAGGCGATCACCGGCATCATCACGTTCAGCTCGAGCTGCCCATGCTCGGCGGCCGCACTTACGCAGGCATCATTGCCCAGAATCTGGAAACAGACCTGGTTCACCATCTCCGGAACCGATGGATTTATCTTGCCCGGCATTATCGATGACCCGGGCTGCACCGCCGGCAAGCGGATCTCGTCGAGGCCCGTCCGCGGCCCACTGGCCATGAGCCTGAGGTCGCTCGCAATCTTGCTCAGATCCAGCGCCAGAATCTTCAACTGCGAGCTGAATGCGGCCACGTCTCCCATGCTTTGCATCAGCTGAACTCGGTCCGAACCTTCTCTGAGCTCCACCTTCGCGGATTCCGCGAGCGCCTTCACCATCAGCTGGGGATATTCGGGCTCGACGTTCACGCCCGTTCCCACCGCGCTGCCGCCGATACCGAGGTCCCGAAGGAAGTCAGCGGCCTGGAGGACGCGCTTCAGCCCGCGCTCGAGCGAGCCAGCATAGGCGGTGAACTCCTGTCCGAGCCTTATCGGCATTGCATCCTGCAGGTGTGTTCGCCCCGATTTTAGAACGCCGTCGAATTCGCGGCCTTTTTCCTCGAAGGCGCCGATGAGTGCTTCCACCGCATTCCGTAACGGGTGCAGCTCGGTGAGGCAGGCGAGCCTGATCGCCGTCGGAATCACGTCATTAGTCGACTGCGCCATGTTGACGTGATCGTTCGGATGAACGGGCGCGTACACGCCACGTTTCGCGCCGAGCAGCTCGTTGGCGCGATTGGCCAGCACCTCGTTGATGTTCATGTTGTGCGAGGTGCCCGCGCCCGCCTGATAGACATCTACAACGAACTGCTCACGATGCTTGCCCGAGAGCACCTCGTCCGCCGCACCGACGATCGCGTCGGCGAGCTTCGCGTCGAGCCGGCCGGTTGTCTTATGTGTGAGAGCAGCTGCCCGCTTGATCCGCACCGTGGCGTCGACGAACGCGGGCAGAGGC
>DATBXT010000108.1:0-6410 GCA_036514115.1 Gemmatimonadaceae bacterium
TTTCAATGCCAACTGTTTTACGGGGAGGTCAAAGTGAGCATCAATGCGAGCGAGTAATTTCCAGGCGTGTCGAGGCTCCAATTGTATACAGTCCGGAAGTGCAGCGTAACAATAGTGCCGTCGCTCGCCAGCCCATTTACAACGGTCACGTCAGTGGTTGAAGTAGGTGTGAAAACTCCGTTGGATGCTGTGCTCCACCGGAGGTCGGCGGCCGGCTTGGTCGGTCTCGCCGCCACATTTCCCGAAGTATTCGTCGCTGTCCATAGCGGTGCGGCGGAGCGGATGTGGACGGTCCACGATTGGTTCGCTCTGACCGTCAGGGTCGGACCCACTGTGGTGTTGAAGCCAGCGTTGTAGTCCGCTGGGGTCGGCGAACGCAGGACGGTGGTCGCGCTACTTGTTTGCAGCGAAAGCAGCCCGGTTGCAGTGAAAATTATCTGACCGGCAATGCTGCAAATGTCAGGGCTCCCTGCGGCGGTGCAGGTCAGTTGCGCCACGACCTTCGTGGGGAGCCCGATCGCGACGAGCAACGCCAAGTGGGCGCGAAGGTCCTTCATGTCGCTACTGGCTGCTTTTCTTTCCGTTCACGCTCATCGGGCCCTTCCGGGGGTGGCGCGGCCTTCTGGTGCAACTCGTTTCGACCGCTTCCGTCCCACAATTGTACCGGTCGCGGGTCGAGGGTGACCGTGCAGGGTTTCGCGTTCCTGGAAACGATCATGAGTAGCGGTATCGGTTCGCGCGGCACGAGCGGCTCGCCAATCTCGGATAAGTCGAACTCCAACTGGTATGTTCCAATCGGAAGCGACAAGAAGCTCGCAATGGCCGGCCCCGTCATCGTTGCGCTCCACTCGCGGCCGGCGTTATCTCGCGCAGTAATGTGTGCCTTACTGAAGTCGACTCGAATGGGAGTGAGCCCGGGTCGTTGAGCAACAACCAGCTCAACCTCCGCGTCGCCTGACTGAGTTAGAGCGAGGTCGTGCCGGCTCGTACCGTTCGGCGATAATCCATCGGGCAAAGATGCCTCATCGACGGTGATCTCTTGATGGGCATCCCCGCCGACGCGGTATCTTCCGCGGTCATCGGCGACTGCGGTTTGTCCGCTGCGTCTCACAATGACGCCCGCAACTCCAGGCTCACCCTCGTCGCGGCGCTGATTGCCATTCAGATCACGGTAGACGTAGCCGGATGTCCCGGGAGTGCGGAGCATGGGCAGCGTACTCGCATGCTCAATCCGGGCCCCAACGATCCATGGCACGCTGCCGTCGGATGCGCGGAAAATGGTGTTGCGCTCAACCCCGAAGCTGAATGCCAGGCCGTTGGTCAGAGGCACCGCCAGCCCGCCCCGTACTGTCGACGCACGCCAATCGCCGAACCCGACCACTCGCTGCGCCTCTCCCACCGCGCGAATTCCGTACAACCAGGGGAGAATGACCGCGTCTCCGCGAATCCCGAAAATATTCTGTTGAAGCACGAGACCACTCTGGTTGCGCGTCTGTTCGATCCGAGTCTGCACTTCCAGAAAACCCGGAACTCCTGACCAACCAGCTGCTGCAGTCCAATAGTTCCTGGGAACACGTTCTGTAGTAGTAAGCTGTCCGGAGAGAGTAGCTGTGTGGGTGAGATTGCCCAGATAAGCGTTGGCGTTCAGGTAAAATCGACGTACGCTCGCGCTCAGAATCGCGCCGAGCTGTTCCTCGCGGCTGCCAAACCCGGTGCCGGTGCTCGATACGCCCGGACGGGACGTTGCGTCGTAGAAGTACGAGCGCGCTTCCAGCGCGAGGGTAGTTGCCCCGCCCAGACGGAATTGTGGTCTTACCGCGAAGCCTTTCGTTTCGAGGCCGCTGAAAACCGAAGTTGCGTCGGTGGTGCGCCAGGCGCTCCCGCCGATCAACACTCGAGATGATATTCGCTGCGTGACATTCGCCAGCAGCTCGTCGGTCGAGCGGGCAAAGGCATCGCTTCCACCTGGTGCGTGTGTGGCGCGGAGCTGAAGGTTATTGTCACCCAGTGATCGCACCAGCTCGCTCGACCAGCCGACTCCTTCGCCACTCTTGTAGCGGCGCTCAGCAACCTCCATCCTGAGCGTCCCCATGAAGTACACCGGTGCGACCGCGCCCAAACCCAGTGCATCGAGGTGACGGGAATACGGGCCCGCCTCACCAAGGTGCGTGACTGAGCCACTTACACTCGCCACGCCAAGACGATGCTCAGCCCGAAGTCCGAGCATTGGCTCCCGATCGTTGGTGAATGGCGTGCGAAGCGAAACTGCCCCCAGGGCAAGAAGATTCCAGTCATTCCGTTGCAGGTAGAAGTGTGCGCCCTGACCGTAGGTATACAAGCCAGTCAGTTCCGAGAACGACCCTCCGGTGAGGCCGAGGCCGAGCTGCGCGTGCGGAGCGGACAAGGTTACCGCTGCTGGAGATTGATACGTGCCCAGATGCGCGTAAGCGTAGCCCGCCGCCGCTCCGGGTAGGGCACCAATTGAGAGTTGTCCGTCGATACGGACGGAGTCATAGAGCGCGCCGTTCGCGGCGAGAGTTAGAAGATCGCTTGGCTGACCGTGCTCATCCAGCGCGCGAGTCAGAGCCGTTATGACAACCGGACCAGATTGCCGGCCAATGGATCCGTCATTGAATACCTCGATCGTCATCGTCCGAACCGCGACGGTGTCGCTGCCGGCGAGCACATCCACCTGAACGAAGGAGGTCCCGGTGCTCGCCCGCAAAGGCACCTTGAGCCGAATCTGCCGCGTGACACTTTCGCCGGGGGAAAGCGTCAACCGGGTTATCTCCTTGATCTGACCAGTTGACCAGCCGCCGGGGACCGTGACCTCGGTGGCCAGCCGCTCATCTCCGTTGCCCCGGTTGGCCACACTGAACGGCAGAACGACATCACTGCCCGCCTGAGCGTTAACCGACGCGGTTTGCCGCAACGCGATACTTCGTATCAGGTTCACGTCGATCTCGACCGGTACCAACACTGTCGGAGATGCGGGCGCCGCGAAAGCGACTTCGGCGGCGAGCCTCCTTCCGGCTCTTGCGGCGGCGGGAATCCCAATGGTAATGCCAACGATCTGGTGGCCAGCCAGCGGGTTTATGATCCGCGTAGGCGATCCCAACACGGAGAACTCGCCGCGCGCCGTGATCGACACCTCGACCTCCACAGACTGTAGAAGCGCATCGGGAACCGGCACAGACACCACCTGGTAGGTTCGTGGAGAGCCTGAAACCGTGATCCCGGCACCTCTCACTGAATCGGCAGGTGTCGTCGAATTTCCGATCATGCCAGTTGAAGCGGACGCAGTTGATCGCATCACAATCGTCGACAACTGGGCTGTCAAAGTATTCGTGACCGCGCCACAAGCGACAAATGCCGCGAGGAGATCTGCCCAACAAGCCGCGCTCGTCAATTGTATATCTGAGTCAGGGTGATCTCGATATCTGCGGTGTAAGTCGCCGGGGGGTCAGCCCGCCAGCTGACGAGAATCCGAAAAACGATCGCGTTACTCCACGGATTGTTGGTCGCTTTGTCCATCAAGCGCGCCTCGACGGGCGCGTTCGTGAGCGTGAGAGAGTTCCAGGTGGGCTGGTCGCTACGGCGCCACTGCACGTCTGAGACGGGCTTTCCACCGCCGACGGTGGCTGAGGTAGCGCGGATCGAGACCGTAGCGGTCCGCCGTTTTCCTCCCACGGCTGTCACGTCTAACGTGTAGGTTATGCCTGCAGCTCCCGTCACAAAGCCGGCTGCGTAGTCGTCGACTGTCGGAGGGGCAAACGTGACCGTGTTTGCCGTGATGGTGAGCCTGGTGGCTGGAGCTGCTTGCGCGAAGGACCTGGACGATCCGAACCCCAGCGTGAGGAAAACGCCCACACCGTGCGCGACGATCAGACAGCGCCGCCGCAGCGTAGCCATTCGCCCCTACTTTGCCTCGAAGTCGATCTGCCCCGCGACGAGCTCGGCGCCGCCGAAATCAATCATCGCCAGTGCGATATAATCGCCTGGGGCCAGATCGCCCGGAACCTCTATTACAACTCGGCGGGTTGCACCGGGAAGTGTCGGAAACTCCTTGATCTCAACCTGCTTCAGGACGCTGTTATCCAGCCGCCGAAACTCGAGCCGACCTTTCGCGAAGAGATGGATGGCACCCGTGTTGTGGAACTGAATCGCGATTGCGCGTTTCGGTGAATCAACGACCACCATGTTTTCTACCGCCGCACTCTGCCGGAGATCTGGCGGAAGGAGGTAGACCTTCACCCCGGTGCGGAATGTGAACTCCAATGAGCTTTTTTTGACGGATGTCGTGTGCTGGGGTATCTCCTCGATGAAAACGATATCCCAGCATTCACTGGTGAGCGCAGAGTCAGCTGTAACTGAAAGTCTGACGACGCGGGAACTGTGCGGCTCCAGTCGCAGTGACGCCGGCGAGACAGCCAGCTTCGCACCGCAGGAGTGCGGCGTAGAACCGCTGGGGAAGAAGCGGTTGTCACCGTTCTCGGCGCGGTCCCAATCGCCACGGCTGATGCTTGTCTGCACCGGCTGGTCCGACGTGTTCGACACCGAAACGCTCGATACGAAGCGGCCCGGGTGCGGAGAAACGATCACCACCTGGAGGGGATCCACGAGCAGCTGCGCCGAGGCTGGTTCGGCGAGGAGGATACTCCCAGCGCAGAGGCCCAGCACGGCGTGCCACGCTTGCCGTCTGCGCTCCGCGCTCGCCGTCGAGAGCCAGCGAGAGGCGGAACGCCACATGGATTACGGGGAGGTTATGGTGAACGCGATCTGCTGACTGTAGACGCCGGGGGCGTTGCTGGGAGCCCCGAAGCCAGGAACCCAGGTCGTTCGAAAAAACGACGCCTGCACCAGGCCGCTGGCGGCAGCATCACCGGAGATGAAGAGGGCGTCAGTGTTCGTTATTGGCGTATAGACCCCGCCCGCCGAAGTTGAATACGCAAGCTCACGGATTGGCTTGACGCCGCCAGCACTCCCCGCATAGTTCCAGTTCGTAGGGGTCAGCGACCTGATGTTGACGGTCCACGCCTGATTCGCGCTGATCGTCAACGAAGGTCCCGGATCCTGGAGCGTAGCTCCGCCAGAGATGTTAGTCGCGCTTGGGGTCGTTAGGCCTGTGGCGCTTGAACTCAGGGCGAGGCTGATCAGGCCACCAACGGTCACCGTGACTGAGTGCGTTGTGGTGCACGTGGTAGTACCGGAACACGATTGTTGTGCGTTCAAGTGGCTGGCGCCGAAAGCGGCGAGCATGATCGCGGCGCACGCGGTCGGGACTGGCTTCATTGTCGTCTCCCAGAGCTCCAGTGATGCGGAAAGCGAGCAGATTGCCCTGAAACCGCAATCTAGGCGAGGCGGAGAAGCGCCCTACTACACCTTTTGTATATAGTCGTGAGATGCCAAAAAAAAGTCGTCGCCGAAGAGCCGCGCTTAGCCCTCTTTCTCCTCGTACTGATCTTTCAGACTGGCGACAACATTCGGATCTGCGAGGGTCGTAGTGTCCCCGAGCGCACGGCCTTCGGCGATGTCGCGCAACAGTCTCCGCATGATTTTTCCGGAGCGTGTTTTTGGCAGATCGGCGGAGAACAGAATGTCGTCGGGCCGCGCCAGCGCACCGATTTTTTTCGCAACGAATTCGCGTAGCTCTTCGCGCAGTTCGGGACTCGCCGTTCGCCCATCACGAAGCGTCACGAAACACGCCAATGCCTGGCCTTTGAGCTCGTGAGTTTTTCCTACCACCGCCGCCTCGGCGACGGCTGGATGCTCGACCAACGCTGACTCCACTTCCATGGTACCGATGCGATGTCCGGCGACGTTGAGAACATCGTCGACGCGGCCGAGGATCCAGAGATACCCATCATCGTCGCGCTTCGCGCCGTCGCCCGGGAAATACAGGTCCGGGCGGCCGGGCCATTTGGTGAAATAAGTCTGGACGTATCGCTCGTCATCGCCCCAGATCGTGCGCAGCATCGACGGCCACGGTTTGGTGACTGCCAGCAACCCGCCACCGACTTCAATGCGCTGCGCCGTCGAGTCCAGGAGATCGGCGCTGTAACCCGGCAGCGGCATCGTCGCGCTTCCCGGTTTCGTCGCCGTGATCCCCGGCAGCGGAGAGATCATGATCGCGCCCGTCTCCGTCTGCCACCACGTGTCGACGATCGGACAACGGTCGCCGCCGATGTGCTCGCGATACCACATCCATGCTTCCGGATTGATTGGCTCTCCAACCGATCCAAGTAAGCGCAGCTTCGAGAGATCGTGCTTCGCGGGCCAGTCATCCCCCCATTTCATGAAGGCGCGAATCGCCGTCGGGGCGGTGTAGAGAATCGTGACGCCATGTCTCTCGCAGATGTCCCAGAAGCGATCGCGTTGCGGCCAATCCGGCGCTCCTTCGTACATCACGC
>DATBXT010000109.1:0-24156 GCA_036514115.1 Gemmatimonadaceae bacterium
CCCTTACTTGCTGGACACCGACAATCGCTCCCCGGCCGCGTACTCCGAGACCGATGAGGCTGAGGAGTTTACGGTGTTGGGCGGCGTCCATCGCTTATTCCTGCTTTTCGCCTTCGTTATCCGTCACATCTCCTGCGGAGCTCCCGCCTTCGGACTCCATCTCGGCACTGGCGGCGGAATCCGCCGGAGTGGCATCGACCGCTTCCTCTCCAGATTCGGCGGCTTCATCGGTAGTCAGCTCGTTGATGATTGCCATCAACCTGTCAGCCTCTTCCGGGGCAATGCCCGGAAGACGCAGGAAATCCTCGCGCTCCAGATCTATGATGTCGTCCAGGGTGCGATACCCGGCTTCCTCCAGCACGGCGACCGTCGCCGCCTGCATTCCGTCGAGCTCGGCCAGACGGGGATTCACTCCCGAGACAGGTTCGTCGGTTGGCAGCGGCGCAAAAATAGGCTGATCGCTTCCGCGCTCCATCCATTCACGGCTGGAGTACAGCTCGATCTTCCACTCGGTCAGCTCGGATGCGAGCCTGACGTTCTGTCCATTTCTACCGATCGCCAGGGAAAGCTGATCTTCGTCGACGATTGCCTGGATCGTCTTCGTTCCAGGATCGCTGAACACACGCGCGACGCGCGCGGGCGCGAGGGCAAGCTTGGCGAAGCGCTCGGGATCAGACGACCACGGCACGATGTCGATGCGCTCGCCGCCGAGCTCGTTTACCACGGCCTGGACGCGCGAGCCCTTGAGGCCGACGCAGGCGCCGACCGGATCCACCGAATCGTCACGCGAGAAGACGGCGATCTTGGTGCGGCTTCCGACCTCGCGAGCGCTGGCGCGGATCTCGACGAGATTCTGCTGGATCTCGGGGACCTCGAGCTTGAAGAGGGCCTTCACGAAGAGTGCATCCGCCCTGCTCAGAACGAGCCGCGGTCCTTTAGGGGTTTCCTCGACGCGCTTGAGGACGGCGCGAATCGGATCTCCCTGATGGAAATGCTCGCGATGGTTTTGCTCGCGATAAGGGATGATCGCCTCGGCCTCGCGAAACTTGTTGAGCATGATGACGAGCTTGCCGCGCTCGATCTGCTGCACTTCACCGGAAAGGAGATCTCCGACTCTGCTCGAGAACTCGTCGCGAATCTTCGAGCGCTCGCCTTCGCGGACGCGCTGGATGATCCGCTGCTTAGCGGCCTGAACGGCGGTGCGCCCGAACTCCGCGAAGTCCACCGGGATTTCCATCTGGTCGCCAACCTGGAAGTCGGGGTCCTCGAAACGGGCTTCCTCGAGGGAGATCTGGCTCGCCGAGTCCGTGACATCTTCCACTACCGTCTTGAGAAGGACGATGCGAATCGCGCCCTTGTTCTCGTCGATATCGACCTCGGCCTGTACCGTTGGCCCGTGCTTCTTCGCGAGCGCGGCGTTGATGCCGTCCTCGAGAAGGCCGTGCAATTCGGCACGATCGATCTGCTTCGAGTTAGTGAGCTCGCGGATCGCCGTCAGAATTTCTACTGAAGCCGCCATGTGTCGACCCTACCTATTCCAATGAAAAGCCAGCCGCGCCTTCTCGACCGCCGTGAGCGGAAAACTCCGCTCGTCACCACGCTCGTTGCGCACGATCACGATTTCCTGACCAGGGTCACCTTCGACGCCGGCTATCTCAACTTCATCCGTCCGCCGCCCGGCCGGATCACCCGGGACGTTCGCGGTGACCACCGCCGTGCTGCCGACGAATCTTTTCCAGTCTTTGCCGTTCCGGAGCGGCCGCTCGATTCCAGGAGACGACACTTCCAGAACATATCTTTGGTCGCCGAAGTTCTCGGCGTCGAGCCTGCTCTCAATAGCGCGTGAGGCAGCCGCACAATTCTCGACGGTGACTTTTTCACCGTCCTCGCGCTCGACGCGAACGTCGAGAACAGGACGGTTCCTGCTGCCGCCGACCTTCAATTCAAAAAGCTCAAGTCCAAGTGGCTTAATTTCCGCAGCCACAAGCGTTTCCAACATCTCGTTCATGCAGCTTCGAGGTCAATCGAAGGGATAAAAAAATGTGGGGGGATCCCCACATCAGTTGGCCGCCGAGTTGAACGCCCTACGCAATGTACGAGGGGGACAGTCGCTTATCAAGGCAGGCGGTTAGTTCCGGCTCGCCACGCGTGGTGCTCAGGCTTGAGCGGCGATCACCCCAATCTGCCTGCCCTTGTCCCCAGCCCGGTGCGAGAAGAATCTGTCGTTATCGCATTTGGTACAAGACGGACTAACCGTGATCTTCTGAACGCCGGTCTCGGATGCGTGCTCGGCGATAAGGGACCTCAGATCCACGTGGCCGGCTCGAGTCACCGGCTGGCCAGTCAGCTGTTCGCGAACGTCAGCGCTGACCTCGTAGCAACGACCACAGATTGCCGGGCCGAGGTGGATGGCGAGCTCGTCCGGTGGCAAGCCGTATCGCGCCAGGGCGGCAATCGCCTCGGTAGTGATGTGCGCGGCGGTTCCCCTCCACCCTGAGTGGAGGAGCGCGACGATCCCCGACGGGTGGGCAATGAAAACCGGTACGCAATCGGCGATGCCGATTGCGAGTCCAATGCCCTTCTCCGAAGCGATGTGCCCATCGGCCTCCTCCGCCCTCAGAAATCCTTCCCAGCCACCTGTGTGGACGAGAACGCGAGTGCCGTGGATCTGCCGAACGGTGGCCAGGCGGCGGGCGGTACCTGAGATCTCGCGCTGAACCGCGGTCCAGCGGCCCATCACTTCGTTAACGGGCTCGGTTCCAGAAAGGCTAAAAGTTCCGGCGTCCCTGGTGGTGGTGAATGCGCGAATCCCCCAGCTATCGAAGTCGGTAATGACCTCTTTGGGGACTTCGGAAACGCTACTGTCGGCGATCGTCAACGCGAGTGATTGACGCGCCCAATGCGTTGAGGCGCTCATCGATGCGCTCGTAACCGCGCTCGATCTGGCCGACGTTATTGATGAAGCTGGTCCCCTCGGCGCACAGCGCGGCGAGCAGGAGTGCCATCCCGGCTCGAATGTCGGGCGATTCCAGGAATGCGCCGCGAAGGCGGGACGGGCCGTGCACCAGCGCGCGGTGCGGATCGCAAAGGACAATCCGGGCGCCCATCGTCGAGAGCTTGTCGACGAAGAACATGCGCGACTCGAACATCTTCTCGTGCATGAGGATCAGACCTTCGCACTGAGTGGCCGTAACGATAGCAATCGACATGGTGTCGGCCGGGAACGCCGGCCACGGCTGATCTTCGAGCTTGGGCACGTGGCCACCCATGTCGGTTTGAATCTTCCGCGACTGCTCACCGGGCACGATGAGATCCTGACCTTTGACCTCGCACTCGATCCCAAGCCGCGAAAAGCCCATTCGAGTGGAGCGGAGGTGCTCCACGCCCGCGCTCTCGATTGTCAGAGTCGATCTTGTAACGGCGGCAAGTCCGATGAAAGAGCCGACCTCGATGTGATCCGGACCTATGGTGTAAGTGACCTCTTTGGTCCCGAGCGACTTTCCGCCCTGGATTGTCATGGTGTTGGTGCCGACACCGTCGATCTCAGCGCCGAGGGCGATGAGGAAATTGGCTAGGTCCTGAACGTGTGGCTCGCTGGCGGCGTTACGCAGTATGGTGGTGCCCTTGGCCGCTGATGCCGCGACGAGTGCATTTTCAGTGGCGGTAACGCTAGGCTCGTCGAGAAACACGTCGGCGCCCTTGAAGCCTCCGACGCGCATGTCGATCATCTTGCCGTGCGTAAAGCTGGCGCCGAGTTGTTCGAGAGCGAGGAAATGGGTGTCGAGACGCCGGCGGCCGATTACGTCGCCGCCCGGGGGCGGAAGCGTCACCTGACCGCAACGCGCCAGGAGCGGAGCGGCGAGCAGAATCGACGCGCGAATCTTTGCGCACAGCGTCGGATTCAGATCGGCTGGACGAAGGTCCCTCGCGTGAACATCCAGCTCATTCCGTCCCACCCACTCCATTGAAGCTCCGACCGAGCGAATGAGCTCCACCAGCGTCTCGATGTCGCGGATGCGTGGGACGTTCCTCAAATGAACAGGATTGGGCGATATCAGCGCCGCGGCAACGATCGGCAGCGCAGCGTTCTTGTTTCCGGAAGGGCGAATGGATCCGCTGAGGGTCTTGCCACCCTCGACCACGAACTGAACTGCTGGCATGTTGTTTACGGTCGATGTGAGTGCGTGTTGCGAAAATATATCGCACTGAGCACTCTTTGTACCGTTCGCGGAAACTCTCCGCAAAATGGCCTCTCCCTTGCACACTTCGCGCACATGACGGGATGGATCGCTAGCGAGTTGCTGTTGCAGGCTGCTCGTGCCCTGGGCGACACGATCTTCACAAAGCAGGTCGTGGCGGAGCCGGGGTGGTTCGCAAAGGTCACGAGCATCGCCAGCGTGGTGATGACCCTCACCATCATCGTGCTTTCGGGTGCGCTCATTCCCGCCGCGTGGAACTTCCGAAAGAGCTACAAGAAAACCAGCGACATGCTGGACAAGATTTACGGCGACATCAACCCGCTGATGCGCCACGCCAGCGCGATCGCGGACAACGTCGATTATATCTCAACAGCGATTCGGGTCGACATTCAGCAGGTGAGTCAGACAGTGGCCGCGGTGAACCAGCGGTTGCAGCAGGCGGCGGCGTCGGCTGAGGACAGGATCAAACAGCTCAACGCCCTGCTGGAAGTGGTTCAGGAGGAGGCGGAGTCCGCATTCGTGACGACTGCATCCACCATTCGCGGCGTGAGAACAGGAATCAATCAGGCTTTTGACGAGGAGGAGTGGACCGATGGGGACTACGACGAAGACAGAGCCGACGGTTGGGAGAAACCGCGCCCGCGCGTCAGACCCAGAGATGGAACTGGACGAGGATCGTGAGCAGCAATACGATCTGCTGACGGCGGCGCTCATCGGCGCGGCGGTCGGAGCCGGAGTCACCCTTCTGCTCAGACGCGGCCCATCGGGACGGCGGCCGGTCGGACCATTGGTCCGGTACGCGGGTCGCGGTGCAGCGCTGGCTGGAATGGCTGGCCTGGGCGGAGCCAAATGGGCGGGCGACCGCGGGCTCGAGGGAGCGCGCTGGGCTGGTGAGCGCGCCATGGAAGGCGCCCGCTGGGCGGCTCCCCGCGCGAGGCGCGGATTCAATACAGCGATGGACCGTGGCGGCGAGCTGGTCGATCGGATTCCCGTCGACGACGTGGTGGAGCAGGTGCGGGACTATGTCGACACGGCCCGCGAAGCGATCAACGACGTGGTGAAAGGCGAGCTCGACGATCTTCGCAAAGCGGTCCGCCGTCAGCGTAAGCGCATCGGCATTTAGCGGCCGCGGAACGGTGCGCGCTCCGTCGCGCGCGGTCCCGGTGTTCAGCGTGCTGTCGGCGGTCGTGCTGCTGCTGATGCTGACGCCGTCGGTCGCTCACGCCTGGACTCCTGGAACGCACATCTTTCTGGGAGAGGCCGTGATGCGCTCGCTCACGCTCCTTCCCTCAGGCATCGCGGAGCTGCTATCGGCTTTTCCGTACGATTTTCTGTACGGCTCGATTGCGGCCGACACGAGCATCGCCAAGAAGTACGCGGCGGCCGGTCGTCACTGCCACTCGTGGAACGTCGGCTTCGAGATTCACGACAACGCGGAGTCGGAGCCGCTGCGGGCCTTTGCGCTGGGGTACCTCGCCCATCTCGCTGCTGACTCCGTCGCGCACAACTACTTCGTGCCCCATCAGCTGACCATCACGTCGTCAACGGCGGCGCTCGGTCACAGCTATTGGGAGAGTCGCTTCGATACGCACATTGGAGAACGCTTCAGCCGAACCGCCAAGCAGCTGATACTGCGCGATCACTCACACAGCGACGAGCATCTCGACCGCATTCTCAGTCCCACGATTTTCAGCACACCGACCAACCGCCGGATATTTCGCGGGATGGTCTATGTGGCAGACACCGAGTCGTGGCAGCGCATCTTCCACCTGGTCGAAGAGAAAAGCCGGTGGGATCTCACTGAGACAGAAGTCGGTGACTACATGGGCCGAGCCTTCGACTACATCGTCGATCTGCTGGCGCGGATGGATCGCGCCGAGCCTTTTAAGCTCGACCCCGCGGGAACGGAGCCGCTGCGTGAGGCGAAGAAAATAAGACGCGCGGCTCTGCGCAGAGGCGGCGAAGATCACGTCCGCGAGCAGGCGCAGCATCACTTTGGAATGCCGCGAACCGGGTTGCGCTTCGCTACCGGTTTGCCGGAGCCGCTCTACCCGCCACGCGCGGACAGCAACTGATTGACGCGTTTCGGGTCGGCGCGTCCTTTCGATTTCTTCATTACGAACCCGACAAGAACTCCCTGAAGCTTTTTTTCTCCCGAGAGATATCGTTTTGCTTCTTCGGGGTGCTCGTCGAGAACCTCCGCCACCCACGTCGCTATCGCGCCCTCGTCACCGACCTGGGTGAGTCCCTCATCAGCGGCGATCTGGGCGGCAGGTTTGCCGGTTCCCACCATGCCCGCGAAAACGCGTTTGGCCGCGGTGTGACTTATCGCTCCATCCCGCACGAGATTCAGCAGCTGCGCGAGATCGGCGGGACGAACGCGGAATAACGCGATGTCCTGTCCCGAAGCGCGGAGCGAGGCAAGCACCTCGCCCATCACCCAGTTGTAGGCTGACTTTCCATCTCCTGAAGCGCGCGCTACTCCTTCGTAGTAATCCGCCAGACTCGGCGTCGACGTCAGTTGTTCGGCCTCCGCGACAGAAATCGCGTACTCAGTGGTGAGGCGAAGCTTCCGTGCATCGGGAAGCTCCGGAAGTTTTTTGCGCGCATCGCTGACCCAGGTCTCCTCCAGAAGAAGCGGGCGCAGATCGGGCTCGGGGAAGTAGCGGTAGTCATGGCTTCCTTCCTTGGTCCGACTCGGACGGACGGTTTCGCGAGCGCCATCCCAGAGCAAGGTCTGCTGCTGAACCGCACCTCCCGATTCGATCAACGCTACCTGGCGCGCATACTCGGCGTCGAGGGCGCGCTCAACGGCCGAGAACGAATTCATGTTCTTCACTTCGGTCTTCGTGCCAAGCTTTTCCTGACCGTGGGGCCTGACGCTGATGTTCGCATCGACGCGAAGGCTTCCCTCCTCCATGCTCACATCGCTGACGTCGAGGTACTGGAGGATCTGTTTCAAAGTGCGCAGATACGCGCCCGCGGCCGCGGAGGTCCGAATGTCCGGTTCGCTCACGATCTCGATCAGAGGCACGCCTGCACGATTGAGGTCGATGGCGGTCGCGCCGGGATAACGGTCGTGGATTGATTTGCCCGCATCCTCTTCCATATGAAGACGGGTGATCCCGACCTGGACGGGCGCGCCGCTTTCGCTCTTGCCAATCTCGACAGAACCGCCGGTCGCCAGGGGCCGGTCGAATTGGGAGATCTGATAGCCTTTGGGAAGATCAGGATAGAAGTAGTTCTTCCGCGCGAAGACGGATGAGGGATGTATCGTGCAACCAAGCCCGAGTGCAGCGCGCACTGCGAGCTTCACTGCATGCTCGTTCAGCACGGGCAGTGCACCAGGAAGTGCGAGACACACGGGACATGTGTTGACGTTGGGAGGTGCCCCGAAATCCGTCGAGCAGCCGCAGAACGCTTTCGAGCGCGTCTTGAGCTGGACGTGCACTTCCAGCCCGACGACCATCTCGAAACGCCCCGCGGTCATTGATGCGCCTCCACGCCGAGCGATGCCTCGAGTGCATACGCGACGCGAAACATCATGTACTCGTCGAAGTGCGCCGTGATGATCTGCCCTCCCACCGGCAGTCTTCGCACGCGGCCGATCGGCACCGAGATGGCAGGGACGCCGGCCAGGTTGGCGGTCACCGTAAAGATGTCGTTGAGATACATCTCGTACGGATCACTGATCGCGCCAACCGGAAAGGCAGGAGTCGGTGTGGTCGGCGTGAAGATGGCATGGACCCCGCTCGCGAAGGCAGCGCGAAAGTCGTCAGCTATAAGGGTGCGCACCGCTTGCGCCTTCTTGTAGTAGGCGTCATAGTAGCCGGCGGATAGAACATAGGTGCCGAGGAGTATTCGTCGAGTAACTTCGTCGCCAAAGCCCTGTGAACGAGTTGCCTCGTACATCGGTTTCAGGCCATTGCCATCGTCTACACGTAGCCCGTACCTGACACCGTCGAATCGTGCGAGGTTGGACGACGCCTCCGCCGGGGCGATGATATAGTAGACGGGGATAGCCAGAGGCGACCGCGGCAACGAGATATCGCGGATCGTTGCCCCCATGGCTCGGAAACGATCCAGCGCGCGCTCACAGTGACCGAGGATATTCTCGTCGAGCGTTTCCGGGAAATATTCCTTTGGCTTGCCGATGATGACGCCACGGAGTGTGTTCTCGTCCGGCGGCGGTGGAAGCGGAACTGGACTGCGTCCGATGCGCATCGCTTCCGTATCAGGGTGCCGCGCTTCGGGAGCCGGCTTGCCCAGCGCAGCGAGCCGGTAGATCGGAACCTCGGCGTCCGAGCTTGTCGAATCCATCTCGTCGAAACCGGCGATGGATTCCAGTCCGAGCGCCGCATCGTCCACGGTCCGACCCACGACGCCGATCTGATCGAGCGATGAGGCGAAGGCGACGAGTCCGTATCGGCTCACTCTGCCATAGGTGGGCTTCACGCCTACGACTCCGCAAAATGCAGCCGGTTGTCTGACGGATCCTCCGGTTTCGGAGCCGAGCGCAATCGGCGTGATGCCTGCAGCGACAGCAGCGGCCGATCCGCCCGATGATCCTCCGGCCACACACCGCACGTCGTGCGGGTTCCGGGTCGGACCGAACGCGCTGTTCTCCGTTGACGAGCCCATCGCGAATTCGTCCATGTTCGTTTTCGCGACGATCAACGCGCCATTGGCGCGGAGCCTCGTGATAGCCGTCGCCTCGAACGGACTGGAATACCCGCGCAGGATCCGAGAGGCGCAGGTAGTAGGCAAGCCAAGGGTGGCGATGTTGTCCTTTACCGCCACCGGAACACCGGCAAGGATACCGACGTCCGCGGCGCCCTGAACCCGCTCCTGCATCGTGTCCGCCTCCTTTGCGCTCGACCCCTCGTCAGCGTGGAGGAAGATGTTGAGCGCGTCCGCGCCTGCACCGATCTCGCGCGCACGCTGGAAGGATGCTCGGACAACGTCAGCCGGCGAGAGGTCGCCGGCGCGTACCGCCGCCGATATCTCGGCGGCGCGGAGCGTGTCGAAGTTCTCGACGGTCAAGCGCCGTCCTCTACCGGATCCTCGTGGGTTGATAGCCGCGGCACGATGAAGAAGCCGTCCCTCATCGACGGCGCAAACGTTTCGAGAGCCCCTTCCATCATCGGCGGCTTTCTGTCGTCCGGTCGAAGCGGCGTTCCGCCAGCGCCGGCGGCGGCACTTGGCGCGACCTGAGTGGTGTCGACCTGCGAAAGAACGTCCATGTGGGCGAGAATGGCGCTCAGCTCTCTGGTGAGCGCGTCAGCACGCGCTGCATCGATGCCGAGGCGGGCGAGATCGGCGATGTGCAGTACGTCTTCGCGTGTGACCGCCATTATTCCTGCCCGCGCTCGAGTGTGGTGTACGCCAGCTTGATGGTCTTTCTGCCGACGGCTTCGTCGTCAAAATCAATGACGGCCTTTACCTCTCGTCCCACGCCGGAGAGCTCGGCGATCGAGCCGTCGCCGAACAATTTGTGGCGCACGCGCTCTCCCTTCACATAGCGTGGCTCATCCTGCGACGCCTCTGCCTCGGCGATCGGCGCGGCGCGTCGCCATGAAGGCACGTCGTAGGTTCGACGAGCCGGGTAGGCTCCGCTGTAGGAACCACCCTCGCGAGCGGAGCCGCCTCTGCCGCGGCCCATGGCCGTGACGCGCATGGTTTTCTTTTCGTCGAGGTTGGCGCCGGCGATCTCACGCAGAAAGCGTGACTGGATCGATGGCAACAGCTCCCCGTTGCGACGTCGCGTCTCGGTGTGCGAGAGATAGAGCTTCTCTTCGGCGCGAGTGATCCCGACGTAGAACAGCCGGCGCTCTTCCTCGAGCTTCGGCGGATCGTCGAAGGATTGCGCGAGAGGAAAGAGCCCATCCTCGAGCCCGGTGAGGAAGACAACGGGATACTCGAGGCCCTTCGCATTGTGAAGCGTCATCAACGTCACGGCATCGGCCGAAGGGTCCAGCGCGTCCGCGCCGGCAACGAGCATTGCCCGCTGAAGAAAATGGTCGAGCGGTCGAAGACCTACTTCGCCTCCATCGTCGATCACCGTTTCCGCGGCCCCGTCGATGAGCGCGCTGATGTTCTCGATTCGGTCGCGCGCAACCTCCGGGCCTTCCGCCTGCAGATACTCGACATAGCGAATTTCGGCGATCAGCTCTTGCAGCAGCACGTCGACGCTGGTGTCCTTGGCACGATCGCGCAGATTCGCGATCAATCGCGAGAAGTCGGCGAGTGCCTTCCGGGCGGCTGGGCGGAGCGACTCCTGGAGATCTTCGCGCGACGCCACCTCGGAGAGTGAGACGCTACTGTCGCGTGCGCGCGCTGCAAGCGCATCGACGGTCGTGTCGCCAATGCCGCGCTTCGGAACGGAGATCGCCCTCCGAAATGCCTCTTCGTCCGAGGGATTCGCGATCAGCTTGAGGTAGGCCATCAAGTCCCGGATTTCGCGGCGGTCGTAAAAGCGAACGGATCCTACAAGCCGGTAAGGAATTGCTTCGCGGCGGAGCGCGTCCTCGAGGGCGCGGCTCTGCGCGTTCGTCCGGTACAGAACCGCGAAATCCTTGAGCCCCCGTCCCTCTCTAGTCTGACGCGCTTTTATTTCCTCGAGAACAAAATCGGCCTCGTCACGCTCATCGAGTGTGGCGACGAGCGTAACCTGCTCACCGGCGCCGCGCGTGGCTCGAAGCGTCTTTCCTTTCCTGCCGACATTCTGTGTAATCGCGGCGTTGGCCACGTGGAGAATGTCTGGCGTTGAGCGGTAGTTCTCCTCGAGGCGCACGACTTTCGCCGACGCAAACTCTTTCTCGAAGTCCAGAATGTTTCGGATGTCCGCGCCACGCCAGCCGTAGATCGACTGATCGTCATCGCCCACAACGACGACGTTGCTGTGAGCGCTGCCGAGGAGCTTGATGAACTGGAACTGGGCGCGATTGGTGTCCTGGTATTCGTCGACAAGGATGAACTGAAACCGGTCCCGATACCGCGCGAGAGTCCTCTCGTCGGTGCGGAAGATCTCCACCGGCAGCACGAGCAAGTCGTCGAAGCTGACCGCGTTCGCCGCCCGAAGCGTAGCTTCGAGCGAGCGATATACCTTGGCCGCGGCGCGCGACACCGGGTCCATCGCCAGCTTTTCATATTCCGCCGGAGGCACCAGCGCATTCTTTGCGTCGGAGATCAGCCCGGATATCACCTTCGGGCTCCACTGCTTCGGGGAAATCCCCTCGCGCTCCATCAGTCGCTTCACCACACCGAGCGAGTCATCCTCGTCGTAGATCGTAAAGCTCGACGTACGGCCGACCTGCGGTGCCGATGTTCGAAGAATCCGCGCCCCGATGGCGTGGAACGTTCCGCTCCACATCCCCTTCGGCTCCTCGCCAAGCAGGCGCGCGATTCTTTCCCGCATTTCGCCCGCGGCCTTGTTGGTGAACGTGACTGCGAGGATGCGCGACGGATCGACGCCATGGTGTTCGATCAGCCGCGCGATACGCGTGGTGAGAACGCGGGTCTTGCCCGAACCAGCGCCGGCCAGCACCAGCATCGGTCCCTCGAAATGGAGAACCGCTTCGCGCTGAGCCGGGTTGAGACCGGCGAGGGGTTCCGCGTTTTCTACCGTCGCCGTATTCGATGATTCGGACATCACCACAATCTAGCCGAGCACCATGTCAAAGGTCGCGCCTCGCTCTGTAGGCACGAGAGAAAGCTCGCCGCCGTGGCTGTCGCGAACGATGCGGCGGGCAAGGGAGAGTCCGATCCCCCACCCTTTTTCCTTCGTTGAGAAACCCGGATCAAAAATCTGGTGGCGTATCTCGCGAGGGATGCCCGGCCCGTCGTCCGAAACGCGAACTCGTACTCTGCCTTCCGGCATCGCTTCCGCGGATATCTCCACTCTGCCGTCGCGACCTGCCAGCGCGTCGATCGCGTTCTTCGTGAGGGACTCGAGTGCCCACTCCAGCAGCACTGAATCGCCTTTCACGACGAGGTCGCCCTGATGCGAGGAGCTCACCGTCACCCGTTGAGCCAGCGTCGGCACCCGGGCGCGGAAGTAGGCGGCCACCCGCTCGACGAGGTCGCCGAGGTCCACGGTTTCCTGCCGCGGAGGGCGGCCGATGCGCTCGAAGCGGTGAGCGACCCGCTTGAGGCGCTCGAGATCGGCGTCCATATGATCGATCGCGGCCACTGTCGTCGGCTCGGGATCGGTCTCGCGAAGGAGCTCGATCCAACCGCTGATGCTCGAGAGCGGCGTCCCCAGCTGGTGTGCGGACTCTCGCGCCATACCCGCCCAGATTTGTTCGCGGTCGGCGCGTCCGCGCGTCCTGAGCGCGTAGGCGCCGGCGATCAGGACCATTCCGATCAGGATCGATTGCAAAACCGGAATCAGGATCAGACCGCGCACCAATGGCGTGTTCCCGAAATGGACGGTTCCGAGGCCCGGCTCAACGATGGGAACGTTCTGCCGATCGAGCTCGAGGATGTAGCTGTGCATCTCGGGCGATTTGAGGCCGGCCGTGAAAGGCAGGTTGGCGGTGTCGGTGGGAGTTCCACCGTCATCGGCGAGAATCATCGGTACGCCCGACTCGCGGATGTGACGCGAGAGATCCAGCAGCGCAGCGTTCGCTGCATCGGGGTTGGGGTCACTCAGGCCATTATAGACGCGGGCGTACATCAGGCCGACGCGCGACGCTTCGATGCGCAGCTCGTGCAC
The DNA here is from genome assembly GCA_036514115.1 of Gemmatimonadaceae bacterium. Classification (GTDB taxonomy): domain Bacteria; phylum Gemmatimonadota; class Gemmatimonadetes; order Gemmatimonadales; family Gemmatimonadaceae; genus UBA4720. Next base: position 12,916 of record DATBXT010000109.1, read on the forward strand.
CACGGTGCGGGTGTAGATGACATACCATACCAGCAGCGCGAGAACGCCGATGGTGATGAGCGTGACCGGTGCGAGCCGGCGCATTGTCAGCTCAGGCGCTCAGCGCCGAGATAGGTTCTGAGCGCAGTGGGGATGAGCACGCTGCCATCCTCCTGCTGATGATGCTCGAGAATAGACGCGATGATCCGCGGAAAGGCGAGGCCGGAACCGTTCAGCGTGTGCACGAAGCGTGGCTTGCCGCCATCGGCGGGCTTGTAGCGAATATTGGCGCGCCGCGCCTGGAAGTCGGTGAAGTTGCTGCACGAGGACACCTCGAGCCATTTCCCCACGCCGGGCGCGAAGGTCTCCAGATCGTAGGTATGAGCGCTGGCGAATCCGGTGTCTCCGGACGCAAGTCGAACGACGCGATAGGGGAGCTCCAGCAGCTGCAGGATTTTCTCCGCGTGGCTGGTCAGCAACTCGAGGTCTGCGGCTGAATTCTCGGGCGTCGTCAGACGCACCAACTCGATCTTGTCGAACTCGTGCACGCGAAGGAGGCCGCGGGTGTCCTTGCCTGCGGCGCCGGCCTCCCGCCGGAAGCACGAAGAGTAGGCGGTGACCGCTTTCGGAAGCTCCGCTTCGGGAATGACGTCGTCGCGAAAGAGGTTCGTCAGCGGCACCTCGGCCGTTGGAATGAGAAAAAGATCCTCGTCCCTGAGGCCGTACATGTCTTCCTCGAACTTGGGAAGCTGCGCGGTGCCCGTCATGCTGGCGCGATTCACGACGACCGGCACCCACGTCTCCTGATACCCGTGCTGGCGGGTGTGGGTATCGAGCATGAGATTCATGAGAGCGCGGACCAGCGTCGCTCCCTTGTCTCGAAAAACGATAAATCCGGAGCCGCTGATTTTCGCGCCGCGCTCGAAGTCGATGAGCCCGAAACGGGTGCCGACATCCCAGTGAGGCTGGAGCTTTACGCCCTCGCGCGGTACTCCCCAGGTGCGAATGACGGCGTTGTTCTCCTCGCCGCCGGCCGGAACATCCTCGAGGGTGATGTTGGGCAGCTCGAGAAGAATCGCCGACAGCTCGGCCTGGGTTGCGGCGAGCTCGCCGTCCAGTCGCGCGATTTCGTCGCCAAGTGCGCGCGACTGGATCTGCAAATCGTCCGCTGATTCGCCCGCGCGTTTCCGCTGGCCTACCTGTTGGCTGACGGTGTTACGGGCGGCCTTTCGCTCCTCGACCGCCTGAATCGTTTCGCGGCGAGTCCTGTCGAGGTCGACGGCCCGCTCGATGGTTGGTGAGAGCGTGTCGAGCACTCCACGCCGCCGCATTCCGGCGCGCAAAGCGTCGATTTGCTCGCGCACCATTCTCAGGTCGTGCACGAATCAGGTTGTTGGAATTCCTTCCGCAAACGAACGGAATCCGCAATTCGGATCGAGACCCAGCCGGAGATACAGCGTTCGGGATGCGAGATTGACGCTGTCCACGGCAACCTTGGCGAAAATGTTCGGATTGATCGCGAACTGGCAGATATCGCCGGTCGTGTTGTGCGGCGACTGGATCGCCACCGTCTCACCCGGAGAAAGCACCACGGCGAGATCGGTCTTGTATCCGTCCTTGGGCGCCTCCGTGACCTGATCGAACGGCGCTGCGACCTTCTGCAACCCGACCGGCCGGGATCCACCCGGTGAGGTCACTACGAGTTTGACCGGGTAGATTACGGCGTTCCCGCTGGCATCGATGTCGAACGCGATGTCGAAGTTGGCAAACCCGTCCACCTTGACCGGCTGCCTGGAAACGAGGGCGATGCCGCTCGGATAGGAAGGTGGCGAGCCCGACAGCGCGAAAATCGATAGCGTGTCAGTGGTGGTCGACGTAGTCGCCTTTACGTTCGTGGGATCGCCGCAAGCCGCAAGACCGACAACGACGGACATCGTCGCGAGTAAAACGAGACGTGCTTTCATTCAGTATGAGACAGGAAAAAGACTGGAGGGGTTGCTCTCGATAATACCCCGTAACTTACGGCAGTTCAAGCGATTGCCCCGCTTGACTTCACTCTCGCGCGTTCCTAGCTTCGCAACCTCTCTCCAGAGCAAATGCCCAACATCCGAGACTTTACCACCGCGCTCCGTCAGCGACCCGGAGTTGATGCCGTTCTCGTCCTGGGCAAAGACGGATTGCTGATCGAAGGTTTCGCCGCTCCCGGGCTGAACAATGAAGACCTCGCGGCGCGTGTGCCCGCCCTCGTCGCGGAAGCAGAGAGCCTCGGACGAGCCACGCTTCAGGGTCCCGTGAACACTGCGATACTCGAGCACCAGAAGGGCTACGCCATCGTCGCCGCGCTGGCGGATGATACTCTGCTGTTGGTGCTGCTTCGCCCCTCGGCCGACCTCGGTGGACTTCTTTTTGACGTACGACGCTATCGTGGAAACATCGCCTCTCTGATCTAGCATGAGCGACCCGTCTGTTCGCCTCTGTCATATTCTCGTCGCCGACGACGAGCCCCACATCGGACGCATCATCAAGATGAAGCTCGAGCAAGGGCCTTTTCGCGTGAGCATTGCCTATGACGGGCAGGAGGCTCTGGATTTCATCAACGGCGAAGACAAGGTCGACCTGGTGCTGCTCGATCTCATGATGCCTCGGCTTAGTGGTCTCGACGTTTTGGGGCGGATTCGCGAGCAGGAAAAGTTCAAGTCGCTTCCCTGTATCATTCTCACCGCCGGCGGAGACGCGAAGCACGAGCGCGATGCCCTCGCCCTTGGCGCGACCCAGTTCCTGACGAAACCCTTCAGCCCGAAGAAGCTGTACGCGCTCATCGCGCGTCTGACCGGAGCGCCTGACGAAGCGGGAATAACCAGCGAGTGAGCCGATGGGCGGTCGTACTCGCCGGAGGTGTGGGCTCGCGCTTCTGGCCGCTGAGCACCCCGGAGCGCCCGAAGCAACTGTTGCCGCTCGTAACCGGAAAGCCGTTGCTCCAGGACGCGATCGACCGCCTGGCGCCGATCGTCGATCCTTCCCGCACGCTCATCCTGACCAACGCCAGTCTCGTCAAATCAATCCGCGCGCTGCTTCCACCCATTCCGCGTGAAAATATCATCGCGGAGCCCAGGCCCGCTGGAACGGCGGCAGCGTTGACGTGGGCCGCGCGAATCATCCAGAATCGCGACGGTAAGGACGCGATCATGATCTCCGTGCACGCAGACTGGTCGATCGCAGACGACGCCGAGTTTCGCCGTGTACTGCTGGAAGGCGAAGAGACGGCAGTGAAAACGCATTCCCTGGTGACCGTCGGCGTGGTGCCGACGCGCGCCGATCAGGGATTCGGATACATTCAGCCCTCCAATCCCGATAAGCCCGGTGGTTCTCCCGTCAAGAAGTTCGTCGAGAAGCCGGACAAAGCGCGCGCGGAAAAACTCGTTGCCGAGGGCTATCTCTGGAACTCGGGGATCTTCATCTGGACTGTCGGCGATTTCCTGGCGCAGGTGAAGCAGCACGCGCGTGAGCTGAAGGATGCGCTCGCCGTAGGTGACGATGCGGATGCCACCGACTTTTTTGCCGCCGTCGAATCCCCCGTTTCCATCGACAACAGCGTGCTGGAACGCAGCAAGGACGTCACCGTTCTCCCCGGGCGGTTCGGCTGGGACGACATTGGGACATGGGCCGCGCTCGGCCGGGTGGGACACAAGGACGAGCTCGGCAATGTGACGAGCGGCAGTGTGCACATGCTCGACTGCACCGACAACGTGGTGCAGGCAGATTCGGGAAGAGTCGCCATGTACGGCGTTGACAATCTCGTCGTGGTAGTACACGATGGCCTGACGCTTGTCACCACGAGAGAGAAGGCTGCGGATCTGAAGCGACTCGTCGAATCCCTTCCTTCAGCAGAAAAGGGTCGCGCGTGAGTGCTCTCTACTTTTACGACGATGCACGGGCCAGGCAGTTCGAGCCGTTCGCGCTGACCCGACCGGCTTCCGAGCTGCGCGCGGGCACGTCGGTGATCCGGCGGCGCTGGGAGATCGCCACGTCGCTCAAGTCGGCGGGGTTTGTAAGCTCCGCTCATCTCTCGAATTTCGAGGAGGGTGATGCGCCGCCAGCCGTGGCAGCGCAGGCGGAAATCCCTGCTGGTTCGATTCTGGTCAACTCCCGCTGCGTGCTTCCGCTCGATTTTCGGGTTGAGCATTTCGACCTGCTCATGTGCGACGGAATGGCTTGCGCCGTGAAGCTGGCCAGGTCGGTGCCGGCGTCCCAGTTCGCGGCGGGCAACGTCGACATTGGAAGCATCCAAACGAGCCTCGGCGGCCGTAAGGTCAAAGCTCGCTGGATGAACGAAGTGTGGGATTATGTCGCCAACCTCAATGACCAGCTCATGGAAGACATTCCGCTCCGTGCCAAGCTGATCGAGGCGACCGCAAAGACCACGGCGACGGTGATCGGCGAGCACGGTGTGTCCGTCGAAGAAGGGGCGACTATCGGCCCCAACGTCGTGCTCGACGCGACAGCAGGTCCGATACTGATTCGGCGCGGTGCGGTCATTGCGCCATTCACATACATCGTCGGTCCGGTCTACATCGGACGCGGAACGCAGGTCCTCGGCGACCGACTCAGGAACTCGTCCATCGGCGACCACTGCAAAGTGAATGGCGAGCTGAGCAGCTCAATTCTTCTCGGCCACTCCAACAAGGCGCACACCGGCTTCGTCGGTCATTCCTATCTGGGACGGTGGGTGAATCTTGGAGCGCTCACCACCACCAGCAATCTCAAGAACACCTACGGTCCCGTGCAGATCTGGACCCCGACGGGTCAGCGCAACACCGGGCAGCAATTTCTCGGAACGCTGTTCGGGGATCATTCGAAGACGGGGATCGGTACAATGCTCAGCACTGGCTCCGTAATCGGCGCCGGAGCGAATGTCTTCGGCTCCAACATGCCGCCCAAAGTCGTCCCCCCATTCGCATGGGGCGAAAGTGAGCCCTACGACACGTACGACGTCACTAAATTTCTTGCGGTGGCCGAGCATGTTATGTCGCGGCGTAATGTCGAGCTGGGGGCGAAAGGTCGTCTTCAGCTTACGGAAGCACACAAGAGGCGTTGGAGCGTTTGATGAAGTTGTGGGTGCTGGGCAGCGGAAGCAGCGGCAACGCGATACTTGTTGAAACAGCGAAGACGCGCATCCTGGTGGATGCCGGCTTTTCTCCGCGCGTCCTCAAGCAGCGTCTGGGTGTCGCTGGGGTGACGCCGGATTCGATCGAGGCCGTTGTCGTCACACACGAGCACACCGATCACGTCAAAGGAGTCGCCGCGGCCGCTCGCAAGTGGGGCTGGACTATCGTGTCGACGGCGGGAACGCGAATGATGTGTCCCGACTGGGTCGATGTCCGGACGATCCTCACGCCGCGAAAGAGCACAGTGTGCGTCGGTGATTTTCATCTGGAGACGGTGCCTGTCGCGCACGACGCGAGCGAGCCGATCGCTGTCATCGTGACGTCGATTGCCGAAGGATCCCGCGCGGGAATCGTTTACGATCTCGGCCACGTTACCGAAACGATTTCGCGCGCGCTCGACAAACTGGACGTTCTGGTCATCGAAGCGAATCACGACGAGGGCATGCTTCGCGCCGGCCCCTACCCGCCCTCGGTGCAGGCCAGGATCCGGGGAAAATTCGGGCATCTGAGTAACGGCGAGGCCGCCACGCTCGCCGGCCGCAGCATCCATTCGGGGTTGAACAACATCGTGCTCGCTCACCTCAGCGAGCAGAACAATACGCCCCGGACCGCGCTCGGCACGGTTGGCGAATCATTGCGACGCGGAAGATTCCGGGGACGACTGACGGCTGCCTCGCAGAGCACCGTGGTGGGGCCGATTCACGTCGGGGCGAGCGCCGTTTCTCCACAAGCGTCGATGCAGCTCGCGCTCGGACTCTAGGTCAGGATCTGGGGCGTCGGCTCCCGGCGACAATCGCAAAAAGCAAAGCGGCCAGGATCAGACCGCCGAATAACCAATAGAAATTCACCGTCAGCGACCTTCGAGGTCGCGCTCGCCCGGAATCTTTCGAACTGCCCTGCCCTCGCCCGGGTGCGACTGCGCTTCGTGAAAGCGCTCCCCTTTGAGGCGGATCGAATCCACGAACCGCTCGTATTCGGTGTCCGAGAGTTCATCGGCGATTGCGGGAACCAGCCCTTTGACGAGAGTCAGCCGCTCGGCGAGCGTGAGCTCGTTGATGGCAGTAACGAGCTTCCGCAAACGCGGATGGTTCATCCACTCCGTTTCTTTGCTCGTTGTCATTGCGATCTCCGTGGACGCTGTGAGCGGACTCCTGGCGGACAAAACGTGAGGTATGCGCTCACGAAAATGCAATCCCCGTGCGTCTGTAGCTAGCGCTCTGAAGCGCTTCGCGCTGGAACGGCATTTGAATAATCATTTGTACTATCAACCACTGAAATCCACGCGAGCCAACCGGCCACATGACTATATCACGTAAGACTTTAGCAACATTGGCGCTCATATCCTCGGGGCTCACTGCCGCGACAGCATGCGCCCAGCTTGAGGTGCCGCGAACGGCACCGTTAGTCGGCAGGGACACCCTGGCTGTCGCGGAGTCGACAACGGTCACGAAGGCCGTCGCCAGCAACAGGGTCGAAGGACCTTTGACACTTCGCGCAGACCTCAGCTCACGGATGCTTGTCGTGATGCAGGGCGGCACCAAGATCAAGACGTACAGCGTTGCCGTCGGATCCGAGAAGTATCCAACTCCCGCGGGCAGCTACACAATCAGAAAGATTGTCTGGAACCCGAGCTGGCACCCACCTCCGGGCGCGGCATGGGCGAAGGGGAAAACGGCGAAGGGTCCCGGAGATCCAGGTAACCCGATGAAGGTCGTGAAGATCTTTTTTCACGAGCCCGACTACTACATCCATGGCACGGACGCGGTCGGCAGTCTGGGCGAAGCGGCATCTCACGGCTGCCTGAGAATGGATCCCGACGAGGTCGCTGATCTCGCCAAGCTGATAATGGAACACGGCGGACAGCCTCGCGAGGAGAACTGGTTCTGGAGGATTATCCACTCCAGGCGAGAGGAGAAGACGGTTTACCTCGACAACCCGATTTCGCTCACTGTAACCGACTAGCGGAATCAAAAACAAAACAAGAAGGGCCGACGCGGAGTCGGCCCTTCTTGTTTCCTCGCGAGATTCCGTTCAACCCGAAGCCACTGCCGCGCCTCTGGGCGTCGCTCGAAAACCGGCGAACGCGCCGGCGATCAGCTTGAGCAAGGAGGCGAGAAGATAAGCCCTCGGAACTCCATGGTGGCCGGCCAGAGATCCGCCAACCGAGAGTGCGATCGCCGCAACGGCTACGACGAGCCCATGGGCGACGTGGTTCGCGGTAAGCCGGCGCATGAGAAATTGCGCGAACAGATACACGTAGATCGTTCCCGCCAGCACGCCGAGTACCGCTCCGGCCTGCGCGCCGAAGGCAGCATACTCGGCATCCGACAAACCCGGCTTGAACACGTAGTGGTGCACGACGACCGCGGCGATGATCGTAACAATCGTCGCGATCTCGGCGAGCAAACCGTAAGCGATCGCCCGCAGCCAGCGGCCTTCACTTGCGGATCCAGCGTGGGTCATTGTTTGACCGTAAACGGCGCGCTGAACTGCCGGTCGTCCCAGCTAAAGCTGATTACTCCGCCTGCCCCGCGTGGTGCAACGCCGATAACGAACTGCTCCACTGGCGGGCTTATCTTCCTGCCCGCGAGATCTACCTTGGCGAAATCCTTGTCGGCGTGATAGTCGGTTCCCCACTGTCCTGTCTCGCTATTGAAAATCAGCTTGGCACCGGTCGGCGTCGGTACCGTCCAGAGCGTGTAGCTTCCCGCAGGTATCACCGTGGTACCGAAGACCAGATCCTTGCTGGTCGTGAACATCGTCGCTGCATTCGCGCCTGTCCTCCAAACCTGGTTCCAGGGTACGATGTTGCCGAAGATCACGCGTCCGCGCTTTAGAGGTCGGCTGTACGCCACCACGACGTTCGCCCCGCCGATTGTCTCTCGCGCCGTATCGGGCGGAGACATCTGGCCCATCGTGCCACCATGTGCGGCTTCCGCCGCCGCCCAACCCTTGAGGACGTTGTCGAAGTCGAGACCGGGAACGCGCTGAGCGACGGTCTTCACGGTGGTAGCGCTGGCATCGATACCGAGAATGTTGCCTCGTGAATCGACGCGCGCGACTTCCGTCCAGCCCGGAAAGAACGTGCTGGTGAATGCGACGGAATCCGCACCGCGTCGTCGCAGAATTATCGCCGGCGTCGGCCCGGCACCGGGAGCGATCAGGGTGTACGCAACTGTGTCGCGCCCGAGCCTGGCCGCCGACAGCAGCTGTTCGTAAATGCCATACGACGTGGGTTCTACGTTCAGCATTGGCGCCACGCCGCCGCGATACGATTTCCTCCCGCTCACCGAAGTGTCTGGCTGGCCGTTGCGCTGGACTTCGATCACGGCAACACTGTCGGCAAAACGGGTCACGATCTGCATCGCCGGCGTCGCGCTGGGATCAGCGCCGGCGCGACGAACAGTGGTGGCGAGAGATTTGATTTCCCCCCTCGGACCAAGGTCAGCGATGTAGTGCATGACCCTCACGCGCGGGTACTTGAGCAGCAGATCTCCCTCGAGCTTGCTGGTGGAGCGAGTGAACCGCTCGACGGCTACGGTGTCGTTGCCGAGCCTGGTTACGATGTAGGCAGGCTCGGCAGTCTGCGCGCCCAGCGGAATGGCAGCGAAAAAAGCGAGGCCGACGGACAAGGCTTTTATTGGCATAAAGGACCCTGCTGTGGGACGTAGATGTATTGTCGCGAGCACTGGATACTGTCTTCCCGTGCGAGGACTCGCAACACCTATTCGACCACCGCTGGACACCCTTCAAAGTCGCGCGCGGTCGATGCGTCGAGAGCGGGCGCACGGATCGCCGCAGCGGCAGTATCGAGCGCCGCGGTAATATCAGCGATCAGGTCCCCGGCATCTTCGATTCCGACGGAAAGTCTCAATAGTGAATCGGAGATTCCCGCCGTCGCTCGCGACGCTTCGTCCATCGACGCATGAGTCATCGTCGCCGGATGCGCGATCAGGCTTTCGACACCGCCGAGCGATTCAGCCAGCGTGAAGCATTGCAGCGCGCCGACAAAGCGTTCGATCGTCGCGAATCCCCCTCGAATCTCGAAGCTCACCATGGCGCCGAACGCGTCCTGTTGCGCAGCTGCGATGTCGTGCCCGGGATGATCGCGAAGGCCCGGGAAGAATGTCCGCGATACGAGATCATGCCGCTGTAGACTTTCCACCACGCGCTCGGCGTTCTCGCAGTGGGCGCGCATGCGAGGGTGCAGCGTTCGGACTCCGCGAAGGGTCAGGAAGCTATCGAAGGGAGAGCCCGTGATACCCAGACAATTGGCCCACCACGCCAGCTCCTGCGCGAGGGAGGCGTCGGCCGCTATCACGGCACCACCCACGACGTCACTATGCCCGTTCAGATACTTCGTCGTCGAATGCAGTACGAGGTCCGCGCCGAACTCGATCGGACGCTGCAGCGCCGGTGAGAGGAAAGTGTTATCGACGCACACTACCGCTCCGACGCCGTGGCCGGCCGAGATGACCGCGGCCAGATCGGTGATTCTGAGCAACGGGTTGCTCGGTGTCTCGATCCACACCAATCGAGGGCGGCTGCGCCCGAGAACTTCGGCGGCGTCCGATCTGGTAAGATCCACGAAGGAAACTTCGAAGTGTCCGCGCGCGGAGAGCGATCGCAGAATCCGCTGCGTTCCTCCGTAACAATCGTGCGCGGCGACAACGAGATCCCCGGGACGGAGAAGGTGCAGCACGAGCAGAACCGCCGACATCCCCGTGCTGGTAACTACAGCGCCGTCGCCTCCCTCGAGATCCGCAAGCGCGTTGGCGAGGTATTCACGAGTGGGATTCCCCGTTCGCGTGTAGTCGTATAGCCCCTTTCGCCCGAAACTCTCGAACGCAAAGGTCGCGCTGAGATGGATGGGTGGCACGACGGCGCCGTGGTGGAGATCAGCGGCAATCCCGGCCCGCACGGCGCACGTGGCAGGCCTGCGAGAAGGTTGTGCGCTCGAGTTCGGTTTCTCACTCATGGGAGGTTTCCTCCGTTGGCCGCAGCAGCTCGTTGATGAAAGGCGCCAGACGCCGCCAGTCGTCGAGAAATGCGTCGTGGCCACACGAAGAATCCAGCTCGATGAGCTGGCTCGGACCACCGAGCCGGCACGCGAGGTCCCGCGCCTGAGCGACGGGCACGAGGCGGTCGCTGGTGATGGCGATTACGGTAGTCGGCACAACGATCTGCTCGGGCTGCACGCTGTGCAGATCGAGCGAGAGCGACAGCGAACTATATCTCTCGGAAGTCCAGCTCTCGGCGAATTGCTCTCCGCGGACTCTCAGATAGTGTCCAATTCTGTCTTCCGCCGTCCGGGCATCGCGTCCGTCTTCGCTGTGGATCTGGTCCTCGAAGTACGCGGGCGTCAGATAGCTAGTTATAGCTATGCCGCGCGCAATCGAAAGTGCGTCGCGATCGCGGCCCAGGCTCGATCCGAGCTCCACGACTCGCCGCTGAAGATGCCTCAGCGCGGTGGACATCGGATCGCTCTCGTGCGCTGCGCTGATTGCAATCACGCGTTCGGCCCGTTTTGGAAACGCAGCGGCAAAGGCGAGCGCGACCATTCCGCCGTACGACGCGCCGACGACGGCCTGCAGTCGATCGACCCTGGCGTGATCGAGCGCTGCGACGAGAGCGCGGGCCTGATCATCGGTCGTAACCGGCGCGCTCCCGGACGAGCGGCTCAAGTAGTCCAGGGAGATAACGCGGACCCGGGTCGTATCTATGGCGCGAGCTATTCCCACTACGTTCTCCCACCAACCCTGTCGCGAATCGTTGGGGGAAGATGCGACGTGTCTCGAAGCGGAGATGCCACCAAGCACTGCCACGACAGGCGCGCGTTCAGCGCCATTGATCTCGTAGCAGACAGTCTCACCGTCGAGCTCGAATGTGTGGCTGGAGCTGCGGACGGACGGCGCCGCCGGCCCTTGCGTCGCAGGCACCTCGTTACGCTCGATAAATGTGTGCACGGTCATTGGATCGCCTCCGCGTCATCGCGGATCTCGCAGCGCGCAACCGACGGCTCGGCGCCCAGATTCCGTAGTGCGCTCAACACTCGATTCGCGCGCGCCCAGGTCGCGGGTCTCGTTATCAGCCAGGA
>DATBXT010000110.1:0-26613 GCA_036514115.1 Gemmatimonadaceae bacterium
CGAGACTGACCTCTTCCCACAGCTACGTCCGGAGAACCTGCGCGAAGTCGCCAAGCATCCCGAGCTCAAAACCCAGTCGGTTCGCGGACTCTCGTACATGTTCGCCCAGTTCAATCTTCGCGATCCGGGCAATCACGATCGGCCGCACCCCATTTTCGGAAACCGCGAGCTTCGTCGCGCGCTGACCATGGCGACCGATCGGTCGGCGCTGGTGCGAAGCGTCTTCGATTCTCTGGCAGTGCCCGCGCTCGGACCTACTCTGCGCGCGTACCCCACCACCGATCCTAACCTTCAACAGATCCCGTTCGATCTTCCGCGCGCCCGCGCGATCCTGGACTCGCTCGGCTGGCGGGTGACGACGTCGGATAGCATGCGCACGCGCAACGGAAAGCCGCTTCGTTTCACGCTCTCGGTGCCGAATAGCAATCAGGCGCGCGTGCAGCTGGCAGTTCTGCTCCAGGAGCAGTTTCGCCGCGCCGGAGTGCAGATGGACATCGAGAAGCTTGACTTCCCCGTACTGGCCGAGAGGGACAGGAAGCGCACCATCGATGCGACCATTGGCCAGTGGAACACCCAGCCGAGCCCTGGGGCGGTCCTCGGTTCATGGGGCATCGCCGGATCCCGCGCCGCGAGTGGCAACAACTTCGGGTCCTATGAGAACCCGGTCTTCGATGCCAATATCGACAGCGCGCTGGCCTCGTTCGATCTGCCGACGCGCAAGCGTTATTTCAGCACCGCTTATAACACGATCATTCAGGACGCGCCGGCTATATGGATCGCCGAGCCAAAGCAGATAGTCGGGTATCACGGGCGACTGCAGCTCGCCGCGCTACGGCCCGACGCGTGGTGGATACACATCCCCGACTGGTCCATCCCGCGGGATAAGCGGATCGCCCGCGACACTCTCGGTGGTGAGTCAAGCCCCGCTCAACCAGCGGGACAGAAAGCCCCGTAGCGGGTGCTCCGCTACATCGCGCAACGATTGGCTCAGGCGGCGGTGATCGTGGCAATTGTCGCCACCATCACTTTCGCTCTTATCCATCTCGCGCCCGGGGATCCGTTCAGCGCGGTACTCGACAATCCGAATGTAAGCGAGAGCGTTCGTCAGACTCTGCGCGCGCAGTACGGTTTGGATCGACCGCTTCCCGAGCAGTTCGCCCGCTACGCCAGCGCCCTCGTCCACGGCCAGCTGGGCTGGTCGTTCTCCAACGATCGTCCGGTGCTCGAAGTACTGGGGTCGGCGCTGCCGAATACCCTGCTGCTTATGAGTGTCGCGCTCGTCGGCAGCTTCGCACTTGGCATTCTCGTCGCGCTGATCCAGGTGGCACGGCGGGGTTCGGTTGTTGACCGTACGCTCGGCGGAATCACCCTGCTTTTTTTCTCGATGCCCGATTTCTGGTTGGCGACTCTTGCGGTGTTGTCGCTGAGTTATTGGCTGCGGCTTTTTCAAGTCGGCGGCACCGTCGATCCAGTCATGCACGAATATCTGGGACTCGGCGGGCGACTCCTGGACCGACTGAAGCATCTCGCGCCGCCTGCGATCACGCTCATCTTACTGGCCTCTGCCACCGTTGCCAGGTACCAGCGCGCCGCACTGCTCGATGTGCTTCCTTCCGATTACATTCGGACGGCGCGACTCAAAGGACTTACCGAGAGCCAGATCCTTCGGCGACACGCGCTTCGAAACGCGCTTCTTCCCATCATCACTCTGATCGGGTTGTCATTTCCGGCCCTCCTCACCGGCGCGTTCTTCATCGAGAAGATCTTCGCCTGGCCGGGGATGGGCTATGCGGTCGTCACTGCAATCGGCACGCGCGATTACCCCCTCGTCATAGGCGGCGTGATAATCGGGAGCATCCTCGTGACCCTGGGGAGCCTGATCGCCGACCTGCTTTATGCCTGGGCAGACCCGAGGCTCCGTGGCCACTGAACCAACGCGCCCGCGCGAGTCCCCGCTCGGCATCCTCGTGCGAGGTATGCTCCGCCGGAGATCGTCGCGCGTTGCCGCGGCTCTACTCGGCGTGATCATCGTCGTCGGTGTGCTGGCGCCTTTGCTCGCGCCATACGATCCCGCCGCGCAACCGGATATCGTCGCACTCAAGGATTTGCCCCCGTCGCTGGCGCACCCTTTCGGAACCGACCCCTACAGCCGCGACGTACTGAGCCGGGTGCTTTACGGGGCTCGCCTCTCACTGACGATCGGCATTCTGGCGACCATCGTCAGCCTTACACTCGGAGTTGTCTACGGCGCCGTCGCCGGATATCTGGGTGGAATCGTCGACGCGGTAATGATGCGGGTACTCGATGCGCTGCTGTCGATTCCGCGATTGCTGTTGGTTCTTGGAGTACTTGTGGCGTGGCCGCATCTCTCGATCGGCGCTCTCATTCTCTTCCTCGGACTGACGGGCTGGTTTGGGCTTAGCCGCATCGTCAGGGGTCAGGTTCTTGCGTTGAAGCACGCCGAATTCGTCACTGCAGCGCAGGCGCTGGGCGCCAGTCGGCGACGTATTCTGGCGAGGCATCTGCTTCCGAACATCGTCTCGCCGGTTGCGGTGGCCGCGACACTCGGCGTGGCGCACGTGATCGTGCTGGAGGCGGGACTTTCGTATTTGGGGATTGGCGTACCGCCGCCGCTGGCGAGCTGGGGGAACATCATTCAGGACGGGGTCGATCAGATTTCGACGCTCTGGTGGCTGTCACTCTTTCCGGGTTTGTTCATGGTGCTGACGGTGATGACGCTCAACATCCTCGGCGAAGCCCTGCGCGATTCTTACGAGCGCAGGTCCTGATCTGATGGCTTCCCCACTTCTGTCCGTCCGCGATCTCCGCACCTGGTTTTACACTGAAGGCGGCATTGCAAAGGCCGTCGACGGTGTCTCCTTCGAAGTCGGTGCTGGCGAGACCGTCGGCATCGTCGGGGAATCCGGCTGCGGAAAGTCAGTCACTGCCCTCTCGATATTGCGACTGATCCAGGCGCCCGGACGCATCGAGCCAGGCAGCGTCATCGAATTCGAGGGGAAGAATCTCGCCACGCTGGACGACGACGAGATGCGACGTGTTCGCGGCAATCGCATCTCCATGATCTTCCAGGAGCCGATGTCCGCGCTCAATCCGGTATTCAGCGTTGGAGACCAGGTCGCCGAGGTGGCGCGTGTGCACTCCGGTCTTGGCAGGAAGAAAGCATGGGACCTCGCCGTGGAGACGCTCGCGCTGACGGGAATTCCCGCGCCCGAAGAGCGCGCAAAACAATACCCTCACCAGCTTTCGGGTGGCATGCGTCAGCGCGTGTTGATCGCGATGGCGCTCATCATGAAGCCGGCACTCGTCATCGCCGACGAGCCGACGACCGCGCTCGACGTGACCATTCAGGCGCAGATTCTCGATCTGCTCGTGCATCTCCAGAAGGAGTTCGGCACCTCCATTCTGATGATCACTCATGACCTTGGCGTGATCGCCGAGACAACCTCGCGCGTCATCGTCATGTACGCCGGAGAAATTGTCGAGCAGGCCTCGGTCACCGAGCTCTTTGCGCGGCCGCACCATCCTTACACTGAAGGATTGATGCACTCGATGCCGCACATCGGCCACGACAAGGAGCGGCTCAATGTCATTCCGGGAACCGTCCCGGCGCCGACGAATTGGCCCGTGGGCTGCAGGTTCAGCGAGCGCTGCCCGTATTCGTGGGACCGTCCGCTTCGCGAGCATCCGCCGCTCTACGACGTGGGGCCGGGTCACATATCGCGCTGCCATCTCGCCGTTGAACCCGAACACCGAAACCAGCCGCATCCACCCCTGGTCGTAGTGGAAGGAGCCGGCGCCGCATGACGACCGCCGCCCGCGCCAACGGAGACGGTCCGCTTCTCTCCATCCGCAACCTGAAAAAGGAATTCCCGATCAGGAAGGGAGTTTTCTCGCGACAAGTGGGCGCCGTAAGAGCGGTGAACGATGTTTCGTTCGACGTCGCCCGCGGCGAGACGCTCGGCGTCGTCGGAGAATCAGGATGCGGGAAGACGACTACCGGCAGAGCGATACTGCGGTTGATCGAGCCCACCTCCGGCGAGATCCGTTTCGAGGGACGCGACGTGCTGGCGATGGGCACGTCCGAGCTGCGCGCGATCAGGCGCGAGATGCAGATCATCTTTCAGGATCCCGTCTCTTCGCTAAACCCGCGCATGACAGTCGGCGCGATCATCCGCGAAGGCCTCACTATTCATCGCCTGGCGGAGGGTGCTGCCGCGGATGCGCGAGTAAGTCAGCTGCTGCGGGAAGTCGGGCTGCGTCCTGAATATGCCAACCGCTATCCCCACGAATTCTCCGGCGGCCAGCGTCAGCGAATCGGAATTGCGCGCGCACTTTCCGTCGAGCCGAAGTTCATCGTCTGTGACGAGCCGGTGTCCGCGCTGGACGTGTCCGTCCAGGCGCAGGTGATCAACCTGCTAGAAGACCTCCAGCGCGAGCACAACCTCACCTACATGTTCATCGCTCACGACCTCTCCGTCGTCGAGCACATCGCGGATCGGGTGGCGGTGATGTACCTGGGCAAGATCGTGGAGCTGGCGACCAGGGACGATCTTTACCGCGAGCCGCTGATGCCGTACACCCAGGCGCTCCTGTCCGCTGTACCGGTTGCCGATCCGAAAGCGCGGAAGGAACGAATCATCTTATCCGGCGATGTCCCTTCGCCGGCAAGTCCGCCACCGGGCTGTGTTTTTCATCCGCGCTGTCATCATCCCGCCAAAGACGTCGCCTGCATGAAGATCGTGCCTCCACTCGAGGAGAAGGCGCCGGGTCATTTCGTTCACTGCATCAAGCAGACTCCGACGACAATCAGCTGGGAGCAACAGAAAGAGGCGGGTGGAATACATCCACCTGAGCGGTATCTTCCGCTCGCCGCCGTCCACGCCTGACAACCCCCACTTCCCCGATCATGGCCAAGCAATCGAGAGATGTATTTGAGCAGCCCTCGGC
The DNA here is from genome assembly GCA_036514115.1 of Gemmatimonadaceae bacterium. Taxonomy (GTDB): domain Bacteria; phylum Gemmatimonadota; class Gemmatimonadetes; order Gemmatimonadales; family Gemmatimonadaceae; genus UBA4720. The sequence goes on from DATBXT010000110.1 coordinate 4,969, forward strand.
CGGAACTGTCGCCCGCGACGAGCCGCCTCCAGCGATTGGGAGGGGCGTGAGCGAGCAGCGCTTCTTCGGGCACCCGGTTGGGCTGAGCACGCTCTTCTTCACCGAGATGTGGGAGCGGTTCTCTTACTACGGGATCCGCCCGCTGCTGGTGCTGTTCATGACGGCGGCGCTGGCTCAGGGCGGATTTGGATTCGAGCGCGACACCGCGTCATCGATCGTAGGCATCTACGCGGCGTGCGTCTATCTCGCCTCCCTGCCCGGCGGCTGGATCGCCGATCGACTGCTTGGTCTCCGTCGCTCGATCTGGTACGGCGGAATCCTCATCGCGCTCGGACATTTGTCCATCGCGCTGTCGATCAAGTTCGCGCATTCGGCGTTCTTCATCGGACTTGTTTTGATCGTGATGGGAACCGGTCTCTTGAAGCCGAACATCTCCGCAATCGTCGGCGATTTGTATCCGGAAGGCGGATCCCGCCGCGACGCAGGCTTCTCGATTTTCTACATGGGTATCAACCTCGGCGCGCTCGTCGCGCCGCTGGTGACCGGCTACCTCGGTGAGAAAGTGGGCTGGCACCTCGGATTTGGCGCCGCCGGCGTCGGAATGCTGATCGGGCTCATCACCTACCGTATGCGCGCGGACAAGACGCTTGGCACCATCGGTGTCGAGCCCGCCTCCGTTGATCCCCGGGAACATCGCCGGGTGAAGATGTCCGCCTTCATCGGAGTCGGTGTCATCGCACTGCTCGTGATCCTGACGATGGCCGGCGTCATCCACATCAATCCGGTATCCGCAGCTCAGAAGATGAGCCTGGTGATGCTGGGTCTGGCGCTCGCGTACTTCATTTATCTGTTCGTTGGTGGCGGACTCACGACGGAGGAGAAGAAGCGGGTAGTCGTGATCATTCTCCTCTTCATTTTCGCGACGATTTTCTGGTCAGCGTTCGAGCAGGCACCGACGTCACTCAATCTGTTCGCGCGCGATTACACCAATCGCGTCGTGTTCGGCTGGGAGATGCCGACGCTTTGGCTGCAGGCCGCCAACTCGGTGTTCATCATTCTCCTGGCTCCGGTATTCGCCTGGCTGTGGATCTCGCTCGGAAAGCGGGCCAGGGATCCGTCGAGCGTCGCCAAGTTTGCCTGGGGGCTGTTCTTCGCCGGACTCGGCTTCGTCGTGATGTGGCAGGCCGCAAAGATCGTCGTCGATGCCGGCGGAAATATCCGGCTGTCGCCGTGGTGGCTGGTGTGGAGCTACTTCTTCCAGACGCTGGGCGAGCTGTCGCTCAGTCCGGTCGGTCTGAGCTCGATGACCAAGCTCGCGCCGTACAAGTTCAAGGGTCAGATGATGGGCGTCTGGTTCATGGCCGCTGCCATCGGCAATCTCATCGCCGGTCTCGTTGGTGGCCACGTCGATCCTGAGAAATTGCCCGAGATGCCGGCGCTATTCCGCCAGACCTCGCTATCGCTGTTCGTGGCAGCGGTGGTATGCGGTCTGCTCGTTTTTGCGGTGCGCCGGATGATGAAGGGAGTGCCTGCCGGACAGCGATAACTTTTTTTGCAGGTGTGGAGGTCCCCGCAGCACCGAGCAGATGGCTTATCTGACTTCCGGCGGTTCTACGGCCAGGTGAACACAGACGTCGGGACCGACCTCTCCCGATTATTGAGCACGTCTCGCGGCTCGACACGGAACGTCCGGGTGAGGTCGGTGACCGTGAACCGCACTTCCCACCCCCGCCCGCCCGGATTTCCCTTTACGGGAAAGGCGATGTCGACTCGCGCCGTGCGGCGGGATTGCGGGGGCGAAGCGGCGAAGATGCTTATTCCGAGAGACGACGCGATCCCTGTATTGACGCCAAACGGAGAGTCTCCCGCCCAGATCTCTCCTGCTTCGGCAAATCCTCCCACAGCGACGCTCGCGAACTCTCTGTAGCGTCCTATCAGATACCGGTCCTCCATTCTCGCCACCACGCGCCGCGCTCCGCCTTCGTCCGTCTTTCGAAAGCCGCGGATTCCACCGTCAGGATCCGCAAGGGTGAGCTGAAACGGAATTCGCTGCAGCCATCCGCCGCTGTAGGCGAGATCGGTAATGAAGGTGTGGCGATTCAACGGCTTCGCATAAAACGCGGCGCGGCCGTGAGCCAGAATTCCATCCCATTTGCCTTCTTCGCCGCGCCTGCCCTCGCCCGTTACATCGATCGCGGCGTAAGTGATCGTCGTGGCCCTGCCGGCGTAGAAATCCATCGACCCAAACCAGTCGGCCTCCTTCCCGCGAAGGAACGTCACTCCTTTTCCGATCAGTGTCGCGACCTGATAGCCAGTGCGAAGGTCTTCTGTCCCTTCGACCGCATCGAACCCGCTGACGCGCACGAAGTGGACGTCACGCAGTCCCCACAGCCCGTTGATCCGGGCCGTTTGATGCTTCGGATACCGATTGGTTAGCGCCTGACTCGTATCGGGCCGGATGCTGTCCGTTATGATGACCGGCTGGCTGCCCGGGTCCTCGTCCTCGAATGAGAAGGACCCTCCCACCAACGCAACCCTTCCGAGCGGCGGTCCGATTCGGACCACACCTCCCACATCGCTGTAAGAGCGAGCGAGGTGGATCGCCGCCGCATCCGCGTTTGGCCGCCGAAAGTAGTAGTAGTTGTCGAGATTTCCCGCCGTCGTTCGCCAGGAAATCTTCTGCAGGTCGGTCAGAAAGGGATGACTCAGTTCTGTCGCCCAGTCGCCTCCGAGCTCGCGGCGACCCCCCTGAATCAGAAACTGATAAGGCCGCCCGAGAAACTGGTAGTCGACGAATCGACCTGCATAGGTGTCGCGAAACGTCTCACCCTTTCTCCACGATCCGTCGACGTGGACGGCGCTTCCCATCAGGTTGTCCTCACCGAGCAGAAGCGAGTGGAAAATCCTGCCGCTGCCGCCGAGCCCGACGCCGAACATGACCGACACTTCGTCTACCGTCGTCACGCTCAGCGTCACGCCGCCGTTGCCATCCGAGTACGCGAGCACGTTGGCGTCGGCGATGAACGGCTGCACGCGCAGAATACGCTCAGACTCCGCGCGTCGGACCTCTGTGCATCTGTCGCCGAGCTGAAGAGCGAGGTAGCGTCTGATGACCGATTCCCGGGTCGTCATGTGCTGCTTGGCGGCCCACCGTCCCGCCTTCCGCCAGATGGTGGTGCCCGTGACGCGAAAGGGGGGACTCGGATCGATATCGATCCTGGTGATCCTCTCCCCCTTGCAGGTGATCGGCAGGCTATTCAGGTTTTGAGGCTGTGCCATAGTCGCCGACGCGGCGGCGAGCAGCAAAACCAACGCACCCTGTCTAAGAGAGATCACTCGTGTCGTCCGCGCGCAAGCCGGTTCCAGCCTGCACAGTTGCTGTTACCGCTAGCATTCGCCCAGATGGCGATACCAGTCGTGTCCGGCTTACCGCCGCTTACGTGACGGCCCTTGAAAGAGCAGGCCTCATACCACTCATCGTTCCCCCACTTTCGACCGCTGACGCAGCCGTGTCTGTTCTGGAGTCGGTATCTGGTCTCGTATTGACCGGCGGCGAGGATGTGGATCCGGCACGCTATGGTGAGCAGCGTCACGAGAAAGTACGTACAGTGAACGCCGCACGCGATGCGACCGAAGCCGCACTGGTCGAGGAGGCGCGCGCTCGAGGAACTCCTGTTCTGGCGATTTGTCGCGGCATCCAGATTCTGAACGTCGCCCTCGGCGGGACATTGGTTCAGGACATCCCGTCGCAGTGCGAAACCAATATCGATCACGACGAGGAAGGCGCGCGCACCTCGCGAACTCACGACGTCGCCGTCGAGCCCGGCTCGCTGATCGCGAAGGCCGTGGGTAGCGAGCATCTGAGTGTGAACTCCTTCCACCATCAGTCGGTGAAGCGCGTCGCCGATGGAATGCGGGTGACCGCGCGCTCGCCCGACGGAGTCATAGAAGGAATCGAATCCACCGATGACGACTGGTGGGTGATGGCAGTGCAGTGGCATCCCGAAGAAATGACCGACTCCGCCGAGCCATGGGATCGTGGTCTGTTCAAGGCATTCGCGAAACAGCTAGAAGCGTAGTGGAACTTCCGCGGGTCCTTCACGTCGATTCCGGACGCAGCTGGCGCGGCGGCCAGCGTCAGGTATTCCTGCTAGCCACCGGACTCCGGGACCTGGGATACCGCACGCTCATCGTCGCGCCTACCGGCTCGCCGCTGATTCGACGCGCCGATCAGGCAGGCATCCCCACCTATCGGCTCACCCTGCGCGGGGAGTGGGACATACGCTCCGCGCGCGAGCTGCGTGCGGTGGCCCGCGAATGGAGCGCGGGGGTGGTCCACGCCCATGACGCGAGATCTCACTCCATCGCCAGAATCGCTCTGTTCGGCAGAAGAAAGACGCGGCTGGTAGTGACGCGCCGGGTTGCCTTTCCGCCGAAGCAGGTGCGTCTCAAGTACCGCCACGGCGTCGACGCGTTCATTGCGATTTCACAGGCCGTGAAATCGGCAATGGTCAAGGCTGGCGTGCCCGAAAAACTCATCGAGGTCGTGTACTCCGGAGTACCTACGCCACAGGTTAAGCGACCCCGGAACTGGCGGCGCGAACGCGGCTGGCCGGCGAGTGCCGTGGTCTGCGGGATCGTCGGAGCGATGACGCAGGAGAAGGGGCTCGATCTTGTCAGCGGAATCGCGCGTCGGTTGCCAGGTGAGCTCTTTCGACGCACCCGCCTCGTTCTCCTCGGCGGAAAGGGCAAAGGCGGTACGACCATCTCAGGCGTCGAAGGGTTCGACGCTGGATTCGTGGAGGAGATCCACGACGCCGTCTCGGGTCTCGATGTGCTTTGGCACCCGGCGCGCTCCGAGGGATTGGGAACCTCCGTCATCGACGCGATGGCCCTTGGCGTTCCGCCTATCGCGTTCGCAGTCGGAGGCCTGCCCGAGGTCATCGAGGACGGCAAGAGTGGACTCCTCGTCAAGCCCGGCGATGTCACCGACTTCGTGCGCGCTGCCGGCGCGCTGATTAGCGACGACGGACTCCGGGCGATGCTCGCCGAAGGCGCCAAGGCACGGGCGCGGGAGTTCGACTCCCGAAGGATGATCGAACGGACGGCAGAGGTGTACAATAGAGTGCTCGCGGGGTAGCGGGTAATTACCCGCCTCTCCTATCTTGCCTGTGCAGGGCCCACCGTCGTAACCCTATCCGGAAAAGCATTGATCTACATCTGTATTCCGACCTACAACGAGGGTCAAACCGTCGGTGTGCTCCTTTGGCGCATCCGCCGCGTTTTTCAGGACTACTCTCGCGAATACGAGATCGTGGTTTATGACGACGGCAGCACCGACGGCACGCTGGAGACCCTCGAGCCGTATGCTGATGTCATCCCGTTGACGATCCTTCGCGGCGAGACGCGTCGCGGCTATGCGCTCGCGATCGATAAGCTCGTGCGCGAGGCCTCGCGTCGCACGCGTTATGCGCGTCGGGATGCTCTGATTGTCATGCAAGCCGATTTCACCGATCAGCCCGAGCACATCCCCGAGCTCGTCAAGCGCTTCGAGGGAGGCGCCGATATCGTGGTGGCGAAGCAGGAGATGGCCGAAGCACCTGCTCCGGTCCGCAGGCTCCGCAGCTTTGCGAACTGGATCCAGCGCGCTCGCCTCCCCAAGACCGAGGCCGCGGATCCTTTCTCGACTTATCGGCTCTACAGAATTTCGGTGCTTCGTGAGCTCCTGAAAACGAGCGGTGACACGCCCGTTGTGAGCAGCAGCGGCTGGGCGGCGAACCTCGAGCTTCTTCTTCGCGCGCGGCGCTTTGCGCGCCGAGTCGAGAGCGTCGATCTCGCTCCGCGCTACGACTTGAGGACCAGAGAATCTCGCATTCGGCCGGTTTCCGACGCCCTCAATCTTTTCCGGTTCAGCAGCAAAGCGCGCGTTCTCGCAGCCGCGCCGGGAGGTGCGGCGTGAGACGGTTCAAGCTCGCACCCGCAGTATTGTCGATACTGTCGGCGACAGCAGTCGCATCGGCCCAAACCGTCCCGACCACGAATGCGCAGGTGGTCGTCACCTCCGGCGTTAAGCACGCGAAGGTGCCGTTCGCCGTCGGCGAGAAGATGGAATATGACGTCAAGTTCGGCGTGCTCCGCGTTGGCAACGCGCACATGGAAGTAGTCGGCCTGGACAATCTTCGTGGCCGACCGGCGTGGCACACGGCCTTCTGGGTGCGCGGCGGCAACTTCATGTACCGCGTCAACGACGTCTACCAGAGCTGGATGGACGCCGAGACTCTTTCATCCCTGAGATTTGTGCAGGAGCTGGAGGAAGGTGGTAAGGACACTGAGCGCCGGTTCGAGATCTATCCGGAGCGGTCGATCTTCGTACAGACCTCCAAACAGCCATCGAAGGAAGAGCCGTCGGTCAGCCAGCCGCTCGATGACGGATCGTTCCTCTATTTCATCCGAACGATTCCCCTCCAGGTCGGCCAGACTTACGACTTCAATCGCTACTTCCGCCCGGACCGCAACCCGGTGCGAATCAAGGTTGTTCGCAAGGAGAAAGTTTCGGTTCCCGCCGGGACCTTTAACGCTGTCGTCATCCAGCCGGTAATCAAAACCAAGGGCATCTTTTCAGAGAATGGCCACGCGGAGATCTGGCTGTCCGACGACGATCGACACATCATGTTGCAGCTCAAGTCGAGGCTGTCCTTCGGCTCGCTCAATCTTTTTCTCAAGTCCTACACACCATCGCCGAACCCGTAGGCGGTAACCGCGGCCCCCGCCCACGCGCTCCAAAGGGCGCTGCTCAGGGGGCGAAGTCCAGAAGCACGTCCTCCAGGCAGGAGCCACCTGCGGAGGCCGATCTTTCCAAAGTGCGCACGGTTCCGATCGAGCGGCGGCCGAACAAAGTCGAGGCCGCCGAGTTCGCATCGCCGCCCCCACCGGACCGCCGCGACCGCAGCTTCGGCCTGTTCCTCAAGTCACTTCCGGACGTGCTCGTCGCGCGTGACTTCCTTCGGGTAGTGAGCGCGATCGCGTCGGCCGCGAAATCGAGAAAAGCCGTGGTGGCGATGCTGGGCGGACACATCGTAAAAACCGGACTCGCCCCGCTGCTCATCGATCTCATGAAACGCGGCGTCATCACTCACGTGGCGATGAATGGATCGGCGGCGATCCACGATTACGAGATCGCGCGTTTCGGAGCGACGTCTGAAGATGTCGCGCGCGGGCTAGTGGATGGAACGTTCGGCATGGCGGAAGAGACCGGTCGCGGGATGAACCAGGCTTTCATCGACGGCACTACCAATGCCTGGGGAATGGGCGAGTCACTCGCGCGAGCACTGAAAGAGATTCCCCTGACGAACGGTGATCTGTCTGTTATGCTCGCCGCCTACCGGCTAGGAATCCCCTGCACCGTCCACGCTGCGCTTGGCGCCGAGATAATCCACCAGCATCCGGCCGCCAGCGGCGCTGCCATCGGTGACACGAGCCACCGCGATTTTCGACGCTTGGCCGCGGCGCTCCCCGCACTACATGACGGCGGCGTTGTTCTGAACCTGGGCAGCGCCGTGATAATGCCCGAGGTATTCCTCAAGGCGCTAACGATCGCCCGCAATCTTAACGCCGGTCAGCCAACCGCATTCACCACCTGCGACCTGGACATGCAGCGCCATTACCGCCCGCGGGTGAATGTCGTCCAGCGCCCCACCCAGGGCAGCGGAAAGGGCTACGAAATAACGGGGCACCATGAGATCATGGTGCCGCTGCTAGTGTGGGGTGTTGTCGATGCTCTGGAGAGCTGACTAACCGCCTTCGCGCGCCTGCTGCCGGCTACCCGCGGGCAGCCGGCGAGGGCGATGCAGTTGCTTAATATCGAGTCAAGCGAGTGCCAGAGAACTTGTCTCTGAGTCGAGCAGCGGTGCTCGGCGAAAGAACCCGAATTCCAAAGTACAGCAGCCCGCCCACAATGCACACCTTAATGGCGAGCGCGACCAGCCAGAACGTGAGGCCAAGCAGTCCGCCGAATAGCTTGAACACCATGCCCACGGCAAAAAGGCCCAGCATGGCGAATAGGCCGATCATGAAAATGGCGCGTAACATGATGTTCTCCGAGACAGTGAAAGTGACTGGAATCACTACGATACCGCGCCTCGGCTTGTTTCACCACGGTATCGGGAAAAGCTCCGAGCCGCACGCGCAGTTTCACGACAACAGACATTCGTGACTGGGAAGCTGAGCAGCGAGGTAATCGTCGTCGGGAGTGGCCTGATAGGCCTGACGGTCGCGGCGGCTTTGGCGGAGCGCGGTGTCGATGTCTCGATCATCGGCGAGCACCGACCAGGAGAGGCCTCGCCTGCTTCCGCCGGGATGCTCGCGCCTTCCATAGAGCGCGCACCAGGTGCAGCGCATCAGTTCGGGATTGCCGCGCGCGACCGGTATCCGTCGTACATCGAATTTCTCGCGGAGCGCACCGGCGTCAAAGTGCCCTTGAACCGGCTCGGCATTCTCCAGGTCGCTCTCAGTGAAAAAGGCATCAAGGGTCTTCGAAAATCGGCGCTCCCTACAAGTCGCTGGCTCGAGCCGAAAGAGTTGCAACATTTTGAGCCGGCCCTTCCCCACGCGCTTGGCGCGATGTTCAACGCCCAGGACGGCGCAGTCGACAATACGGCTCTGCTCCAGGCTCTGGAAAAGCTTTGCTCGGGAAGCAAGTGGATCGGGCGGATCGAAGGGGCGGTGAAATCCGTCGCGCCCACCTCAGATACCTGCGAAGTCCAGGTCGAATCCGGCCAGCGATTCTCCGCTCGACGGGTGGTCATCGCCGCAGGAGCCTGGGCCGGAAAAATCTCCGGAGCCACTTTCGCTCGTGCGGTGAAGCCGTCGCGAGGTCAGCTCGTCTCGTACTCGAGCACTCCGCTCCGACACGTCGCGTATGGTCCCAGTGGTTATCTCGTGCCTCGCGGAGCGATCACGATCTCGGGCAGCACCATGGAAGATGTCGGCTTCGATGCGGAGACGACGCCCGCCGGAGTGAAGAAAGTACGAGCCGCTGCCGAAGAGATCTGCCCGCAGCTGGCCTCCTCCGAAACCAGAGCATGGGCCGGGTTGCGACCGGTGACGCCGGATTTGCTGCCCATCCTCGGCCCCGATCCGCAGCACCCGTCGCTTCTCTACGCGTGCGGGCACTCGCGCAACGGCGTCCTCATGGCCCCCCTTACGGGGGATTTAATTGCCGATCTTGTGACAGAATCACCACTTAACCACGACCTGTCACAATTTCGCCCGGACCGCTTTTAATGTAGATTCCCGAAGCTCGACGGCTTACCCCTCCCGTCGATTCATAAGATGCCAGATACTCTTTATCAGATCATGGGCCGCCACCGCGCCGACCCACTCCCCGAGCGGAAACCCTCGTGGCTCAAGGTCAAGGCGCCGGGCGGCCCCAACTATATGCGGCTCAAGAGCTTGATGCGCGAGCTCGACCTCCACTCGGTGTGCGAGGAAGCCCATTGCCCCAACGTAGGTGAGTGCTGGGAACACGGCACCGCCACCTTCATGATCCTTGGCGACGTCTGCACCCGCAACTGCGCCTACTGCGCGGTCGCCCATGGCCGGCCGCCGAAGTACGACATCGCCGAGCCGCACCGCGTCGCAAAAGCAATCGCTGAGATGAATCTTCAGCACGCGGTCATTACCTCCGTCGACCGCGACGACCTACCCGACTTCGGGGCGTGGGTGTTCGCTGAAACGATACGACAGATCCACGAACGCATCCCGGACTGCTCGGTCGAAGTTCTGGTTCCCGATTTCCAGGGCAATCACGACAGTATCCGTGCGGTGCTCGAAGCAAAGCCGGAGATCTACAATCACAACACCGAGACAGTCCCCCGCCTGTACAAGAAAGCACGTCCTGGGGGCCGCTACCCCAGAGTGATGGACATATTCCGGTATGCCAAGCGCATCGCTCCCGATATTCCGACCAAGACCGGAATGATTCTTGGAATGGGAGAGACCAAGGAAGAAGTCATTGCCGTCATGCGGGATCTGCGCGAAGTCGATGTCGACATTCTTACGCTGGGCCAATACCTCCGCCCATCAGATGCTCACATCCCGCTCGACCGCTATTACACCCCTCAGGAATTCAGAGAGCTCTATCAAATCGGCATGGAGATGGGATTCCGTCACGTTGAATCAGGACCGCTCGTTCGCTCCAGCTACCACGCGTGGGAGCAGGTGCAGGCGGCAGGCGTATGACTACTGACACGAAACGGCCCGTGAACCAGAAACGGAAAGACCAGCCGACGGCCGGCAATAACGGCTCTGACGGCGCCAAGCCTTCGTCGCGCGCAGAGTTCGAGGGAACCACGCCGGAATTCCGTCGAGAGCTGCTTCACTCAATGCTCGTCCAGCGCCGATTCGAGGAGCGTTGCGCCGAAGCCTACGCTCTCGGTAAGATCGGCGGCTTCTGCCATCTCTACATCGGTCAGGAGGCGATCTCCACCGGCGTCATGTCGATGCTCCGCCCTGACGACTATGTCATCACCGCTTATAGAGATCACGGTCAGGCTCTGGCTCGCGGCATCAATCCGCGCGCTATCATGGCCGAGCTTTTCGGACGTGAAGGCGGCTGCTCGGGCGGCAAAGGTGGCTCGATGCACCTCTTCGATGCAGAGACCAACTTCATGGGCGGTCATGGGATCGTCGGTGGTCACGTTCCAATAGCGGCCGGAGTCGGCTTCGCGATCAAGTATCGACGCGGCAACCAGGTGTGCGTCTGCTTCTTCGGCGAAGCCGCGGTGAACATTGGCGCCTTTCACGAAGCGCTCAATCTCGCTTCGTTGTGGGATCTGCCCGTGATCTTCATCATCGAGAACAATCGTTACGGCATGGGTACGGCGATCTCCCGCTCGACTGCCAACGAAGACGCTGTTCTCCGCGCCAAAGGCTACCGCATGGACGGGGAGTCAGTGGATGGTCAGGACGTCTTTGCCGTGCGCGAAGCAATGAACCGCGCCGTCGAGCGCGGACGCAAGGAGAAGCGTCCGACCCTGATCGAGATGCGCACTTACCGCTTCATGGGCCACTCCATGTCAGATGCGGTCAGCGGCACCTATCGCACGAAGGACGAGCTGGAAGAGAACATGAAGCGCGATCCGATCCTGGTGCTGCACAATCTGATGTACGAGGCCGGCGAGCTCACCGAAGGCGAGATGCACAAGATCGACGACGAAGCCAAGGCGATTGCCCAGGATGCGTGGGACTTTGCCGACGCCAGTCCCGAGCCCCAGCCGGAGAAGCTCTACACCGACGTCTACGCGGACACGAGCTCCTGATGCCAGTAGTCACCTACCGTGACGCGCTCACCCAGGCGCTCCGCGAAGAGCTTCAGCGCGACGACACCGTCTTCCTCATGGGAGAGGAAGTCGCGCAGTACAACGGCGCCTACAAAGTGTCCAAGGGACTTCTCGACGAGTTCGGCCCCATGCGCATCGTCGATACACCAATCACCGAGCTGGGCTTTGCCGGCGTCGGTGTCGGCGCAGCAATGGTCGGGCTGCGACCGATCGTCGAGTTCATGACCTGGAACTTTGCGCTGCTGGCGATAGACGAAGTAGTGAACGCCGCCGCGAAGATGCTCTACATGTCCGGCGGCCAGTACAAAATGCCGATGGTGTTTCGCGGTCCGAACGGCGCCGCACTACAGCTCGCCGCGCAGCACTCTCAAGCCTGGGAAAGCTGGCTCGCACATATCCCCGGCCTCAAGGTTCTTACTCCGGGCACGCCAGCCGATGCGAAAGGCCTGCTCAAGTCGGCAATCCGCGACGACAATCCCGTGGTGTTCCTCGAGGGCGAGATGCTCTACAACACCAAGGGCGAAGTGCCCGACGGTGAGCACATCGTCCCGATTGGTGTCGCCGAATTGAAGCGCGAGGGCGACCACTGCTCCGTGATCACCCACGGCAAGATGGTGCTCGTCGCCATGCGCGTCGCTGATGATCTCGCCAAGGAAGGAATCAACATTGACGTGGTGGATCTTCGCACGGTGAGACCGATGGATGTCGAAGCGATCGCTCGCTCGGTACAGAAGACGAATCGCGCGGTGGTGCTCGAAGAGGGTTGGGAGATCTGCGGCATGGGCGCCCAGGTTGTCGACTTCATTCAGCGCGAGTGCTTCGACGATCTCGACGCGCCGGTACTGCGCGTCCATCAGGAAGACGTGCCTATGCCTTACGCAAAGAACCTCGAAAGAGCGGCAAAGCCGGACGCCGGCAAGACCGTCGCGGCGATCAAGAAAGTCATGTACCTCGACTGACCCGTCATGGCAACCAAAGTAGTGATGGAAGCGCTCTCGCCGACGATGGAAGAAGGCCGCCTCGTCAAGTGGAGCAAGAACGAAGGCGACCAGATCAAGTCGGGCGATGTCCTCGCTGAAGTCGAAACCGACAAGGCGGTGATGGAGCTCGTCGCGCGGGGTGACGGCGTTCTGCGCAAGCGCCTCGCCAACGAAGGAGACGCGTCGCCGGTTGGAACTCTGCTCGCGGTGATCGCCGGACCAGACGAGAACATCGATTCGATCGTGGGCTCGGCGGCTCCTGCTGCGGCCGCAGCGCCTGCCGCAAAAGCTGATGCAGGCGCGCAGGCGACGACGCCCAATGCTGCCGTTGCCGAGACAAAAGAGGCGGCCGGCGCCACCGCCGTGCCTCAAACGCCGGCGCAATCACAAGGGGAAGCTTCCACTCCTCCCCAGCAAAAGGCATCATCCGCTCCGGCGGCTCCTCCACCGAGGCCAGCCGCACCGCGTCCTCCTTCGCCGCCTGCAGCGCGAAGTGGAAACGGCTCGTCACGTCCAGCTTCGCCCGCAGCTGGTGGGCGTCAGCGCTCCTCTCCGCTCGCGCGAAGACTTGCCAGCGAACGGGGTATTCAGCTCGGCGGAATTCAGGGAACGGGCCCGGGTGGTCGGATCCTCAAGCGCGATATCGAGAATGCAAAAGCCGCTGGCGCCGCCAGCGGTCGCTCGGCGGCTGCAGAGCGCCTGGCGACTGAGGGCGACTTCAAGGATGTCGCTCTCACTCAGATCAGAAAGACCATCGCGCGCCGGCTGGCGGAGTCGAACGGACCGGTGCCGACGTTCTTCCTTACCGCGGAGTTCGACGCGACACGCGCGGCCGAGCTGAGATCTCAGCTCGCCGAGATGGGTGATCAGTACAAGGCGTCCTTTAACGACATCGTCATCAAGGCGGTGGCGCTGGCGTTGGCCGAGCATCCAGAGGTCAACGCACATTGGTTGGGCGACAAGATCCGTAAGTTCAACCGCATCCACGTAGCGATGGCGGTCGCAGTTGAAGATGGGCTCATCACGCCGGTTCTCTTCGACGCCGACCGAATGACGCTCTGGGATATCTCGGCGAAAGCGCGAGATCTTGCCGGACGTGCTCGAGAGAGGAGGCTCGCTCCGGAGGAATACACTGGCTCGACTTTCTCGGTCTCCAACCTCGGGATGTTCGGCATCGATCAGTTCACCGCCATCATCAATCCTCCTGAGGCGGGCATCCTCGCCATCGGAGGCGTTGAAGAGAAACCTGTTGTGGTCGATGGACAGCTCGAGGTTCGCAGTCGCATGCGGGTGACGATGAGCTGCGATCATCGTGTGATTGACGGCGCTACGGGTGCGAAGTTCCTGCAGACATTGCAACGGTATTTCGAGAATCCACTCTCGCTCGTGATCTAGGCTCCCTGGCCGCTCCACGGTCGCGACTGCGCTAAATCTTCAGCGCCGCCATTCTCTCGGCGACGGTGGTAGCCACATCGTCGCATATCACGTGGCATTGTTTTATCTGACTTTCTGGACGACATAGAAGCGGACGAAAGCTCTTCCCACCCGACTAAAGTCCGGGTACCAACGCTTTGCACCAAGCCCTACTATCGCCTACGAGATACTCCGTAGCCACGAATTAGGGGGAGCGATGGGTCGAAAACTCATAGCGTGCCTGCTGCTGTTAACGCTTTACGCGCCATTCTTTGTGCTTCCCGCAGCTTCGCAGGGAACGCCCACACCTGTTCCTCCACCGAAGCAGACCGCTTCAGCAGCTCCCACCGCTGCCACCGCGAGTATACCAGCCAAAGCGGTAAAAACTTTCAAGGACGACGAGCTGGCTTCGCTGATGGCGCCGATCGCTTTGTATCCTGACAAGGTCATCGCCCAGATCCTCGTGGCGTCGACTTATCCGCTCGAGGTCGTCCAGGCGAGTCGCTGGGTTCAGGCGAACAAGACCCTGAAGGGAGAAGCGCTCGTCAAGGAAGTGAAAAAGCAAACCTGGGACAATAGCGTCAAAGAGCTGGTGGCTCTGCCCGATGTGTTGAAGATGATGGACGACAAGGTCGATTGGACCCAGAAAGTCGGCGATGCAGTCCTGGCACAGCAGAAAGACGTCCTCGCGGCGATTCAGAAGCTGCGCGCGAAAGCGAAAGAGGCAGGAAATCTCAAGACCGACGACAAGATGACGGTGAAGACGGAAAAGGCGCCCGCTGATGCACCGCCGCCGACTCCACCACAGATCATAGTGATCGAGTCGTCGAGTCCCGAGACGATCTACGTGCCGACCTACACCAACTCGGTGTACGGCGCATGGGGATACCCGGCGTATCCGCCTTATTACTGGCCACCTCCGTACGGCTATCCGGGTTCGGGCCTGTGGTTTGGGCTGGGCGTGGGCATCGCCATCGGCGTCTGGGGCGGAGCGTGGGGCGCTTACGGCGCAGGTTGGGGCGGCGGGAGCATCAACATCAATAACGTCAGCATCGGTGGCGGCGTTGGTGGAGTGGGTGGAGTTGGAGGAGTGGGTGGTGTTGGAGGAGTAGGCGGTGTTGGTGGAGTAGGCGGTGTCGGCGGCGTTGGCGGACCGGGAGGTGTAGGAGGAGTTGGCGGTGTCGGAGGTGTCGGTGGCGTAGGCAAACCCGGTGGAGTCGGTGGTGTAGGCGGCGCCGGTGGTGTCGGCAAAGCTGGAGGAGTCGGTGGAGTTGGTGGAGTTGGGGGAGCCGGGGGTGCAGGCAAAGCCTGGCAGCACGATCCATCGCATCGCCAGGGTGTGTCGTATCGGGATGGCGCCACTCAGGCCAAGTACGATCGCGGCGCCAGCCAGAACGCTGCTGCCCGCAATTCTTTCCGCGGCCAGGACAATCTAGGTGGCGCGTCGGGTCTCGGCGGCGGAGCTGGATCTCGTGACGCAGGGCGCGGAACGGGCAGTGCGGGTGATCGCGGCGGCGCCGGAGGCGCTGGTAATCGTGGGACGAGCGCCGGAACGCGCGACGCTGGCTCCCGCAGCAACGCAGGCTCGCGTGACTCCCGTGGAAGTTCCTCAATGGGCAACTCGTCGCGGGGAAGCAGTGGCGCATTCGGCGGAATGAATAGCGGATCAAGATCAGGCAGCTACGGCTCGCGTGGCGGCGCTAGCAGAGGCGGTGGGAGCCGCGGTGGTGGCGGCGGGAGGCGGAGATGAACGCTCAAGAAGAGAGGGATCTACCAATGCGGAACTCGAAAGGGCGTTCGCACGTGATCAACAAGATCGGCGCAGCCGTCGCCCTCAGCATTGTTCTGACCGCTTGCGCGGACAAGCGAGGCACGGCGTACTCGAGTCCGGAGCAGGCCGTGGATGCATTCGCAACTTCACTTCGAAGTAACGATGTCAAGGCTCTGACGGCCCAGTTTGGCGAAGGATCTGAGCGTCTCTTCAGATCGGACGACTCTGTCTCGGACCAGAACCTGCGCGGTGATTTCCTTCAGCTCTACGACGCGAAGCACGAGTTCACCACCAAAGAAGATGGCTCGAAAGTGCTCGTCGTCGGCAACGATGGCTGGCCGCTGCCGATCCCCCTCGTCAAGACCGACAACGGTTGGGTGTTTGACTCGCCGACCGGACTGGAGGAAATCGTCAACAGGCGCATCGGGCGGAATGAGCTGCTCACCATCCAGACATGTCTGGCAGTTGGCGACGCTCAGCGAGACTACTACAGGGTCGACCACAACGGCGACAAGATCCTGGAGTACGCCCAGAAATTCCGTAGCACACCAGGTCAGCAGGATGGTCTGTACTGGAAGGCCAACCCTGGCGAGCCGCAGAGTCCACTGGGGGAAGTTGTTGCTTCCGCCGCAGGTGAAGGCTATCCGGCAACCAGCACATCACTCCATGGATATCGTTTCAGAATGCTCACCGCGCAGGGCCCTTCCGCTCAGGGCGGCGCGTACGACTACCTCGTGCGAAAGAGCCAGATCGGTGGGTTCGCGGTTGTCGCGTACCCAGTGTCGTACGGTGAGTCTGGAATCATGACGTTCATCGTCAGCCATGACGGTATCGTCTACCAGCGCGACCTCGGCAAAGACACGGCCGAACAGGCCGTGCAGATCAAGCTTTTCGATCCCAGTCAGGGTTGGACGCGAGTCGCCAACAGCGATCTAACGCCTTTACCCGGAGAGGCAGCCGACGCTACAACCGAGGACTGACTTGTCGAGTTGGTTCGACGAATCGTGCGCCACCGTTTCACAGACGACGAGGCGAGCTTCTCTTTCAGGCTGAGAGGCTCGCCGTCGCAGGCGAGGAGCTGAGTACCCGCCCCGCCTCCGGTCCGACTTAGTAAATTTCCTTCGGACTTTCTACCCAAGAAATCGAAATGGCAAGTTACGACGTGATTTTTATCGGCGGCGGCCCCGCAGGATATATTGGCGCCATTCGCGCCGCACAGCTCGGCATGTCCGTCGCCGTGGTCGAGAAGGAAGGCCTCGGCGGCACCTGTGTGCTCTGGGGATGCATTCCCGCTAAAGCGCTGCTGGAAGCGGCATCGCTGGCGACGAAGGTCTCCAAAGCCAAGGACTTCGGGATCACGGTTGGCGACGTGAAGCTCGATTATGGTGTTGCGATGAAGCGGTCGCGCGCGGTAAGCACTCAGAACTCCAAGGGAGTCGAGTACCTCTTCAAGAAGAACAAGATCAGCTGGATCAAAGGCACCGGAAAAATCACCGGCAAGAACTCCATCACCGTCAAAGCGGATGGCAAAGACGAGAAGCACGACGCGAAGAAAGCGATCGTCATCTCCACCGGTTCCCGTGTAAAAGGCCTGCCCCAGATCGGTCTCGAGCTCAATAAGACGACCGTAATCTCCTCGGACGAGGCACTCATTCTCGAGCAGGCGCCAAAGACCATGGCGATAATCGGCGCTGGCGCGGTAGGCTGCGAGTTCGCCGACGTCTTCAGCGCATTCGGCACTCAGGTTTCGCTGATCGAAGTACTTCCGGGCATCCTTCCTTTGGAAGACGCGGATTGCAGCACCGAGCTCACGCGGAGCTTCAAGAAGCGGAAAATCGATGTGCTCTCAGGCGCCAAAGTCAGCAACGTGAAGGTTGGGAAGAGCTCGGTTACAATGAGCGTCGAGGTTGGCGGCAAGAAGCAGGACCTGGAGGTCGAAAAGGTGCTCGTCGCCGCAGGCCGGGCCCCCGTCATCGATGATATCGGTATCAAGGAGCTTGGTGTTCAGCTCACCGACCGCGGCTTCATAAAGATCAACGAGCGCATGGAGACATCGGTCAAGGGTATTTACGCGATTGGTGACGTC
Organism: Gemmatimonadaceae bacterium; assembly: GCA_036514115.1. Classification (GTDB taxonomy): domain Bacteria; phylum Gemmatimonadota; class Gemmatimonadetes; order Gemmatimonadales; family Gemmatimonadaceae; genus UBA4720. Next base: position 22,558 of record DATBXT010000110.1, read on the forward strand.
GCCGGCCCACCGATGCTCGCCCACAAGGGTCAGCGCGAGGGTGTCGTCTTCGCCGAGTTCCTCGCCGGTCAACAGCACGTTCACAAGGTGAATTACGGGAATATCCCGAGCGCGACTTATTGTCATCCCGAAGTTGCATCGATCGGCTTGACGGAGGCGCAGGTGAAGGAAAAGAAAATCGACTACAAGGTCGGCAAATTTCCTTTTTCGGCCAACGGTCGCGCTCGCACGTCAGGTGACACCGAGGGCTTCGTCAAGATCATCCGCGATGCAAAGTACGGCGAGATCCTTGGCGCGCACATCATTGGAGCCCACGCCACCGAGATGATCCACGAGCTCGCCGTCGCCCGCGAGAACGAGTTCACGGTCGAGGAAGTCGACCTGGCGATTCATGCCCACCCGACGATGTCGGAGGCCGTCGCCCAGGCTGCGCTCGATTCAATGGGCAAGGTTCTCGACGCGTGATTGCAGTGGCGCACCGTGGCTGAGCGCGAGCTATGGACGGTCCCGCTTGGGCGCGTCGAGTATAGCGAGGCTTTGGAACTCCAACGCAGCATTGCGCGGGATCGGATTTCCGGCGCGATTCCGCAGGATGTACTGCTGCTCGTCGAGCATCCTCCTGTCGTCACATTGGGTCGCGCCTCCAAGGAAAAGCACCTGGTCGCTTCGCCCGAATTCCTGAGCAGTAAAGGCGTCGAGTTGTTCGAAGTCGAGCGTGGCGGTGACATCACGTTCCATGGCCCCGGACAGCTGGTCGGATATCCCATCATCGACCTCAAACGGCACCGCCAGGATCTGCACTGGTACCTCAGAAAGATCGAGGAATCCCTGATCAATGCGCTTGCCGATTACGGAATTCCCGGCGAACGAAATACGGCCTACACTGGTGTGTGGACGCGCGGCAGGAAGATCGCTTCCATCGGAGTTCACGCGCGCGACTGGGTCACATGGCATGGCTTCGCGCTCAACGTGACGACTGATCTCTCATACTTCGACCTGATCGTCCCGTGCGGAATCGACGGAGTGGTCATGACGTCTGTCGCGCGCGAATCCGGTTCGGACGAGATCTCGATGCAGGACGTCAGAGATCGTGTAAGCGCCAAGTTCGCTGAAGCCTTTGATCTCACTGCTGTCGTAACGTCGCGCTCGACGCTGTTCGAGACCGCTGCGTGAGTGACACCCTGAAGGTCTACCCTGCCCGGCCACGCACTGAAGCTTCGGTGAATGTTCGCGACTTCGCCGCCGAGCTCAACCCACAACAGGCAGCCGCGGCGACTCACAGTGATGGTCCGCTGCTCATCATCGCTGGCGCGGGCACAGGCAAGACGCGCACGCTCGTTTATCGCGTGGCGCATCTTCTCGACCGTGGCGTCGCCGCCGAACGCATTCTCCTTCTCACCTTCACTCGCCGCGCCGCTCAGGAAATGTTGTCGCGGGCGGAACGATTGGTCGGCGGCAACAGCAAGCGGGTTCACGGCGGGACGTTTCACGCGACTGCGCATCGCCTGCTGCGGCGGTACGGTCCAGCGGCGGGGCTGCCGAAGGACTTCACCATCATGGACCAGGGCGACTCCGCTGACTTGATGCAGCTGTCGCGCGCCCAGCTCGGCTACGCGGCCAAATCGAAGCGATTCCCCAAGAAGGAAACGCTGCAGTACGTCTATTCCCGGCATATCAACACCGAGATTCCGATCGACGATATCGTCCGCGATTCGTACCCGCAGTTCGTCGATTACCTCGAGGATTTCACGAAGATCTACAGCGACTATACCCGTCGCAAACAGGAGCGCAACCTCGTCGATTACGATGATCTGCTTCTTTTCTGGGCGCTGATGCTGGAGGCGTCGCCGGAGCTGGGCGCAGAGATCTCGGGCCTCTACGATCACATCCTCGTCGACGAGTATCAGGACACCAACGTCTTGCAGGCGCGCATTCTTCGGGGCATGTGCGTCGCGCACAAAAACATCTCGGTGGTCGGTGACGACGCGCAGAGCATCTACTCATTCCGGGGAGCGAACTTCCGGAATATTCTGGATTTTCCGAAGCAGTTCCCCGGCGCGACAGTCGTTGCTCTGGAACAGAACTACCGCTCCACCCAGCCGATTCTTGGGGTCACCAATACAGTGATCTCGCGCGCGCCCGAGCGTTTCACCAAAAATCTGTGGACGGAGCGCACAGGCGGTGAGCAGCCCTGGCTGGTTTCCGCGCGCGACGAGCAGCAACAGACCCAGTTCGTCGTGGATCGTATTCTGGAGCTCCACGAGGAAGGGACGCCGCTCGCTCAGATTGCGGTTCTGTTCCGCGCGGGCTACATGTCGGCAGATCTGGAGATCGAGCTCACCAATCGAAAGATCCCATTCGAGAAATGGGGCGGGCTGAAATTCCTGGAGGCCGCGCACGTGAAGGACGTCCTGGCCTTCCTTCGCATTCTCGAGAACCCTCGCGATGAGGTGAGTTGGTACCGACTCCTCATGTTGCTACCGGGGATCGGCGACGCCACCGCAAGAGCGGCAATCGATTCGATGGTCGCGGCCGCCTGGGAGTCGACCGCGTTCGGGCGGTATAATCCGCCGGCAAAGGCGAGAGCCGCCCACGCGGCGCTCGTTCAGCTGCTCGACACTTTGAGAGCTGGCCCCGTGGTCGACCAGGCCCAGGCCGCAGCCGACATCGCTCGGGTGCGATTGATGTACGACAACATCCTGCGCGAGCGGTACGATCGCGTCGAGCCGCGACTGGCAGACCTCGATCAGCTGCAGGTGATCGCCGCCGGCTATCCCGATCGCGCTACGTTCCTCTCGGCGCTCGCCCTCGAACCCCCTCAGGCTACCCAGGACCTCGCGACAGGCACCAAAGAGGAAAATGACGCACTGATACTCAGCACGGCTCACTCTGCGAAGGGAAAGGAGTGGGATGCAGTGTTCGTGATCTGGGCCGTCGACGGCTGGTTCCCTTCCGCACGCTGTCTCAACAACGAAGAAGAGACAGAAGAAGAACGCCGTCTCATGTACGTCGCCCTCACTCGCGCCCGGAATCACCTGAGCGTGACGTACCCGCTCAACGCGTATTCGACACGCCGCGGCGCCAACTACTCACTCGATCAACTCTGTCGGTTCATCGATCGCGGAGTGCGAGACAACATGCAGCGCGTTGCGCTGTCCTCCAACAACGCGCCGGCCGCCGCGGAGGAGCCGAGAAAGCAGCCGCTGGTCGATTTGCGTGCGCTGCTTCGCTCGCGATTCGGGCCGCCCGAGACTCGGGCCTGAGTCGACCCTATCGATTCACCCACGCCCGTAGCGCCGCAAACGGCGCTTTCGGATTTGCTTTCGCCAGCCCAATCACCCGCCCGATGCTCCGCTTGAGATCCCGTCCCTCCTTCTCGTAGACGAGATCGAATACATCTAAATCGCTCGCATACACCCGCCGTGCCAGTAGCGCCGCGTTGTTGAGCGTCACGCGCTGAGCATAAATCGGATTTATAGTCTTCAGCTGCGGCCCGATCTCGTTCACGAGCGCGAGACGCGTATGCGCGTAGACGCTGTCGCGGGCCGCGATTCGCGCCGCTTTGTCGGACGGGTGGGCAGCGTAGGCGGAATCGAGCGAGCCGATCACCCGTGACCAGAACCTCGCCAGCAGCTTATCGTCCTCCCACTCCGCATCGACTTTGGCGGCGGCGGTCTCCTGGCCGCGCGATCGGAAGAAGGCAGCGGCTCCCCGCGCCCCGACGAACATCGCAAAGGATTCGTTGAAGGCGGCCTGACCCGCCGCGTAGAACGTGTTGTGCGTCAGCTCGTGGATGACGGTGTTTGCGAGGCCGAGCGAATCACCTTTCAGGGTGGTATTCAACAACGGATCGTTGAAGAAGCCCAGAGTGCTGAAAGCATCCGATGGGCGCACGTAGACGTCGAAGCCATCGTCAGCCAGACCTTTCGCATCGCGCTTGGCGGCGGCGAAATCGAAGTATCCCTTGTAGGGCACCCTGCCAACGATCGGAAACCACCAGGTATAGGGCGCGAGGGTATCACGATAGGCTGCGGAAACAACCAAGACCAAAGTGTC
>DATBXT010000111.1:0-2193 GCA_036514115.1 Gemmatimonadaceae bacterium
CGTGTTGACGCCGCGGAAATCGCGGATGCGCGGGATCGCCACCGTGACGAACCGGTCGAGGAACTCCCACATCCTCGCTCCACGAAGCGTTACTGCGGCACCGATCTCCTGACCCTGTCTCAGGCCGAAGTTGGCGATCGATTTCTTCGCTTTCTTCCGGACCGGGCGCTGGCCGGTGATGATGCTCAGTTCGAACACGACGGTATCCAGAACCTTGGGGTTCTTGATCGCCTCGCCGACGCCGCAGTTGATCACGATCTTCTCGAGCGTCGGGATCTGGTTGACGTTGGTGAACCCGAACTGGTTCTTCAGCCGGTCGCGAACGGTCTTCTCGTAATAGATGCGGAGACGAGCCGGCGGTACCGGCAGATCCTTGCCGGCATGCTCAGCCTGTGTCTGCGCTTGAACCTCGCGCTTTTTCCCCTGCTTCTTCTCTTTGGTTGCCATTATCTAATCCTCGGTCAGCGCACGCGGGGAATCGGTTCCCCGTTCTTGATGCTGACGCGCTCTTTGGTTCTGCGACGATCGACCTTCGATGCATCGGTGTCGAATCGCGAATGCGTTCTGGTCGGCTCACCCGACTTCGGATCGAGCAGCATGACGTTCGATGAGTGAATCGACGCCGGCGCTTCGCGGATTCCCGATTGCTCCTCGGCTGTCCGCGCCTTGCGGTGCATCTTCACCAGGTTCACGCCTTCGATCGTTACGCGGCCGGTCTTCAGGAAAACCCGAATGACCTTGCCTTCCTTGCCCTTGTCTTCGCCGCGCATCACGCGGACGGTATCACCCTTGGAGACGTTGAGCTTCTGACGCTTCGCGTTCAACGCGTGACGCGCGTGCAGTCTCGTCTTCGCCGTCTTCCGATATTTCAGGATTCTCACTTAAATCACCTCTGGAGCCAGCGATACGATCTTCATGTATTTCTTCTCGCGGAGCTCGCGCGCCACGGGTCCGAAGATACGGGTCGCACGCGGCTCGCCTGCGTCGTTGATGATTACCACTGCGTTCTCGTCGAAGCGAATGTAGGAGCCGTCTTTACGCCTGGTCTCCTTCGCGGTGCGAACCACGACCGCGCGCGCCACGTCCGACTTCTTTACGGTGCCGTTAGGGAGCGCGTTCTTCACGGCGACGATCACGACATCGCCGAGCGATGCGTACCGCCGGCGCGTTCCGCCGAGCACGCGGATCACGAGCGCCGTTTTCGCGCCCGAGTTGTCCGCTACCTTGACCACCGATTCCTGCTGGATCACTGGTCGTCTCCGTTAACGTGCACGTTCGATGATTTCGACCACGCGCCACCGCTTGTCCTTCGACAAGGGCCGGGTCTCCATGATGCGGACGGTGTCGCCTGTCTTCGCCTCGTTCTGCTCGTCGTGAGCTTTCAGCTTCTTGGTGCGGCGGATCATCTTGCCGTACACCGGATGCTGGACTCTGCGCTCGATCGAAACAACGACCGTCTTCTGCATTTTGTCGCTCACGACCGTGCCCACCCGCGTCTTACGCGAGGTGCGCTCTACCGCGGCGTTTTCAGTCTTCGCCAAATCAGCCATTAAGCCCTCTTACTCGTCTTCGCACGGTTCGTCGCCGTGGCGCTCTTGCGCCCGCGTCTTCCCGTTCTCTTGGTCGCAATGCGCTTCTCGCTTCGCCGCTCGCGGCTCCCGCTGCCAACCTCGGCGACGCCAATCACTTTCTCCCGCAGCACGGTCTTGAGCCGCGCCACGTCTCTCCTGATGACCCGCAAACGAAGCGGATCGTCGAGCGTGCGGGTGCCGGATGCGAGGCGAAGGTTGAATCTCTCCCTCTCCAGCTCGGCGATGCGGGCATTGATGTCCGCCTCGCTCATCTCGCGAATGTCACTAGCTAGCATCCGTGTGTGCCTCCTCACGCATCACGAACTTCGATTTGATTCCGATCTTGGCGGCGGCCAACGCCATCGCCTTCCGTCCGATATCAGGCGTCACGCCCTCGAGCTCGAACATCACCCGTCCCGGCTTCACTACTGCCACCCAGCCCTCGGGCGAGCCTTTTCCCTTACCCATGCGGGTCTCGGCGGGCTTCTTGGTGATCGGCTTGTCGGGGAAGATCCGGATCCAGACTTTGCCACCACGCTTGATGTGTCTCGTCAGAGCAACACGAGCGGCCTCGATCTGCCGGTTCGTGATCCAGCCAGGCTCCATCGCCTTGAGGCCGTAA
>DATBXT010000112.1:0-2448 GCA_036514115.1 Gemmatimonadaceae bacterium
CAGGTAACGCGGCGTCAGCCCGACCACCCGCTCGAGCATCCGCCAGCCGATCGCCTCCAGCGCGCTCGCGCGGCGCTCTCCTCGCATGAACGCGTCGCGCATTGCAAAGAGCGCTTTCGACAGCATCAGCGACAGCTCCCGCTCCTTGGGCGACAGATATCGGTTCCGGCTGGACATGGCGAGTCCGTCGGGATCACGCACTGTCGGCGCAACAAGAATTCCCACCGGGAAATTGAGATCGCGAACCATCGCCTTTACGACGGCTACCTGCTGGAGATCCTTCTGGCCGAACACGGCGACGTCGGGCATGACGATGTGAAATAGCTTCGCCACCACGGTGAGCACGCCCTCGAAGTGGTGAGGACGCACCGCTCCTTCCCACTCCTTGCCGATACTTCCGGGGTGAATGAGGATCACCGGCGCGTGCTCTGGATACATGTCCGCCTGGGTCGGCGTGAACATGAAATCGACGCCCCGCGCGCTGGCGAGACCCGCGTCCTCATCCAGAGTCCGTGGATAGCGTGCGAAGTCCTCGGTAGGCCCGAACTGCAGAGGATTGACGAAGACGCTCATCACCACCACATCGGCGACGCGCTTCGCTTCATCGATGAGCGTGAGATGTCCTTCGTGGAGGGCGCCCATCGTTGGCACGAATGCGACGCTTTGACCTTTCGCGCGCGCGTCGGCGACTGCGTGGCGCATCTCGGAGATGGTGTCGACCTGCTGCATGACTAGAAGCTGTGGTCGGCATCCGGGTAGGAGCCGCTGCGAACGTCCCGCGCCCAGGCGCCGACAGCCGTTCGCACTTCCTCAGCCATTTCCGCGTAGCGCTTGAGGAACTTGGGGTGAAAGGTGTCATTCAGACCGAGCACATCGGGCAACACCAGAACCTGTCCGTCGCAACTGGATCCCGCGCCGATTCCGATCGTCGGAATCTCGACTGCCGCAGTGATCCGCTCCGAGACAGCGGCGGGCACCAGCTCAAGGACGATTCCGAACGCGCCGGCCTGCTCGAGACCCTTCGCCTCCGCCACCAACCGCTCGGCACCCTCGGCTTCTCTCCCCTGAACGCGCGCACCGCCGATGGTATTCACCGACTGCGGTGTGAATCCTATGTGCGCCATCACCGGAATTCCGGTTCGCACCAGCGCGTGCACAGTGTCGAGCATTTCCGGACTCCCGCCCTCTACCTTTACGGCCCCTGAGCCGGTCTCCTGAATCGCGCGGCCGCAATTGAGCACGGCGCTCTCGATACTCGCCTGATAAGAAAGAAAAGGCATGTCGATTATGACGAGCGCGCGCTTCACCCCACGCCGCACCGCGGACGCGTGGTAAATCATGTGGTCGAGGGTGACCGGAAGCGTAGATGGATATCCCATGATGGCCGTGCCGACGGAGTCACCGACCAGAATTGCGTCCACGCCGGACTCGTCGACCAGTCGGCCGAACAAAGCATCGTACGCGGTCATCATCACCAGCTTCTCGCCTTTGCTTTTGCGCTCGGCAAAATCGCGTACGGTGACGGGCCGTTCCGCGCGTCGAGCTGTGGACGCCCCTGCCGCTGAATCGTTGTTATCCAAGCTTGGAAGCCCTCAGCTCCGCGAGCTCTCTGATCCAGAAAGCGCGATTCGACAACTCCGGGTGCGGGACGGTGAGCTCAGGATCCTGCACACTCTGATTCTCGAACAACACGATGTCGAGATCGAGCGTGCGCGGCCCCCAGCGTGTGGAACGCACCCGTCCGGCGGCAAGCTCGATTTGCTTGAGCGCAGCGAGCAGATCCTGCGGCGACAGCTCCGTTTCGATCGCGACCATCTGATTGAGAAAGGGTCCTTGTGCTACCGGGCCAATCGGCTCGGTCTCCTCGGCATCCGTTTGGGCGAGCACCCGGGTGAGATCGAGGCCGGCGATCGCACGTCGCGCCTCCGCCAAAAATACCTCACGCTGGCCCAGATTGGAGCCGAGCGCTATGTAAGCGACATCCTTCACGCACGCGCTCGCTCGAGGGCGACTTCAGCGTATGCCAGCGGTCCCGGTAGCGCCACGTTCGGCTTGCGCACCGCGATCCGAACTTTTTCCACCAGCGGAAGCTGCAGCGCGCGTTCGGCGATGCGCTCGCCGACCTCCTCGAGAAAATTGGTGTGGCCGCCCGTGACGACCTCGGCCACCATCTCGTACACGCGACGATAATCGACGATGTCTTTGGACGTCGGCCGAGCGCCGCTGCGTCGCACCCACAACGACGCATCTACTTCTATAGACTGGGCGATCTCGGCCTCGTGCGGCAGCACACCGATGCGCGCGTGAAAGCGCATGCCCTTGAGTGTCACCACGTCGGCGTCCTTCGGGTTGTCGCTAGCCATCGAGCCCCTCTCGCAGACTGCGGGTAAGCCTCAACACTTCCTGCGGGCTCGCGGCAGCTGCTCTCACCAGCGCGCTCCCCACTAC
>DATBXT010000113.1:0-13110 GCA_036514115.1 Gemmatimonadaceae bacterium
GCCACGTCCCAAGCTGCCCCGAGGCCCACAGCTCGCTGCCATCTTTCTGACGCATACTGAATCGGAGCGACGGCAGCGCTCTTCCCTTTTCCTTAGTGCCAGTATGAAAGCTGAGAAGCTGCGAAGCTGACTAAGCTTTCAGCTCCCTGCTTCGGTATTCGATGCGCCGGTTTCACGCCCCCATGCATCCCTGCTCCGCCAGCCAAGCGCCCCGATCCATCCCGTTTCAAGGCCGAAGAATATCCGCAAAACGCGGATCTTCCTTCCTCCACGCAAACTCCGGATCCTGGAAGTACGCGACCGGATAACCATTCGCGCTCGTGAAACACTTTCGCGTAAATGGAACCATCGCCTCGGCGTCGCCCAGAAACCCGAACACCGCCGCCGTCGTGCACGCCAGCTGAATGGCTTCCTGACCCTTTGGGTAACGCGAGATCGTCGGGCTCTCGCCCGCCTTCTTCAACATCTTCAGCGCGACGTTACGGTCGCCTGCCATCGCCGCCAGCCACGCAAGCACTTCGTACTGCCCACGCCGCACATATGCCGACAAATTCGGATCGTCCGACGTCCGCTTCTCCAGACGCCAGGCGGAATCCGCGAACGCTCGCGCCCGCGCGTAATTGTCCCGCGTGGCGAACAGCTCGGCTTTTTCAGCGTACAACTGCACGCTGTCGAGCGTCGATGAGGGTGCCAGCGAAGAGAGAGGAGTGTTCACCAGCTCGGCTTGCAGCGCAAATCCCCCGTGTCGCATAAGTTCGCCGTCAAGCGCGCCGAGCCTGCCACCGCGCGCCCGCAGCTCCCGCACCGCTCGCTGAATGCCAAGGCTGTCGCCCAGCTTCTCCGCAAGCGTCGCAGCATGGAAGATCGGACCGAGCCCGACGGGATCGAGCGAGCGCTCACGCGCGACGAGATCGCCCGCGTCACTGAACCGCCGAAGCGCAAGCGCGGTGTTGAAGCTGCTCGCGATCACCGACCTCGATGCGGGGGCGAGAGGAACCAGGCGCTTCACGGCGTCCCACGCCCCGGCGGAGTCGCCGACGAACTGAAGCGCGCGCACTTCGTAGGCGAGGAGCTCCACGTTCGACGGATTATCACGCACCGCCTGCCTTAGTATCGCGAGAGCTTCCGCGGGTCGGTCCAGGCCGCGGAACGCAATGGTGGCGACAGCGTTGGGCTGAGTGGGATCGATGCTCAGCGCACGCTGTGCCACGACATAAGCAGAGTCGAGCATCTTCGTCCCGTTGGCGAGCGACAGCACCGCCAACATTTGCGATGCGAGACCGAGAGCGTCCGCGTATTCCGGATCCAACGCATACGCGCGCTCGAACTCGCGCAAAGCCTTCTCATACTCCGCGTTGGAGGCCGTCGTATTCTCCTCGGCGATACGCTTGCCGCGGATGACCGCGGCGAAAGCTCCGGTATCATCCGTGGCGCGCATGACCATCGTCGCGCGCTCCTTCGCCGCCATCACCACATCCAATGCCTCGGCGACTCTCGTCGCGACGATCGACTGGATGGTGAATGGATCTCTGGGTGATACGACCTCTGGCTCGCCCGCCCAGCGGGTGGTCCCGTCCGAAACTCGAATGAGCACCGGACTCACGCGCACGCGAGGCTGACTGTCGGGTCCAACGGCCCATCGAATCGATGCGGTCAGGATGAAATCCGCGCCCAACGATTTGCCGGCCTGCTGCGCGTTGGTTCCCGGAGAGGCAGCGAGTGACGAAACGCTCTTCCGGTCGATGACACTCAGTCCGCGCAGCCGCGCGAGTTTGCCGGTGACCGCGTCACGCAGGCCATCAGCAAACGTCGAGTCGCCGGCCGGCCCCTGGGTCTCGAACGGAAGTACCGCGATCAAAGGCGTTCGCGAAGACGCCGCGCGCGCCCGCCACATCGCACCGCCGCCGATCAGCAGCACCGCGACGATCAGCATCGCGATCATTGCACTGCGGCGACGCCCGGTCGGCGCGATCATCTGCGGGAAACTCGTCTTTGCCGGCTCGTTGAGCACTCTCAGCAAGTCCGCGCCGGTCGGAGGCCGCATGCTCGCGCGCTTCGACAAACAGCGCATCACCAGGTCGGTGATCGCGCGCGGAACTCTCGGATTGGTGCCCGTGATCGGACGCGGCGTCTCTGACATCTGCGCCGCAAGCAGGTCCTGCGGTGTTCGCATTTCCGCGAATGGGTGCCTGCCGGCGAGGATCTCGTACGCGACGACGCCCCAGGCGTAGATATCCGCGCGCTGATCGGTCGCCGGATCGGACGCGGCCTGTTCGGGCGCCATGTACATCGGAGTTCCGATGGTGTCGCCGGGCTGGGTGATCTCGGGCGACACTTCCCTTCTCGCCGCCTGGACTGCCTTGGCGATTCCGAAATCGGTGACCACTGCCGTGCCTTCGCTGAGGAGAATGTTCTCAGGCTTGATGTCACGGTGCACGATTCCCTGGCGATGCGCGTAGGCAAGCGCCGAAGCGACGTCGCGCAGAATGGAGAGGGCCTCCTCGAGCGGAACCGGGCCCTTGGCCATGCGTACGCGCAAGGATTCTCCCCGCACGAACGGCATGGTGAAGTATGGAAGTCCGCCGACGGTCTGCCCGGCGGAGAGCACCGGCACGATGTGCGGCTCCTGCAGCGCGGCGGCCAACTTGATCTCGCGCGCGAATCGCGCCGCCGAGAATGCGTACGTCAGCTCTGGCGGCAGAACTTTTACGACGACCTCGCGGCCGAGCGCTTCATCGCGAGCGACGAAGACGCGCGCCATCCCGCCCGCGCGCAGCTCGGTCTTTATCGTGAAGCCAGGTCCGAGGGTCTTTTGAAGCTCTTCGAAGAGCGGGTTCAAGGATGGGATCCCTGTTTCGCGGCGAAACTAATGTAAGGAGGGGCTACGCTATACGCACTCGGGGATTGGACTGATGACCTGGGCTTAGCGCATCGCCAATCGATGACTAATTAAGGAGCGAGGACACCACCGAGGGTGAGGTTGATACAAAAACGACATCGGGTGATAGAAAAACGACATCTATCTTATGAACGGACAGTGTTGCCGCGATTGCCTAAGGCGCGGGCTTCCTGGTCGCGTCGGGCGTCTGCTGATAGACGGCGCAATACCAGCGGCCGTTGTGATTCACGAACAACGAGCTGACCCAGACCGGACTTGGCACCATCGCGGCTCCGCACCTGGTGTCTTGCGAGGCGTGATAGGAGAGGAGCACGGTGTTCCGCGCGAGCTGGGTGGCCTTGAAGCCGTCGAGTGAATAGCTGCTCACTTTGCACACCCCGCTGGCGACGAACTTTACGACGGAGGCTTTGCTGGAGGTGCCTGACGATCCCACTTCGACGTGATCGTCGGAGAGGAATCCCTCGAAGAACTTTCCGTCGTGGCTCTGCCACGCTCGCCAGGATTGCCGCTCCATGAGCTCGAGCGTGTCGGCGAGCGGATTATTCTGGGCCACGGCATTGGACGCAACCGCCAGCGTCGCCATCACCATCAGCGAAAATCTCATCCTTCCCCCCCTGGCAAACCAAGGTAGGGCGGTTGGATTGGAGCTTATGTCAATGTTTGGTAAACGCTGCTCAGCGAGTCCGTGCTTCGTTCCAGTTGAGGATCTGCTCTCTCACCTGCCAGCGGTTGTGCCAGTCGTCGAACCTGAGCACGAACAGCGAGCGGATGTAGGACGGCGCGGAATCTCCAGTATCACTCTGCGAAACCAGCACACCCGATACGAATGCAAGCTCGCCGCTCATGTCGAAATCATCGACCGTGAGTGCGAGGTGGGATCCGGCGAGCGACGTGGCGAAGAGCTGCTTCATCACCGCCGCGGCAGTCACGGCCTCGGGTTTATCACCGACGAATGATCGCGCATTCCGTGTGTAGGTCGCCGCTGTCGCCACTGAATCTTTCCGCTGGAGCGATTCGGTCCAGTTCTGTAGCACAGTCGTCACCGCCTCGCGAACCCTGGCGTGGTACGCAGCCTCTGAATTCTCATCCGCCTTCGGGACCGCCAGTGCAGCAATACCCTGCGCGCCGAGCGGGGGCGCGGCACACGCGAGCGCTACAGAAAGTGCAATCGACTTGGGGAAGGGCATAAACATTAGACACCCGCTCCCGCGCGTAGGTTCACACTACGCTCAGATTCCGAGCCATTCCTCGGCAGGCGGCCAATCGCGAAACACCTCTACGGTCTGTCCCAGGCCCTCGGCGCGAAGCGCGTACATTCGCGCCATTCCGAAGGTCGCGTCGCTGGTCGCCACCATGGCGCGGCGAGTGCCGGGATTGAAGATCTGGTTCAGCGATGTCTCGTTGATGGTGACAGTCGAGACCTTGATTTCAGTGATCCCGGTCAGATCGACGATCTGTCGATAGCTCGGATCGAAGTGGGGGTCGTTGCGGAGTTTGTCGTTGTGCTCGTGGATCTCTTTGTCAGTTACTGCTCCCCACAAACGACTGCTCACCAGTCGCCGCTTGTGATCTATGTGGTAAGTAACCGGCAAACCTTCCTCGTCGTTGGGTGGACAAACAGATATTAGTCACCGTCGGCTCGTTGCAACATCCAACGTTTGTTTTTTTTGACGGTTTCGTCACGGTTTCGTTCGCCACTATGAGATCAGTCGCAGATTATTCTTCACCCTACATGATCCAGACTCCGCCGATCACCCCGACGTCGACGAGGATTCGCATCGTCCCCGCGTCAGAGCTCGATAGCGTTCTGCCCGACCTCGTCCAGATTTTCCGCGACGTCGTGAACGGCGGAGTCCCGCTCGGATTCTTTTCGCCGATGACTCTGCAGACGGCACACGATTATTGGCTTTCCATCATCCCCGAGCTGAACGCTGGAACGCGTCTCCTGCTGGTCGCCAGCAACGACGGCGGCGTGCTCGGCTCTGGTCAGCTCGCGCTGGCGCAGCGGCAGAATTCCCGGCACCGCGCCGAAGTGCAGAAACTGTTCGTGGCGAGGGCGGCGCGCGGTCAGGGGATCGGCAAGCTGCTAATGCAGGCCTTGCACGATGCTGCGCTCGAGAATGGGCGGACGTTGATCCAGCTCAACACCCGGGTTGGGTTTGAGGCGGTGGGCTTTTATAAAGCGCTCGGGTACCGCGAGGTGGGTGTCATTCCAGGTTGGACGATGGACGCCGAGGGTCGGCGGTTCGATCACGTCGAGATGTACAGGGAATTGGCCACGGCCTTGCCCCCGGACTGAATCCTCCAGCATCGTTGATAACCCACTCAGTCAACGACCATGACCACCAATCTGCGAATTCCGGTACTCGGCGCGGCGATCATTGCCACCCTCGTGAGCGCGGCCAGCGCCAAGCTCCCACGCGTCACCATCGACACCGGCACCCTCGAAGGCGCTGTGGATTCTACGACTAACGTGATGGTCTTCCGCGGCATCCCATACGCCGCTCCTCCAGTCGGAGACCTGAGATGGAAGCCCCCTCAAGCGCCCGCTCGCTGGCAGGGCGTTCGCGCGGCGCGCGACCTCGGCCACAACTGCATGCAGCACCAGCCGTACAGCGATATCGATCCGTTCGCGGCCGGAGTTTCGGAGGATTGCCTCTACCTCAACGTCTGGACGAAGTCGCTCGACAATCGCGCGCCACGTCCGGTGATGGTCTGGATTCACGGTGGCGGATTCTTCGCCGGGTTCGGCGGCGAAGAGCGGCACAACGGGGCGCGGCTCGCCCAGAAGGGCGCCGTGGTGGTGACGCTCAACTATCGCCTCGGACCATTCGGGTTTTTCGCGCACCCCGCGCTCGCTGCGGAGTCTCCGCATCACGCCGCGGGGAATTACGGACTGCTCGATCAGATTGCCGCGCTGCAGTGGGTAAAGCGCAACATCGCCCGATTCGGTGGCGATCCGTCGCGGGTGACGATCTTCGGCGAGTCGGCGGGCGGAATGAGCGTCGGCTCGCTGATCGCATCGCCGTTGGCGAAAGGCCTTTTCCAGCGCGCGATTCTGGAGAGCGGCACCGGCGTCGGCATCGGTGTCATCCGTCAGGAGACGGCGCGCGCCGCTTCGCTGAAGCTGGCGGATTCACTTGGAGTGCACGGCAATGGCGCCGACGCGGCAGCGCAGATGCGCGCAGCCGATGCGCAGAAAGTTCTTCAGGCAGCACTCAAGCTCGCCAATCCGGGTTCACCCCAGTTCTTCCCCGTCGTCGACGGATGGGTGTTGCCACATCCCGTGGATTCGACGCTGGCCAGCGGCTCGCCGAATCTCGTCCCGGTCATCGCCGGCAGCAATCGCGATGAGGGCGATGATTGGATGGGCGCGCCGACGCGATCCTTTGCGCGGTTCATGTCATCGCGCGGAGCACCGACGTACCTCTACATCTTCTCGCGCGTCGGTGAAGACAGCGTGAACCGCCAGCGCGGCGCGTACCACAGCGCCGAGATCACCTTCGTTTTCGGGCGTCCGCATCCGTTGCAGCCGAGCGCCGGCACGACCCCCTACGACTCGACGGTAGCCGAGGCGATGAGCGATTACTGGCTGGCCTTCGCCGCGTCGGGTGATCCAAACGGCCCGCCGGCCGCGGGGAAATGGCCGCGGTGGCCGAAGTACGATCCTTCGACCGATGCGCTACTCGAGATCGGACCGCAGATCGCTGCGCGCACGATGATGAAGCGTCCGGCCTATGATTCGCTCGATGCCGTCGCGCGATCGCGCGGAGAGCTGCGTCCGACCACCCGCTAGCCTCTTTTGCGTTTTTCTAGATGGCGCGGATGGTGGGGACGCGATTGTACTCCTGAGGAACTCGAACTTGACATCCGCAGAGGCAGCGGGATAAAACTTCCCACTCCCTCCGCACCCAGTCGCCCCCAAATAAGGCGTGTCCTCATGCGCACACTCCGCGTCCTTCTCTCGCTCGCTGTCCTACCTATAGTAGGAACACCCGTCTCCGCCGCCGCGCAAGCGCCGGCACCCGTGCCCCCGGCGGCGGCGGTAAAACCGAGAGTGGACACCCTCCACGGTGAAGTCCGGACTGACAACTACTTCTGGATCCGGGACAAGACCAATCCGGAGGTCATCTCCTACCTGAACGCGGAGAACGCGTACACGGAAGCGAAGATGAAGCACACGGAGGCGCTCCAGCAGAAGCTGTACGACGAGATGCTGGCGCACATCAAGGAGACCGACGTGTCCGTCCCCTACCGGGAAAACGGCTACTACTACTCGACCCGGACGGAGAAGGGGAAAAGTTATGCGATCAGAGTGCGCAGAAAGGGATCGCTCAACGCGCCCGAGGAAGTTTTCCTCGACGACAATGCGCTCGCGGCGGGCAAGAAGTTCTCGTCGGTGGGCGACTGGGCGATAACGCCGGGCGGTAGTCGTCTCGCGTATCTGCACGACACCACCGCATTGCGGGTGTACACGCTTTACGTCAAAGACCTCACCACCGGAAAGCTGCTGGCCGATTCGATTTCGCGCGTGGTACCATCGGTGGCCTGGGCGAACGACACCGTTCTGTTCTACCAGACAGCCGATTCGGCCCGTAGGTCGGACGCCGTCTGGCGCCACGTCATCGGCACCCCGCGCTCGAGCGACGTCGAAGTCTTCCACGAGAACGATGTGCTGGACAATGTCGGCGTGGCCCGCACCAACGACAACAAGTACATGATCATCAGCGATGATGGGTTCACGTCATCGGAATCGAGGATCATCCCCACCTCTAATCCGTTCGCTGCTCCCGTGGTCGCCGCGCCGCGCAAGCCGAACGTCGAGTACCAGCTCGATCACACCAACGGCGCGTTCCTCCTCACGACCAATGAGGGCGCGCAGAACTTCAAGGTGATGCGGATCGCAGACGACAAGGTCGGCACGGGACAGTGGACGGAGTTCATACCAACGTCCGACTCGGTGTTCATCGAGTTCCTGCAGCCCTTCAGGAACAACCTCGTCGTGGTACAGCGTTCGGGCGGGCTGCGCCGCCTGCGCGTGATCGACAACAAGAATCGCAGCTACTACATCAGCTTCCCTGAAGCAGCCTATGCCGTCAGCCCGACCGGCAACGCCGAGTTCGATACGGATACGCTGCGATTCAACTACCAGTCGATGCTGACGCCGTCTTCCACCTACGACTATTCCTTCTCCACCCGGCAGCGGGTGCTCAAGAAGAAAGTCGAGGTCCCCGGATTCGATCCGGGCAAGTACGAGGTCAAGCGCTTCATGGTGAAGGCGCGCGACGGAGCGATGGTGCCAGTCTCCATGATCGTCGGCAGGAACTGGAAGCAGGACGGGACTCACCCGCTGCTCGAGTACGCGTATGGCTCCTATGGATCGACGACCGAGGCGACCTTCAACTCCAGCGTGCTGAGCCTGGTCGATCGCGGCTTCGCCTACGCCATCGCGCACATCCGCGGCGGGCAGGAGATGGGCCGCGCCTGGTACGATCAGGGCAAGATGATGAACAAGAAAAACACCTTCAACGATTTCGTCGATGTCGGCCAGTACCTCGTCGATAACAAATTCACGTCCATGGATCGCCTGATCGCCAACGGCGGAAGCGCCGGCGGTCTGTTGATGGGCGCGGTGGTCAACATGCGTCCCGACCTGTACAAGGCCGTTGTCGCCGACGTGCCGTTCGTCGATGTGATCAACACCATGATGGACGCCTCGATCCCCCTTACCGCCCAGGAGTGGCAGCAGTGGGGAGATCCGCACGATGCCGCGCAGTACGCTTACATGAGATCGTACTCGCCTTACGACAACGTCGAGCGGAAGGCGTACCCGTGGATGCTGGTGACGACTTCGCTGAACGATTCCCAGGTTGGATATTGGGAGCCGGTGAAGTGGGTGGCGAAGCTGCGGTCGATGAAGACCGACAGCAACCCGCTTTACATCAAGATCAACATGGCGGGGGGACACGGCGGATCTTCGGGCCGGTATGATGTGCTGCGCGAGCGGGCGTTCCGCTACGCGTTCATGCTCGACGCCGTAGGGGTGGCGCAGTAACGCACACTGAAATCAAGGCGGGCCGTTGAGCGTCAGGATCAACGGCCCGTCTTGTCCCCCGCCTGCTTCCCCCGCTCAAAAGCTGCTTGCACGATCTCCTGCGCCTCGGCCTGCATCCGCTTCAGATGCTCGGCGCTTCGGTAGCTCTCGCCATAAAGCTTGTAGACATCCTCGGTTCCCGACGGTCGCGCAGCGAACCAGCCCCCGTCAGACACAACCTTGATCCCGCCGATCGGATCCTTGGTTCCGGGCGCCGTCGTGAGAATATCGACGATCTTCTCACCCGCCAGCTCTGACACCGTGATGTCCTTCGCCGACAGCGCAGCAAGGATTTTCTTCTGCTCCGGGTTTGCCGGCGCGTCGATCCGCTCGTAAAAGAACTCGCCGTACCTGGCAGTGAGATCGCCGTACAGCGCACCGGGATCCTTGCCGTGCACCGCCGTCATCTCCGCGGCGAGCAGTCCCATGATGATCCCATCCTTGTCGGTGGACCACGCGCTTCCATCGCGCCTCAGGAACGACGCGCCCGCACTCTCCTCACCACCAAAGCCAAGCGAGCCGTTTAGAAGTCCGTCGACAAACCACTTGAAGCCGACAGGGACTTCCTTGAGCGTCCGTCCGATTCCGCCGGCGACGCGGTCGATCATGCTGCTGCTGACGACCGTCTTCCCCACCGCGGCGGTGCCCGGCCAGTGGGGTCGATGGGTGAACAAGTACGAGATTGCCACGGCAAGATAGTGATTCGGATTCAGCAGCCCAGTGCTCTTCGCGACGATGCCGTGGCGGTCATGATCAGTGTCGCACGCCCAGGCGACATCGAAACGGTCCTTGAGCTTTATCAGGCGTCGCATCGCGTACGGCGACGAGCAATCCATTCTGATCTTGCCGTCCCAATCGACCGTCATGAATCGAAAGGTCGCGTCGACCACTTCGCTGACGACGGTGAGCGCAATTCTGAAACGCTCGGCGATGGTATGCCAGTAAAAGACGCCCGCGCCACCCAGCGGATCAACGCCGAGCTTGAGACCTCCGGCGCGGATCGCGTCGAAATCGATGACCGCGCCCAGCTCGTCGATGTAGGTGTTGATGTAATCGTGCCGGTGAGTCGTCGCAGCGGACTTCGCTTTAGCGAATGCGACGCGGCGGACGCCCTGGAGTTTGGCGGCGATAAGCTCATTCGCCTTGTCCTGGATCCACTTTGTCGTCGCCGAGTCCGCTGGTCCACCGGTCGGCGGATCGTACTTGAAGCCACCGTCTTCCGGTGGATTGTGGGACGGCGTGATGACGATGCCGTCGGCCAATCCGGTTTTCCTGCCGCGGTTGTAGTTGAGAATCGCGTGCGATACGACCGGCGTCGGCGTGAAGCCATCGCGATCATCTATCATCACCGTGACGTCGTTCGCGGCCAGAACTTCCAGCGCGGACGCGAAAGCCGGCTCTGACAGCGCGTGGGTATCGATCCCAATGAAAAGCGGGCCATCGATTCCCTGCTCCCTCCGATGGATGCAGATGGCCTGGGTGATGGCCAGAATGTGCTCCTCGTTGAAGGAGCTTTGCAGCGATGTTCCGCGATGCCCCGATGTCCCGAACGCAACCTTCTGCTCCGCGACAGCGGGATCGGGCTCGAGCGCGTAGTAGTCAGTAACGAGTCGAGGGATATTCGCGAGAATCGATTCGGGGGCGGGTTTTCCGGCGAGCGGGCTTATTGGCATTGATGCGCAAGTATGCAAGATCGGTGAAAGCCGTTCGGGACCGAGGTCCAGGTGCCGTCAGCCCAAAGCTGTTGGTCCGCGACATGATATAGTCTCTGTCTAACCTCCTTACCAGCGCCATGATTCGATCTGCCTGCATTGCCGTAATCGCCAGCGCGACGCTCACGTCGATCGCGCCTGGTCAGACAAAGCCATCCGCCCGCTCCGTGATAAACGGCGGCTTTCCGCTCGTCTCCCCGAGCGCACCGTTGATTCTCTTCGAGTCGAACCGAAGTGGAATAAACCAGCTCTATCTCATGAACGCGGATGGTTCCGCGCAGCGCCAGGTCACCCAGTCGACGGTGGATGTCAGCGGCGCGCAGTGGCTGCCGGGCGGGAAATCATTCCTGTACACCACCACCGAGGGCGATCAAAGCACTGTGTACGAGCGGTGGCCGGACAGCACCCGCACGCGAATGGTGCGCAAGTTCCCGGGCCGCGCCCCCCGCTTCTCTCCCGCGCGGGACTACGTCCTTTATGATGTAGGGCCGTGGACCGCCGCACACCTCGTTCGTACGGATCCACGCGGACTCGACCCGCGACAAATGACCGACAATTCCGCGGCCGTCTGGCTCGGCGTCTGGTCGCCCGACGGGCGGCGGATCGCGTACACGGTCAGCAGTAAAACGGGGATGAGCATCTGGGTGATGAACTTCGACGGTTCGAATCCGCACCAGGTGACGCATCTCACTCCACAGCAGGGCGCGGCCCAGATGCCGGCGTGGAGCCCCGACAGTCAGCAGCTGGCATTTCAGGCGAATGCGACGACCCCGCGGACGAAAGCCACATTGTGGATCGTAGATCTCCGTACTCGCGGCGCGCGGGAGGTCCTTCCGCACGACAACGCTTATCGGGACGAAACCCCGAGCTGGTTCTCAGATGGAAAGCGACTGGCATTCCAGAGTAATCGCAGCGGTCGAATGGAAGTATGGGCGGTCAACACCGACAACTCCGATCTGCGGCAGCTGACCGGGAGACGTTAGACGAAGGCCGCGCTTTACTTTCGCGGAAAAGAATCCTATGATTGGCCTCGTGACCAACTTCTCATTTAGCGCGAACTATTATTACGTCTTCTACGGATTTATCCGTCGGGGGCCGGTGTCGCGCGCGTAGTAGAGAAGCAGTCGCCGCAGACAACAAGGCCTCCGCAGCGCGGGGGCCTTCGCTTTTCCGGGCCCTGCGAGCGGCGTCCTCCAACCTTGATCGTGGGGCGTCATGTTGAAACCAAAGTCTGTCCGCAAAGGAACCGCGAGCTCGAGCTCTACTCCCACCGATGCGCATTCTCGTGACCTGGTGATGCGCGTCGCATTTCAGGGCGCGCGCGGTGCTTACGCCGAGAATGCGATCGCGAAGATCTGGCGCCATGCTGTGGAGCTGGTTCCGGTTCCGACATTTACGGGCGCCGTTCGCGCAGTCGAGGATGGAACTGCCGACGCCTGTGTGATCCCTGTCGAGAATTCCGTCATCGGCAGAATCGAAAGTGGATGGGACGCGCTGGCGAGCTCGACGAAGCTGCGCAACGTCACCGACGTTCTGGTCCCCGTGAAGCATTGCCTGCTCGCACCCAAAGGCGCGACGCTCCATGAGCTTCGCACCGCGGCGAGTCATCCCGCCGCTCTCGCTCAATGCATCTCCTTCTTCGAGAAGCATCCCTGGATCAAGTCGACAAAATCATTCGACACCGCCGGGGCGGCGCGGGAAATCGCGGAGCGCGGCGATCCGACCCAGGCAGCGATCGCAGGTCGCGCCGCGGCCGAGCGTTACGGGTTGGCCGTTCTCGCGGAGGGAATTCAGGATAGTCGCGACAACCACACCCGGTTCATCGCCGCCGTCTCCGAGCGATCGCGGCTTTGGCGAAGGACCCAGGCGATCCGCGGCGCAACCTCAGTGGAGAAGGATGATCCTCGCCACATCGCGGAGGCGACGCGGGAATTGCTTGCTGCGATCGTTGAGAGAAATCACATCGAGCAGGACGAGATCGTGAGTATCTGGTTCACGGTGACGTCTGACCTTACTTCCGCTTTCCCAGCGCTGGCTGCTCGAGAAATGGGGTTCGTGGACGTTCCCTTGCTTTGCGCCAGTGAGATTCCGGTGCCCGGGTCGATGCCGCGGTGTCTTCGGACGTTGGTGGAGCTTGAGCTGAGCGCGCCCAGGAAGTTGGCGACGCACGTTTATTTGAGGGAAGCGGTAGGGTTGAGGCCGGATGTTCACCGAGCGGGTGGATAGATCGGGACACCGGGCTGGCCAACCAGGCGAACCAGGCAAACCAGCACGTGTCCTGGCCGTAAGTCGGCCCCAGAAATGCATAATTATGCTTGACGCGCCAGCCACATATTGTAGCTTGCGGTAGAGACACCCAGACAAATGCCGACATCCCGCGCCTATAATCGACTTCTTCCGATTCT
>DATBXT010000114.1:0-23141 GCA_036514115.1 Gemmatimonadaceae bacterium
GAGGTTCTTCCCACCGCGCATCTCCCACGCATAGAGCGCCTGGAGGGCCCGCGCGCGGGCGCGTGATTCAATCCTCATCGTCCGGAGCGAGGCGGTTGTAGAGGTCGATCATCTCGAGTGTTGAGACTGCAGCGTCGAATCCCTTGTTGCCGTGGGCGCCGCCCGCGCGGGCTTCGGCTTGCTCGTCCGTGTCGCAGGTGAGTACGCCGAAACCGATCGGCGTCTCTGATTCAGCGCTCGCAGCGGCGAGCCCGCGCGATGCTTCGCCGGCGATGTACTCGAAGTGGGCGGTATCGCCGCGAATGACCGCGCCAACGGCCACGATGCCGTCGTAGCGCTCCGTGGCGAGCAGCCAGCGGGCGACCAGCGGAAGCTCCCATGCTCCCGGGACCCAGATGACATCAATGTCCTCGAACACCACGCCGTATTTGACGAGCGCTTCCATGGCGCCGTCGACGAGCTTCTTTACGACGGGCTCATTGAAGCGGCTGGCGATGACTACGACGCGACGGCCAACACCACTTGGCAGTCCGTGAAACTCAGGCATTAGGCGGGACGCGAGATTGTGGGAAGCGGGATGCGGAAGGCGCTGGTCAGGACGCGAAGAGATGACCGAGCTTGGCGCGTTTCGCTTCCAGGTAGCTTGAGTTCTCGTCGTGCGCGATGGAGATGATCGGGACGCGCTCGTCGATGGTGAGGCCGTACCCCTCGAGCCCGACCAGCTTGCGCGGATTGTTGGTGATCGGACGAATGGTCTTGAGCCCAAGATCGAGAAGGATCTGCGCGCCGATTCCGTAGTTGCGCAGATCCGGCTTGAAGCCGAGGCGCTCGTTCGCTTCGACAGTATCGATTCCCTGGTCCTGGAGCTCGTACGCCTTGAGCTTGTTCAGGAGGCCGATACCGCGACCTTCCTGGTCGAGATATACGATGACACCCTTGCCTTCCTTGGCGATCATTTTCATCGCCGTGTCGAGCTGCCAGCCGCAGTCGCACCGCAGGGAGTGGAAGACGTCACCGGTCAGGCACTTGGAGTGCATCCTGACGAGTACACTCGCATCCGGACCGACGTCGCCGAAGACGAGGGCGATGTGCTCATGCGGGTCAACGTCATTGCGATAGCCGACTACTTTCCACGCACCCATTTCAGTTGGAAGGCGGGCTTCAGCGACTCGGTGCACCAGTCGCTCGGTCTGAAGACGATGGGCAACGACCTGTGCGACGGTGATGAAGGTGAGACCGTGCTTCTGCGCGAATTGCTCGAGCTCGGGCCGTCTCGCGCTCGAACCATCTTCGCTCAGGATCTCGCAGATCACGCCGGCGGGGCTAAGGCCCGCGAGCCTCGCCAGATCCACCGCCGTTTCGGTGTGACCGACGCGCTGGAGAACGCCGCCGTCGCGCGCACGAAGCGGCGGAATGTGTCCCGGGCGACGCAGGTCCGACGGAACGGTTTTCGGATCGACCGCTACGCGAATGGTCTTGGCGCGATCCTGAGCACTGACACCCGTAGTGACGCCAAAGCGGTCATCGGCATCGATGCTGATAGTGAAGGCCGTACGGAATTCCTCGGTATTCACTTCAGTCTGAGGAGCGAGCTCTAGCTGGTCGGCCCGCTCATTGGTGAGCGCCAGACAAATCCAGCCGCCGGCTTTGCGGATCATGAAGTTGATCAGCTCCGGCGTGACCAGCTCCGCGGCGCAAATCAGATCGCCCTCGTTCTCGCGATCCTCGTCATCCGCGACGATGACGAGCTTCCCTGCCTTAATGTCGGCTATTGCCTGTTCGACTGTCCCAAACTGCATGACTCTCAATGCTCCAGCGAGAAATCCGTGAGTGAATTTAGCGAGGATGGCTCGCGCAGATAGGGCTCGAGCAGTCGGCGCACATGTTTAGCAATGATGTCAGCTTCAATGTGCACCCCGGTTCCGGCCCTCAAATCACCCAGGTTGGTGTGCCGAAGTGTGTATTCGATTAACGAAACCTGAACACCGCGCGGCTTGATATCGTTGACGGTCAGGCTGACGCCGTCGATCGCCACAGATCCGTGAAGAACGAACAGCGGCTCGAACGCCGATGGGATTGAGATGTCGACGAGGAGCGCGTCACCATCTCGCGCCACGCCCGCGATAGTGCCGACGCAGTCAACGTGACCCTGAACAATGTGGCCGCCCAGCCTGTCGTCGGCGCGCATCGCGCGTTCAAGATTCACCATGGTCCCCTTTTTCCAGGCACCGATGGTGGTCCGCTCGAGCGTGGTCGTAACCGCGGCTGCCTCGAACCATCCATCTCCGAAGTCGCGAACAGTCAAACAGGCACCGTTGACGGCGATACTTTCTCCTGCCGTCAGGTCACGATAGGGAGCGCGAACGCGCAGCTCACGCCCGGCATCTGTCTGCCGCACGCTTTCCACTTCGCCCACCTGCTCGATCAGTCCCGTGAACATTTACGCCTCGCGCACCGCATAGACCGACATCACGTCTTCACCGAACTCGGCCCGTTTGACAATGGGAAGACTGGCCAGCCACTGCCTGAAATCGCTGCGCGAGCCCTGAAACGGACTCAGCGCCTGCGAGCCGAGCGTGATTGGTGATTGAAAGATAATCAGCCGGTCCACCAGCTTTCGCTCGAGGAATTCGTCGGCGACGCGGGCTCCGCCCTCGACGAGCAGGTGCTGTACCTCCAATCCGCGAAGCGCGGCGAGCGCGGCACGAAGATCCTCGGCCTCAAACACATCTACCCCCGCGTTGTGGAGCGCGGCCAGGCGTGGGACCGGTGGATGGTGTGCGAAGATAGCTGTCGGGATCTCCCTGGCCGTCCGTACGAGACCGGATGCGAGTGGAGTCTGGGCGTCGCGGTCGAACACGACTCGCAACGGCGCATTCCTTGGCCTGATCGGTCCCCGGGCGGTGAGCTGAGGATCGTCAGCCCTTACGGTTCCGAGTCCAACAGCGATCGCGTCGACATTGGCGCGAAGGTGGTGGACTTCCGCACGTGACTGCTCGTTACTGATCCAGCGGCGATCACCGCGCGGGTCATTCATCCTGCCATCGCTCGACAGCGCGAGCTTGAGCGTGACCCAGGGGCGATCGGGATTCATCGCCGCGAAAAAGAACGGGGCATTCAATTCGAGGGCAGCGACCTCCTCGACGCCAAAATCGACCCGGATGCCGAAGTCGGTGAGATGCCGTGCGCCACCGCCGGCCAGCGCCGTTGGGTCAGCCGCCGCTATCACGACCCTCGCTATACGCGCGTCGATGATCGCCTCGGTACACGGTGGCGTTTTCCCGAAGTGATTGCAGGGCTCGAGGGTGACGTACATCGTCGCGCCCTTTGCGCGGTCACCCGCCGCTTTGAGGGCGTTTATCTCGGCGTGCGGCTCGCCGTAGCGCGGATGGAACCCTTCGCCGACGACAACACCGTCACGAACGACAACAGCGCCGACCATAGGGTTCGGCGCTGTTTGACCCCAGCCTTTTTGGGCCAGGGAGAGTGCGCGACGCATGTACTCCGCGTCGCGCACGTCGTCAGAACGCGAGTCGAGCTCCGAGAGACCCGTAGAGTCTTGAATCGGCTGCCTGTTTGCCACTGAAAGTATTGAAGGTGTTGATCGTGCCCCCAGATACCTGTCCAATTTCGGCATTCAGCTTGAAAACCAACAGGTTCATCGACAGGTCGCCGAAGACGTTGGTGCGCGTCAGCGTCTGCGACATCGCGACCGGGCCGGCGTTGGTGGCCGGCACAGGTGGGACGGTTCGAGCCGCGACGTGGACGCCGATGTCCGTCGCCGCGTCGTACTTGTCCTGGCCGAAGCCGGCGGCGATTCCAAAGATCAGCAGATTCTTCCCCGCTACTACGCGCCAGGCTTTGGTCTTGAGGCTGAGATTGTTGGCGTACAGCGAGTCGTTCCCGGTGTGACCAACGAGGTTCACCGTGGGCAAATCACGAATGAGATAGCTGACGGACACGCCCGGGATCAGCAAGCTCTCCTGGAGGATTCCCAGGCGCGCGCCGTAACCGAATTTGAGCGAGCCGTTCGGCACAGTGACATTCACTCCGCTGTTGTCGAACTCGGGCACATACGCAGCGTTCACCAGCAGGTCGACGCCTCCGACGTTGGTAAGCGCGAGCGGAATCCCCTTGAACACGCCGAACGCGGCATCGAGGACTGGCATCGGGAAAACCTGCGACTTCGTCTCGAAATGAGTGCTTTGCGCGCCGTTGACGGACGGCGTGATGTTCTGAACCTGGGGAAGGCTGCCCTCGACGAGGTTGAAGCGGAGGCCAACTGAAAAGTGGCCAAGTCCGCCGAGGTTTCCCGTCTGACCGAGGGTGGCGTTACCGCCGGTGATGCTTACCCCGAGCTGCGGCGCGATGTAGTTGAACACGTCGAGAGCCTTCTGGCAGGCGTCCTGGGACGCGCGTTGCTGATCGGGTACTCCCAGACCACTTACTGTTCCCTGCGGACAACGTTGTGTATCAACTCCAGTTTGAGCCGCGGCCGAAGTCGCGGTGATAGCAAGGAGCGCGAACGAAACAAACAAACCAGCTTTCATTGGTTCTATTCCTCAAGAAAGTTTGACTGCTCCCCCGCCGGTCTCCAGCGAGCCGATCTTCCAGGCCGCCAGTCCCGCCGCGGATGCCGCCGACGTAACCGCCTTCTCGTCGGACGGCGCGCAGATGATCACCATTCCTACACCCATATTGAACGTCCGGTACATCTCGGCGGGCTCGACCTGCCCCGCTTCCATAAGGACCCGGAAAACGTTCGGAACCCTCCAACTCGCGGTGTCGATCACTGCATCCAGCGTCGACGGCAGCGCCCTGTCGAGATTCTCGAGGAGCCCGCCACCAGTGATGTGCGACATCGCGTGCAAACGGTCCAGCACCGGCCGCACGGCCGGGAGATACGATTTGTGCTCTGCGAGGAGCACATCGGCAACTGTCCCGCCACCACCCGGAAATGCGTCGGTCAATCGGAGCCGGAGTCGGTCCGCGACAATCTTTCGCGCCAACGAATAACCGTTGGTGTGCAAACCCGAGCTTGGAAGAGCGATCAGCACGTCATCAGGACTTACCCGATGTGCGCTAAGTATCCCGTCTTCTTCCACATATCCGACGATGAAACCTGCCAAGTCGTAATCCGGCGGCGTGTACAAACCCGGCATTTCAGCCGTTTCGCCCCCTACGAGAGAGCACCCGTTTTCCCGGCAGCCGGCGGCCACACCAGCCACGATGGCTTCGACGACGTCAGGAACGAGTTTGCCGAACGCTACGTAATCCAGGAAAAAGAGCGGCAACGCACCCTGCACCAGGATGTCGTTGACGCAATGGTTCACCAGATCGCGCCCGATGGTGTCATGGCGACCCGCATCGATGGCGACCTTGATCTTGGTTCCGACGCCGTCGGCGCTCGACACGAGCACCGGTTTCCGAAGACCGGCCGGCATCCGGAACATTCCGCCGAACCCGCCGAACGCCCCGACGACGCCGGTCGTGAAGGTAGACTCTACGAGCCTTTTAATTCGCTGCTTTGCGGTGTTGGACGCATCGATATCCACACCGGCGCTTCCGTAGCGAAGCGCATCGCCGCTCACGCTGGCAACGCCTCCTCGAAGGCCACCAGCCGGCGCATTTCGCGCATCCGCTGTTCGATCTCGGCGCGCGTGACCGTCATCAGCCGCTCGGTCGAGAATTTCTCGACGGCGAAGGAGCCCATGACCGACCCATAAATCATCGCGCGGCGCATGTTGGCCTCGCTCAGATCATCAGTGGCCGCGAGGTAGCCGATGAATCCGCCGGCGAACGAGTCCCCGGCGCCGGTGGGGTCGAAAACATTCTCGAGTGGAAATGCGGGCGCAAAGAAAATCGAGTTCGCGGTGAACATGAAAGCGCCGTGCTCGCCTTTCTTGATGATGACGTGGCGTGGCCCGAGACCCATGATCCATTGCGCGGCCTGCACGAGATTCGCCTTTTCGGACAGCTGACGCGCTTCGGCGTCGTTGAGCGTCACCAGATCGACCTTGCCCAGCAGCGTCAGAAGGTCTGGCCGCCGGCTCTGGATCCAGAAATTCATCGTATCACACGCAATCAGCTTCGGCTTCCTGACCTGCTCGAGCACGTCGATCTGAAGCCGCGGATCGATGTTGGCGAGAAACACGTAAGGACACGAGCGAAGCTTCTCCGGAATCTTGGGGCTGAAGTGCGAGAAGACTCCCAGATGGGTCTCCAGCGTCTCGGCAGAATTGAGATCGTGCCGATATCGCCCACGCCAGCGAAAGGAGCTGCCCTCAGCGCGCTCGAGACCGCTGTAGTCGACGCCGCGTTTCTTCAGGTCGTCCAGCTTATCGACGGGATAATCGGATCCAATGACGCCGACGACGCTCACCTGGGTGAGATGACTTGCGGCCGCCGAGAAGAAGTTCGCCGAGCCGCCGAGCACGTCGTCCGCCTTCCCGAACGGGGTTTCGACGGAGTCAAGCGCGACGGAACCAACGACCAGTACGCTCATTCGTTATTCGATTGGAATGTTGTCAGCCAGCTAATGGTAACCATGCCGGTCGCGGCGGCAACTACATCCGCTCGGGTGCAGTGACGCCAAGAATCCGAAGTCCGTTGCGCAGCACGATCTGGGCACTGCGCGCAAGCGCGAGCCGCGCGCGAGTAACGTCGTCCGCCTGCTCGAGCACGTGATGCTTGTGGTACCACAGGTGCGCCAGTCGCGCGGTCTCCAGGAGGTAATTGGCGATGCGGTGCGGCTCCAGCGTCTCGGCTGCCGACTCGACGAGATCAGGAAAATCGAGCAACGCCTTTATCAACGACTGCTCTTCCGGCTCGCTCAAAACCTCGAACTTCACACCGTCCGACGAAACCGACGCCGGGTCGATTCCCCCGACACGAAAGATTCCGGACATACGCGCGTGAGCCATCTGGATGTAGTAAACCGGATTCTCCTCGGACTGAGCGGCGGCAAGATCGACATTGAAAATCAGCTGGGAGTCGCTCTTCCGCATGAGAAAGAAGTAGCGAACCGCGTCCCTGCCGACCTCGGTGATCAGATCACGGACGGTGACGTAGCTGCCGGCGCGCTTGGAGATCTTCACTTCCTCGCCGTGCTTCATGACCGTCACCATCTGGTGCAGCACATACTCGGGGTAATCCTTGCTGACGCCCATGTCGAGCGCCTGGAGCCCGGCGCGCACGCGCGTCACAGTGCTGTGATGATCGGCTCCCTGAACGTCGATCGCGCGCCTGAAGCCACGCTTCCATTTGGTGACGTGGTAAGCGACATCCGGCAGGAAGTACGTATAGGTCCCATCGCGCTTGCGCATCACGCGATCCTTGTCGTCGCCGAACTCGGTGGTGCGGAGCCAAAGTGCGTCGTCGTGCTCGTAGGTCTTGCCTGAAGCGACGAGCTGGCGGACGGTCTCGTCTACCATGCCGTCAGTGTAGAGCGACGACTCCAGAAAATAGCGGTCGAACTTCACGCCAAACGCCTGGAGATCCAGATCCTGCTCCTTTCTCAGCTCCCGAACGGCGAATTCACGCACCGACATGCCCTCGGAGTTCGTGGCATACCGCTCTGCCAGCTCGCGGATGTATTCACCGTGATAACCGCCCTCCGGGATCTGGGCGGCCTCGCCGCGCAGCTCCTTGAGGCGAGCCTCGACGCTGGCGGCGAGGTTCTCGATCTGCACGCCTGCGTCGTTGTAGTAGAATTCGCGCGTCACTTTCCAGCCCGTGGTCTCGAGCAGCGTGGCGATCGCGTCGCCGAGCGCGGCCTGGCGTCCGTGTCCCACGTGGAGCGGACCAGTCGGGTTGGCAGAAACGAACTCAATATTCACGACGCGGCCGGCTCCGACTTCGTTGCCTCCGTACCCGGCGTCCGCCGCAATGATGTCGCGAAGTCCCGACGCGATCGTCGCGGGATCGATCCAGAAATTCATGAAGCCCGGACCGGCGATGTCGATCTTCGAAACTCCGGCGCGATCGAGCTGCAAGGAGTCCCGCAACCTCTCCGCGATTTCCCGCGGTCGCGCGCGAAGCGGCTTGGCGAGAACCATTGCCAGGTTCGTCGCCAGGTCGCCGTGGGAGGTCTCCCGCGGACGCTCAAGCAGCGGGTCGACATCTTCGGGCGCGCCCAGTCCACGCGCGGCGCGAATCAGCTCGGCGCGGATTTTTTCAGCGGCCGTCATTCGCTGGTGTTCTTCTTCCCTGAGGATGCAGGCTTCTCTGGCGCGGTGGACGCAGGCGGTTTTGTTTCCTGAGCGGGCTTCGCATCGGAAGACGGCGCATCTGATTTGGCCGACGATTCGCCTTTCGACGCGCCGGCCGACTCGGAGTCGGAACCCCCCGAAGTCTGCGGCTTCCTGGAATCGCCGGAGGTCTGCGATTTCTTTCCGTCTTTCCCGTAGTCCGTTATGTAGAAGCCCGACCCCTTGAATACCAGCCCAGCGCCGGCCGACATCAGTCGTTCCGCCGTTTTGCCGCATTCGGGGCACGCGAGCTGGTGGGGCGCGCCCGCGATGGAGCGATAAAATTTCTCGAACTCGTGGCCCTCCGGGCAACGAAACTCGTACGTGGGCATTGTGGTTTTTGGGAGGGGACTGCGCTGCTCTGAACTTACTTCCCGAGCGAGGGCGTCTCAAGCGCGACGAACACTATCTAGGCGGACGGCCTGTAATATCCCCAGTTCGACGCAAGAGTTTGCGCGATCTCGCCGACGGTCGCCCGCACCCGTACGGCATCGATAATCAAAGGCATCAGATGCAGCTGCGCGGACTTCCCGGTTGAAGCATCACGCAATGCCTCGAGCGCGTTGTTAACCGCAGCCGCATCTCGTCCCGAGCGAAGCGCGGTCAATTGGCCGACCTGTTCCTTCTCCAGAGCAGAATAATCGGGAGCAGGAATGTCAGCCTGTTCGTCGGAGTCGGTGAACCGATTCACCCCGACGATTACTGTCTCCCCAGCCTCGACACGCAATTGATGCTCATAGGCACTGCGGGCGATCTCCTCCTGAAAGAAGCCCGCCGCGATAGCCTTCTCCGATCCACCCAGCGCGTCGACTCTTTCGATCAACTCGATGGCTCTCTCTTCGAGGGCATTGGTGAGGTTTTCGATGTAGTAGCTGCCGGCCAAAGGATCCGCAGTGCTGGTGATCCCGGACTCGTGCGCGACGATCTGCTGGGTGCGCAGCGCGAGCTTCGCGGCGTCAGCGGTGGGCAGAGCCAGCGCCTCGTCGTAGCCGTTGGTGTGCAGCGACTGGGTGCCGCCGAGAGTCGCAGCGAGCGATTGGATCGCCACGCGTACGACGTTGTTGAGCGGCTGCTGCGCAGTAAGCGTGACGCCCCCCGTCTGGGTGTGGAAGCGCAACCGTGAGCTCGACTCGGAAGCCTGGAAACGCTCGCGCATGATGCGCGCGTAGAGACGGCGCGCCGCGCGGAACTTGGCGACTTCCTCGAAAAGGTCGCTGTGCGCGGCAAAGAAAAACGAGAGTCGTGGGGCAAAGGTATCGACGGACAACCCGGCGCCAATCGCGCGGCTTACGTACTCGATGGTATTACAGAGAGTAAAAGCCAGCTCCTGGGCTGCGGTCGCGCCTGCCTCGCGAATGTGATATCCGGAGATCGAGATCGGATTCCAGTTCGGAACTTCGTCGGCACAAAACCGGAAAACCTCGGCGATCATCGCCAGGCTCGGCTCGGGCGGATAGATGTAGGTGCCGCGGGCGATGTACTCCTTCAGAATGTCGTTCTGGATCGTGCCGCTCAGTTTGTCTCGCCCGATCCCACGCTCTTCGGCGGCGACGATGTACATCGCAAGCAACGTGGCGGCCGTGGCGTTGATGGTCATCGATGTCGAGACTTTGTCGAGCGGAATTCCCTCGAGCAGCGCGTGCATGTCTTCGACACTGTCGATCGCGACTCCCGCGCGACCGACTTCGCCCAGCGACCGCGGGGAATCGGAATCGAGTCCCATCTGAGTGGGAAGATCGAACGCAACCGAGAGTCCGGTCTGTCCCGCGTCGAGCAGCATCCTGAACCGCTCATTGGTGCTTCTGGCGCCGCCGAATCCCGCGTACTGACGCATCGTCCACAGGCGTCCACGGTACATGGTGGGCTGCACCCCGCGAGTAAACGGCCACTCCCCGGGATCGGCCAGATCGGATGCGTAGTCAACGCGCGCATCTTCGGGCCGATAAACCGTTTTTATTGGAACTCCCGAAGGTGAGATCTTATCGCCGGGCTCGTGCCTGCTCACGCGCACCGGCCCTGACGCCGGTCCGGGATCACGCTCCTACCGATCCGACTGCCATGGAGCCGGTGCTTCTCGCGCCGGCGAGGATGGTTCGGGCAGCCTCGACATCGTTGGTGCTGCCGATGAAAAGCGGCGTGCGCTGGTGCAGCTCAGTGGGTTGGATGTCGAGGATCCGGTCATGCCCGTCGGTCGCTGCTCCGCCCGCCTGCTCGACAATGAATGCGAGCGGGCTCGCTTCATAAAGCAGTCTCAGCTTTCCGCGTTTGTTCTTGCGATTGGCCGGATACGCGAACAGTCCGCCGCCGAGGAGGTTGCGATGAAAATCGGCGACAAGGGAACCGACGTAGCGGGTGTTCATCGGCGCGCGATTCCCATCTTGCCCACGATAATAGCGCATTAGATCCTGGACTTGCGACTCCCACTGGCTGTGATAGGAATCGTTCACCGAAAGGTACCGGCCGGTGTCGGGAGTGCGGATGTTGGGATGCGACAGAAGGAATTCGCCCAGCGACGGGTCCAGGGTGAAGCCGTGCGCTCCCTGACCGGTCGTATAAACAAGCATGGTGCTGGAGCCGTAGATGACATATCCAGCCGCGACCTGCCGGCGTCCGGGCTGCAGCATGTCTTCCATCTCGCCGCGACTGCCACGAGTGATCTTCTTCACCACCGAGAAGATTGTCCCCACGGGAACGTTGACATCGATGTTGGAGGAGCCGTCGAGCGGGTCGAACAGGAGGCAATACTTACCGCATCTGAAGTGCGGAGGGATGTCGATGATCCCGGGCTCTTCTTCGGAGGCCATGGCGCACAGGCGACCGCCATGGTCGAGGGCTTTGACGATTATCTCGTTCGCCAGAACATCGAGCTTTTCCTGCGTCTCCCCGTGAACGTTTTCCAGATCGGTGGCGCCAAGGATATCGGCCAGGCCCGCGCTGCGCACTTTGTTGGCGATCATCTTGGCCGCGAGCGCCAGATCGTAGAGGATGCCGGAAAGCTCTCCGGTCGCTTCCGGATGCAGCTTTTCCTGCTCGATAATGAAGCGCTCGATTGTTACGACCGAAGTCGCGGTATGCTTTACCACTCAGAGTTCCTTGTCAGCGGCACCGAGGCGGGACGCGGAATAACGGCGCGCGTCTACTTCATAAGCGTTACGAGTATACCCGTAACGGAGAGACTGCCAAAGATAGCTGACGGGAAAGGCCCAGTTTTCCTGAAATTGGTGAACGTGCCGAAGCTCGTGCAAGAGCAGTTCCGCCGTTAAAGCCGTCGACGGCGCGACGAAGACCGTGCGTCGTAGCGTGATCGCAGCAGCAGTGGCGGCCCCCAGCGCCCAGCCGCCGATGCGTACCGCCAAACCGCCGCGTCGGTACTCGGCCTCGGCCAGCTCGGGGTAGCGGGCAAGAATATCCGGGGGCAGCTCGAGAGGATCTCCGATTAACGCCGCGCTGAGTCGCGAGACAAATCCCACTTATTCCCGTTGGCCTCGATCTCCAGGTGCACTCCATCTGTGCGGATCACTATCGTGCCCGCCTTATCCGTACGCAACACCTCTGCACCCGCCCGCGCCAGTGCGTGCAGTACATCATTGCTGGGGTGTCCGTAGATGTTTCGCGCGCCTACGGAGATTACTGCCAGCTCCGGATGCACGGCGCCCAGAAATTCATCGCTGCTGCTCGTGGAGCTTCCGTGATGCCCGACCTTGAGGACATCGGCTCCGAGCTCATCCCGTTTGTTCCTCAGCAGCCAGTCTTCTTCCGGCCGCTCTGCGTCTCCAACAAGTAGAAAGCGCACAGTGCCGAAACGTATCAGTGAAATGGTGCTGGCGAGGTTGGGGTCCTTGAGTCCCACGGTCCAGGCGGAATCCGGAGCAAGAAACGATACCGTCACGCCGTCGATGGCTATGGAATCACTTGGGTGGACGCGATGCCATTCGATCGCATCTCGCCTCGCCGTCGCGAGCGATGCGATGTAGGACTCCGAGCCGCCCGCAAAGGCAGCATCCCAGTACGTTCCAGGGCGAAGCTTGTCGAGAACGGTGGCCGCTCCACCGACGTGATCGGCGTGTGGATGGGAAAGGACAAACGCTTCCAGACGACCGCCACGCCGCAAAATATAGGGGACAACCGTGGACCGCCCCGCGTCGCCGCTTCGCCAGATCGGTCCGGCGTCGAAGAGAATCCACCGGCCTTTGGGCGTTCTCAGCAGAATGGCGTCGCCTTGTCCGACGTCGAGAACGTGGAGCTCCATGCGCTCGTCACGCTGCATCGGAAACGCCGGGGAGACCACCAGTGCGGCGAGCGCCCCGAAAGCGACGACCGTCGGACGTGAGGGAAAGCGACTGACGCACGCTACGATCAGCGAACCCGCGGCCAGCGCCGCGAGCAGCGCGACAAGCCTCGTCGCAGAAACTGTCACCGCCGCGCCTGGAACCGCTGCCGCCGCCATGGCGATCCAATCGAAGGCGAACAGGAGCGGATGCGCGGCATCAGCGAAGAGCTTCGCGAGCGTTGTGAATGGACCCGACAGCAGCGCGAGAAAGAGAATGGGCTGGACGAGGGCGATCACGGGCGCCGCGATAAGGTTTGAAATCGGCGCGATCAGACTGATCCTTCCAAACACCCAAGCCACCAGCGGTGCAGTGACGGCGCACGCAACCAGTGAAGTGATCAGCTCCTTTGCAATTGTTCCCTTCCAGCCTTCAAATCGCGATGCGAGGTGGCGCTTCCAGAGCGCACCCGCAGCGACCAGGGCGGCCATGCCTAGCACGCTCAGCTGGTATCCAACGTCGATCGCAACCCTTGGCTCGACTAACGGGATGAAAGCGCCCACGGCCAGCGCAGCCCAGGGCGAAGTGGGGCGCTGGGCTATTCTCGAAACCATCGCGACGCCGAGCATCGCGGCGGAGCGGAGCGCTGGAGGTGGCGCGCCGATCACAGCGACGTAGACCGCCGTTGTGAAAAAAGCGCCGAGCAACGACGCTCGCCTCGACAAGCGCGCGACCTGGAACAGCAGCTCCATCGCAGCCGCGATCACGGCCACGTGCAGCCCCGAAATTGACAGCATGTGGATCAGCCCCGCAGACGCATAGCGATCGCGCATCTCGATGGGGATTTCGTGCTGGTCGGCGATCAGCAGCGCGCGGGCGAGCGGTGCGTCCTCGCCGAAGGTCCGGTCGATTACCTCCGCGGCTCGGCTTCTGACGCGGCTCAGAATGTCGGCGTTCCCGTCCTGAGCTTGATTCGTAGCCGGCAACGCAGGCGGACCTGCCGCTGTGGCGATGATCGCCGCCGCTGCGCACACCGTCGCCAGTGCCGCCCACGTCTGGCGGTGACGTAACGTCGCGGCTACCGCAAACGCGACGCTGGCTGGAACCGTGATCCAGGCGTATCCGCTGAAGCCAGCGAGGAGGCCGCCGACGAAAGCCAGATATGTGGTGGTTATGAGAGGCAGCTGGGCTCCGTTCGCCGCTGCCCGATGGTACTTCCGCACCGCACGCCTCACGAAACCATTCGCGCAGGCGTGCAATCAATCGTCTAGCGCTACCCCGCCATCGGAAGGGACGCGCGCTGCGCGACGATCTGGCCGAGGAAGGTCGACCCGGTCGTACCGGTCAGCTCGACCTGCAGGTACTTCCCTATCAGTGAGACGTCGCCAGGAATCATCACCGTCTTGAAGTCGCGGGTGCGCGACTGAAGCAAACCACCGCGTCGTGCCGGCTTCTCGACGAGAACTTCACGCCTCGCGCCGAGCAGACCCATGTTTCGCTCGCGGTTGGCGCCGCGCACAGTCGCAATCAGGCGCGCGAGGCGGTCGCTCGCCACTTCGTCCGTGACCCTGTCAGACGCCGGGAAGCGTGTCGCCGGTGTGCCGTCGCGCATCGAGAATTTGAACGTGTACGCATCCTCGAATCCGATTGTACGGACAGCCGACAAGGTCTCCTCGAAATCATCCTCGGTCTCGCCGGGGAAGCCAACGATTATGTCTGTGGTCAGCGAGACATTTGGAATCGCGGCGCGCAGGCGGTCGACGCAATCGAGATACTGCTCGCGGGTGTAGCGCCGCAGCATCCGCCTGAGGGTGCGCGTCGAGCCCGACTGCATCGGGAGATGCACGTGCTCACAGAACGCCTCGATCTCGGCCATCGCGCGAATAACGCGATCGCTGAAATCATTCGGATGTGGACTCGTGAACCGTAGTCTCCGAATACCCGGCACCGCACCGACCGCGCGCAGCAGGTCGGCGAAATCGTTGCTGCCGTCCTGGTAGGAGTTCACCGTCTGCCCGAGCAACACGACTTCCGAGATCCCAGAAGCAACCGCCGACTCCGTCTCCCGAATCACTTCCGCCAACTGGCGGCTCCGCTCCGGGCCACGCGTGGTGGGCACGATGCAATAGGTGCACTTATAGTCGCAGCCGCGCTGCACCGGTATCCACGCCTTGACTCCGTCGAAGCGCCGCGGCGTGAAATCCTCGTAGTGCTCCTCGAGATCGAACTCCACCGACGTTGCGCGTACACCCGCTCGCGCGCTCTCGATGAGCGAAGGCAGCTCGCGATAACCGTCGGGCCCGATAACGAGGCTGACGTGCTTGACGCGATCCAGCAGCTGCGAACCGAGCCGCTGCGCCATGCAGCCGGTCACGCCCAGCACTGCTTCGCGCTTCATTTTGCTCTTCAGCTCGCCGAGCCGGCCGATCACGCGCTGCTCGGCGTGATCACGAATCGCGCAGGTGTTGATCAGAATAACGTCGGCGCCATCCGGCTTCTCGACCGACTCGTAGCCGGATGCCGTGAGCTTGCCGAGCATCAGCTCGGTGTCGCTGACGTTCATCTGGCAGCCGTAGGTCTCTATGTAGACCGTTGGACGCGGGTCGGTGTTCATTGTCAAAAGATAAAGCCGCTGAAGTCCAAGCGCTGACTTCTAACGGGCCGACGCTGCGATCGCAGTCTGCTGGCTCGCTCCGCCCTGCGATTCTATGGCGAGGGGGTCCGACGGCAGCTCGATGTAGAAGGAGCTTCCCTTGCCTTCAGTGCTCTTGACCCAGATGCGACCGCCGTGTCTTTCAACTACGAGCTTGCAGAAGGTCAGACCGAGTCCCGAGCTTCGCGTGCGGGGAGTCCGCGGCATCTCCACCTGACCGAATTTGCGGAAGATGATCTCGTGGTACTCGGACGGGATGCCCGGCCCGTTGTCGCTCACCGTGAACAAGACACCCTGCCCTGCGCGTCGCGCACCAAGCTCGAGGTGGATCGGATGCGACGAGTGGGTGACGGCGTTCTGAATGAGATTCGAGAACACGCGCTTGATGAGATTTCTGTCGGCGGTGAAGACGGGCGCGTCATCGGACACGGAGATTGCGGCAGTGGACTGCTCCTGCTGGAAGCGGTGTCCCCATTCGTGTACCAGCTCGGCGAGCAGCGCAGCGGGGGCGATCGGAGTCAGGCTCAGAGAGATGTTCGCCTCTTCGATCCGGGCGACTTCCAGAATGTCGTCGATCAGGGCCAGAAGATCTTCCGACTTCGTCTCGGCGTCGCCAATGGCAGCTTTCTGCGGGATCGTCACCTCGCCAAAGTCGCCGTCGGACAGCATCTCGAGCGTCGCAAGCACGGAAGTGAGCGGCGTCTTGAGATCGTGGACGATCATCTTCATGAGGTCATCGCGCACTTTCTCCAGCTCGCGGAGCTTCCGCAGACTGTCCTCGAGCGCGTCAGTGGCCGCCTTGAGCTTGAGCAGGCTGCGCACACGCGCGCCGAGCACCAACCGGTTGTGTGGCTTGGTGAGAAAATCGTCGCCGCCGGCTTCGATGCCGCGGACGCGGTCGCTGGTGTCGTTGAGTGCGGTGACGAAAATCACTGGAATGCGAGCGGTTCGCGGATCGCGTTTGATCCGGCGGCAAACCTCGAAGCCAGTGGAGCGATCGTCGACGCCAAGATCGCCGGCAGGCATCGCTACATCGAGAATGCAGAGGTCGGGGTGCGCATCAAAAGCAACGGCAACCGCCGAAGGACCATCCGATGCCGTGATCGTGTCGTACCCCAGGCTGCCCAGCTGGTCGAGGAGGAGCTCGACGTTGGCGGGGATATCGTCAGCGACGAGTATCAGCTCGGGCCTGGCTTTGCCCCCTTCAGCCATCTCAGGGAGACACTCTGAGGCCGAAGCTGAGAATGAATCCTCGCTCCTTGATGTCCGCCGCACTTCTGTTCGCGCGCTGCACCGAGAAGTCGAAAGCCGCCCGGTCGCGGGACAGCGGAACTCCCAGCCCGGCGGCGATGGAGCTCTCCGAGACCTTTTCGCCGTTGTAGCTGAAGGGCAACGAACGAAAACGCACTCCGGCGCGCAAAGCGATGATCCTCTGCACCAAACGGGGTCCGCTCACTTCGGCGCCGACGCCAGTGTCCCAGCCGTCGAACGCCTGTACACCGCTGCTCGAGAGCGAGTTCAGCGAGCTCCATGAATCGTGCGCCACCCTTGCCGAGATGCTGGCGCCGGGAACGCCTTCGAACACGAAGGAGGCCGAGTAATGATCGGGAATGTGTCCCGTTCCGATCAGGGTGTTGCCGTCTTCCGCGCGAAGCTCGCCGCCCTTTCTTCCCGAGAATGCGAATCCGAAGGCACGGCCGGGATGGATCTCCACACCCGCCGAGACCGCGAACCCAGCGTAGCTAATGCGACTGGTCTGGACGCTACCGATGAAAATCGCGCTGTCCGGAAAGATCTGCGAGAAGGTGATCCGGTTGCTGCCGGTGAAGACGTGCCCTCCCAACCCGAACCGAAGCTTGGGAGTGTTCGAAAACGCGATGGCAAGCCGCACATCATCGATGGCTCCGAGGACCTTGTTCCGCTCGGTGAGCGTTACAGTGTCGTTCTGAGTGCCGACATGCTGGAGGCGCTCCAGACTGGTCTCCTGTGACCGGTCGAGGAACGTCGACGCGCTCAGGCCGAGCGTCCAGTTCTGCCCCATGGGCAGAACTCCCGACGCCAACGGAAAGCGCGCAGTGGTCGTGTTCGCAACACCGCCGGGAACGGTGACCTTACGGAATTCCGGCGAGTACTGGAAAAAAACCGCCGCGGCCCCGACTCCCGCCAATGACGCGGGCGTCGTAACGCTCAGTGCGTCGAAGTCGCCGAGTCCGCCGCCGGTTCCTTCGGCACGCGCGCTCATCTGACCGGGCGGGTAACCCAGCCCAAGAGTACTCAGCGCGCCTTGCGCGTGCGCTCGCGAGGAGATGACGGACGCCAGCAGGACAGCCGCTACAATTCTGCGACGCATCACGGTAGCCCCAGGGGAACTTTGGATGTATAGCTGATTCTCAGTTGCGGCCGCAGCGCAGGCACCGCGTCCTCACTGGAGGAAAAGCGGATCTCGACTGGCGAGCTGCCCTCGAAGACGGGCTTCAAAATGATGGCGCGCGGAAGCGTGTCGGGCGGAATCGTCCGCCAGAGCGCGAATGCATGCGCAAGCTCCACGTTCGTCGTTCCGCTGTCTCCGGGTCTCAGCCTGAGCGTATCCGCGGCGATGTTTCCGATGATCTGCGCCGCCTTCACGGGATCGGTCACCGCCGTGCCCGCCAAAGACAGCTGGGGCAGAACGTTGATGGTATCAGTCGGATCGAGACTGTTGTTCGGAATCTGATTGAGGATCAGTGTTGCACGCACCACGGTGGTTGAATCGACGATCGCGCGCGGAACCACGAAGCGGAAGTAAACGCGGTGAGACGGAAGTCCGCCCACGGTGAGCGTGCCTGGCGGCCCCGCCGGAGGCGCCTTGGCGATGACGGTATAGTCGCGAAGGTTGAACGCGAGAATCGGGTTGTCTGTCGGCGTCCGGGAAAACTCGATCACTGTGAGCGGCTTCGTCGCAGTGTCCGGGGTGGCGCGGAAGAACATCACCGGAGGCGCGCCGATTTCGGTCGCCGAGATAACCATCTGGGACGACACTGGCCCGGTCGCCCGCAATCCGATACGCAGAGGCTGCTTGTTCTGGATCTTCGAGAGAACAGCGGCGTTGGAGATGAAATACCTGGTGGAGTCCTTGAGGTCGGCGCGAGCGAAGGTCTGGGAGGAGATGAATCGATCGGGACGAAAGAGCGCCAGCACCGCTGCGGTCGCCGTGTCGTTGGCCGTCGTATCCACATCGTATGCCTCGATGGTGACCGGCCCCGGACCTTTGATCGACAGAGTGTCGATCCGCAGCAGGATGTAAGCGCTGTCCACGCTCTGGATCGCCCGAGCCGTATCGCCAGTGGGAATGAATGTCTGCGGCAGCGAGTCGAAGCGAAGGATGACGCGGGTGTCGAGGGTGTCGATGCGATTGGCGAGAAACAATCCCGACTCCGTTCCCAGCCCCGATCCGGACGGGACCGAGGTATCGATCTGGACAGCGCCCTCAATGGTGAGGGTTGTTACATCACCCCCGATTGGCGGGCATAGCACGTTGCAGACGCCCGAGCTGTCGAGATTCTCCGAACAGGACATTATCGAAGCGAACAACGCCGCGCTCGCGAACAATCGCGGCAGTATTGACGAAAGCTTCACTACTCTCTTCCACGTGAAGGGTTCAGCACGAAGGCGTGGGGCAGCAGCTCCTCGAGGGTCCAGGCTGCTTCCTTTCCGTCGCGCGTGTAACTCGTAACTCTGATGTTCGGCGCAAATTCATTGAGCACCTGTCTGCACGCGCCGCAGGGAGGCGTTGGCTCGGCGTCGTCGGTCGCGATCGCGATCTCGTCGAAATCGGTCAGTCCTTGTGAGACAGCAGAGGCCACGGCAAGGGTTTCCGCGCAAATGGCCAGACCGTACGCGGAGTTCTCCATATTGCAGCCGATAACTACGTCGCCCCCTCGTGTTTTCAGCGCGGCGCCCACCCTGAAGTTCGAGTAGGGAGCGTAAGCATTCACAAGCGCGCGCATCGCGGCCTCCCGGAGAGAGGTCGTTTGCGTGGTGTCGGATCGCATCAGACTATCAGCTCGGACAGGAACGATCTGCCACGCCCGCGGAATGAAAGGCCAAACCATTCCGCAACCGTCGCGCCGAGGTCCGAGAAGGTGTCGCGCTCACCGAGGTCGCGCGGCACGACCCGCATCCCAGCCGCGAGCAAAGGCACGCGTTCGCGCGCGTGATCGGTGGAGGGAGTTGTGGGATCGTTGCCGTGGTCGGCGGTAATGAACAGCAGGTCGTCCTCTTTCAAACGCGATGTGATTGAACGCAAGGCCGCGTCGAACTCGCGCAGCGCACCATAGAACCCCGCAACGTCGTTGCGGTGCCCGAACAACTGGTCGAAATCTACTAGGTTGGCTAACAGGAACCCACTTTCCGCAGTAGAAAACCACTCTTTGATCAGGCCGATCCCTTCGGCATTGGATGCCGTGTGGCGCGACGTTATCGAGCGGCCCGCAAACAGATCGTCGACTTTGCCAACACCACTGCGCGGGATTCCTGATTTGGCGAGCGCGTCGAGCAGAGTCTCGGCCGGGGGCTCGATGGAGTAATCGCGCCGATTGGGCGTTCGCTCATAGTGTCCAGAGGTGCCGACAAACGGTCTGGCGATCACACGGGAAACGTCATATGGAGGGCGCAGCATCCTTCGCGCTGACTCGCAAGCCGCGTACAGGTCCGCGAGCGGCACAACTTCCTCATGCGCCGCAACCTGGAAAACGGAGTCAGCGGAGGTGTAGACGATCCAGCGACCGCTCGCCACGTGCTCATCACCGAAGCGCTGGATGATATCTGTTCCGCTGCCGACCACGTTCGCGATGACCTCGCGGCCGGTCTCCCGTGAGAACTCGTCGATGACAGCGGGCGGAAAGCCGCGTGGAAACGTCGGAAACGCGGCATCCAGATGCACGCCGGCAATCTCCCAATGCCCGGTCGTACTGTCCTTGCCCGCTGATGCGGGACGCATGCTCCCCCACGCGCCCGCCGCGTCTCCGCGACGCGCCAAACCTTCGAGTGGTTTGATGTTGCCCAAACCGAGTCGCTCAAGACGCGGAAGCTGTAACCCGCCGCAGGCGCGCGCGACGTTACCAAGAGTGTCGCTGCCGGCGTCGCCGTAGTCGGCCGCGTCGGGAGCTGCTCCGATCCCCACACCGTCGAGAATTATGATTGCCGCGCGCTTCAGGTCACGCCTCCGTGTAGGCGCGCTCGACCCGGGACCGCAGACCCGTCAGCAACTCGTATGGCGACATCCCGACCTGATCCGCGACGCGCTCGACGGTGAGCACCCGATCAGCCGCTCGCCCAATCAGGGTCGCGACATCGCCGACAGCGCACTTCAATGTCGTCACATCGATCATCGTCATATCCATTGTCACTAGACCCGCAACCGGAGCAACCGTTCCACCGAGAAGAACGGAGCCCGGGTTGCCGCGGCCACGAGGGTACCCGTCGGCGTATCCAACTGCCAGGGTCGCGATGCGCGCGGGACGGTCCACGCGGAGAGTCGCGTCATAGCTCACGGTGTCGCCGGCCTCGAGATTTCTGATCTCGACGACAGGCGCACGCAGATTAACGACATTCTCAGGTTGCACGGCCGCACCCGGTCCGCTGCCTACGCCGTAAAGAAAAATTCCCGGGCGCACTACATCCCACGCGCTTCTCCCCTGTCTCGCAATCGCAGCGCTGTTGGCCATGTGAAGCAGCCGGGGACGCGAGGGCAGTGCCGCTACTGCCTCACGGAATCTCGACTCCTGCGTCTGCAGCGTTCCATCGTCGAGCTCGGCGGAATGAAAATGCGAGAACGCGCCCTCAGGCATGAAGGATTCAACCAGAGGCGCGACGCTTTGCACTTCGCGCCAGGGAATTCCGGCGCGGCTCATTCCCGTATCGATCGACAGGTGCCAGGCTCCCCCACCCGCCCCGCGCCACGCTTCGATCTCCGAAGGCATGCCGAGGGTTGGAGTGAGTCGCGCAGCGCGCGCCCGGGGTAGATCGGCCTCGACCAGCGGCGTGAAGACAACGATGGGCCGCGTGACAGGGATCCGGCGCAACTCTTCGCCTTCCGCGACGGTAGCGACCCCATACCCCCACGGCTCGAGCGGCTCGAGCGCACGCACCGCGGCGCCGGCACCCAGACCGTAGGCATCTG
Source organism: Gemmatimonadaceae bacterium (assembly GCA_036514115.1). Lineage (GTDB taxonomy): Bacteria > Gemmatimonadota > Gemmatimonadetes > Gemmatimonadales > Gemmatimonadaceae > UBA4720. The sequence continues at coordinate 21,331 of DATBXT010000114.1, forward strand.
CCTTGATCATCGGTAGCAGCGGCACTCCCGCTCGCCGTGCCACGGCCGCGCCATTACGTCGCAACGCGCCAAGATCGATCTCGATCCGGGCGCGAGTCAGAGAATGCTTCATTAACACCGAGTATATGTTGCGGGTAGTATATGCCTGCCCGATGGGCCATTCAACTTCGCGCGCCGCACCGACTTATGGATAAAACAGTGACACACTCTCTCGACGACACACTCGCGCTCATGCGCGATCTTCGGGCCCGCTGTGAATGGGACGCCGCGCAGACGCACGAATCGCTGCGGCCGTACCTCATCGAGGAAGCCCACGAGCTCGACGACGCCATTCGGCTAGGCGACGATCCGCTGATGCGGGAGGAGCTGGGCGACGTGCTGCTCCAGGTGCTGTTTCACTCGGTGATCGCGGAGGAGCGCGGAGTGTTCTCCTTCGCCGATGTGGCTCGTGGGCTCATCACGAAGATGCAGGGGAGGCATCCGCATCTCTACGGAGACGCGGCGCGCGAGCCGTGGGAGAAGATGAAGTCGAAACATCGTAAGAGCATCGCCGACGGACTTCCGGTCGCGCTGCCGGCGCTTCACCGGGCGCACCGTCTGCAGGACCGCGCTGCAGGCGTCGGCTTCGACTGGCCGGACGTCGAAGGTCCTGCTTCCAAAGTCGAAGAAGAGCTCGCCGAAGTCAGGCAGGAGCTCGAGAACCGGGCGCCACGGGACGCGCATGGCCCACCGGTAATGGATTCGCGTCACTACGCGCTCGAGGCGGAGCTCGGCGACCTACTGTTCGCGGTGGTGAATCTCTGCCGAAAGGCGGGCGTCCACGCATCCATAGCGCTCGACAAAGCGAACGCGAAATTCGAGCGCCGCTTTCAGGAAATCGAGCGGATGGCGGGAGAGCGCGGAATCGACGTGGCGCAGGCCGGCCTCGAGAAGCTCGATTCTTTGTGGGACGAAGCCAAAAAACTGGAAGCCGACGCAAAGCCTGAGGTCCGTTAGTGCGACCCGCCTAACGACCGCCTGATGATTACTCCTCCGATTTCTCTTCGGCCTCGTCAGCGTGCTCGATGATGTCGCCCGGCTTGAAGAGGATTCCCTGAAGAGTTTCACGCCATTGCGGTGTCCGGCGAAGGAGGAACTCGAGGTCCATCCCGAAGTGCTTGAACTCTTCGTGCTGCGCATTGCGCATGATGGCCCGCGCCTCCTTGTTCTTCTCGACTGCGAGCCGTTGCTGGTACCAGCCGATTGCTTCGGCTTCTTCGATCAGCGACGCGATCATGCGCGCAAAGGTGCGCGTTTCCGCCGAAAGCTCGCTCGCCGGCTCATGGTATTGCTCGAATCCCATCGAATTTCTCCTTCAGCGCGCTGGCTACGGACGAAGCCGATTCATGGTGCGCGGGAAAGCTATCGCTTCCCTGATGTGGTGAATGCCGCAGATCCACCCGACTGTCCGCTCCAGTCCCAGACCGAATCCCGAGTGAACGAAGGTTCCGTACTTCCGGAGATCGAGGTACCAGTTGTAAGCCTCGACCGGCAGACCTTCGTGGTTGATGCGCGCGAGCAACTTGTCGTGATCGTCTTCGCGCTGTGATCCGCCGATGATCTCGCCGTACCCTTCGGGCGCCAGCAGATCGTCGCAGAGGACAGTTCGCGGGTCGGCGGGGTTCTCCTTCATATAGAAGGCCTTCGCTTCCTTCGGATAGTTGTAGATGAAGACAGGGCGGTCGTGCCCTTCCACGAGAAGCGATTCGTCTTCGGCGCCGAGGTCGTCTCCCCATTTGACCGAGCTGCCTTTGCCCTGAAGGATCTTCACG
>DATBXT010000115.1:0-45171 GCA_036514115.1 Gemmatimonadaceae bacterium
CCCCACCATCCGGATTCTCCGGGGATCTCACGCGGGCGTAGCTCGTCTGAATCTCGCCTTGCGGCCAAGGCAGGTAGCTTACGCGCCCCGACCACGAATCCCAGTAGCGGTCACGGTTCGGCGTGTCGCCCGGACCAGTGGGCTCGTCTCCGTTGAACGCTCCCAGCTCGAAGATCAGGGCGCGCGCCCGGACAGCGCCAATGGCTAACACGCGCTCAGGGATCTGGGCCAGGTGGTGGTTTATCGGATACTTCTCGAACGGGCGTGACATCGGATCATCGGTGCCAAATGGCGCGAATCCTTTGCCGAGGGTTAGGGAGATGCCGCCCAGATTTTCGGCGTCAAGGATCTTCGTCGATGAGAGAATCAGCTCGTGCAAGTACGTGTGGGGATGCCTGCGATCGATGTAGCCCTCTCCATAGATCCCTGCATTGAGTTCCCCCCGCTTCAAGGTATGCCCCTCGAAATCGATCGTCGTCGTCAGGGTCAACCGCTCGCTCCACGGATCCAGGTGCGCCATGATGAGCGGTTGGCTCAGATAACCCTCGGTGAAATCTTTCGAGTGGATCGCAGGTGATTCGCGCGTCACGACGCCGATCACCTGCGCTCCGATCTGCAGGGATCCGCTGTGGGTCTCATGCCCTTGAGCGCTTATGGCACGCGCGTTCGAGAGCATCATGACACAGAGAAAAAGCGCGACTGGCAACAGCCGATGAGTTCTTGGGGCGACGCATACCTCACCGGTACTGGTGGCCCGGCTGCCGTCGGCCGCTGTCACAGTAATTGGCAATTTGATAGGACAATCTGGCCGGATGGTGACACACGATGTAGAATTTCTGAATATCACACCCGGGACCTCCCGCATGTTCAACAAGACACACTTTGCCACGCTGTCGATAGCGATCGGCGCTTCAGTCATCGCGCCAACAGCGTCCGTCGTCGCTCAACAGTCGGGCGCTGCCGCCGCAGGTGCTGTTAGCGGGCCGGTGGCAAACGATCTCGCCCCGGACTTCAGTCTCGCGGGCGCCGACCGATACGGGCTTCTCAAGACGCCCGTCAAACTTTCCGACTATCGCGGACGCACCGTAGTACTCGCCTTTTTCTTCCAGGCACGAACAAAGGGCTGAACCATCCAAATGGAGGCGTACCGTGATCAGTACGCCACGCTTTTCAACAACGGCCGCAACGTAACGGTGATAGGGATCAGCGTCGACGCCGATACCACTCTCGCTTCGTGGGCCCGGGACGAGGATTTCCCGATTGTATTCGCGAGCGATCCGGGTGGAACGGTCGGACGGCTTTACGGCGCATTCGATGCCAAGAATAAGCTCGATAACCGATCGCTCTACGTCGTCCGACCTGATGGCCGGATAGCCTACGTCACCAAACCGTTCAAGGTGCTGACGCCGGCGGCATACAGCGATCTGGCTGCTGTAGTGGATAGCCTGTCGCCTCCGCCGAAATCTGAATCGGCGAAATAGAAAAGAGCCGCGGATCTCCGCGGCTCTTTCGTTTTCAGGCACTCGCTTACAGGGCTTTTCTTATCGCCGCTTCAAGGTCCTGCTTTCCCCCCAATCCGGTGTAGACCACCTTGCCGGATTTGTCGAGCACCACCACGTACGACGTCGCCGGGGCGTCGAACGCGCCCGCTGCCTTTCCGTCGAGATCGTAATACGTATCGTGCGGAAGCGGATGCGCCGCCAGCCACCGCCTCACTTTTTCCGGCGACTGGTTGATCGCAACGGCGATAGCCATGAACTTCACCTGCTTGCCAAATTTTTTCTCGGCGTCGAGAAGGGTCGGCATCAGCTCGCGACAGTTCGGGCACCAGGTCGCCCAGAACTCGATAAGCACCGGCGTCTTGCCGATGTATTTCGCCAGAGGAATGTCCTTTCCATCCAGCGACTGGACCGACACCGCGGGCGCCTTGGTTCCCACATCGATGCCAAGGTCCTGGGCGCGCGAAGCGGCCGGAACGATCGGAGAAAGCAGCAGCGCTGCCGCAAACAATTTCGAAAAACGCATTCGGTTGGTCGGGATGATGTTGGTGGATCAGATGAGAAGCTGACCCATCTGCACAAGGTAATACTCCGCAACGGCCAACATGATCAGTGCGAAGAGTCTCTTGATCCAGACCATCCATTCCCCTGCTCGCGGCAGGCGCGCGACAGTTCCGCTGAAAAGCCCCACAACGACAAGCAGAGTGCACATGCCGAGCGAGAACACGAAGAGATAGATGAAGCCAAGGACGCCGCTTTTAGTCGATGTGACCCATGTCAGCACCGCCGCCATCACTGGGGCTGAGCACGGCGCGGCTACCAGTCCGGAGACTGCCCCCATGACGAAGACTCCGTAAAGGCCGCCGCCCTCCCCCGCAGCCGCGGCTTTAGTGAGCAGCCACGACGGCACGCGCACCGGAATCACGTCGAGCATCGCCAGGGCGGCGATGATCAACAGGTTCGCCATCGCAAAGTAAAGCCAGGGATTGGTGCTCACGGATCCGAACAGGGTGCCGGTGAGGCCGGCGAACAAGCCGAGCGACGCGTAAGCCAGAGCGAGGCCGAGGACGTACGTCAGCGTCAACAGCACTGTCCGCGATCGTGGACGCGCGACCCCGCCCACCGAGCTCCCGCCGACGATTGCGGCGGTAATGGGGATCATCGGATAAATACACGGCGCCAGACTTGTCAGGACTCCCGCGATGAACAGCACGGGCAGTGCTGCGAGCGGGTTGGAAGACAGCTGACTGGAGAGGTGCGAAAAGTCCACTTCTATTGCGGGAAAGATTGGAACTACAACTTACGACTGCCGGCTGGACGCCGTGAGCGGAACCGCTTGAGGCTTCGGGCTAAAACATTTGCGATCGATTTCGCCCATGGCCGCCGGCCGACCCGCCCGACGCCTCACGCCGGTAGTCGTATGTTGCCGTTCTTTACTTTTTGGTGAGCAATTCCTCGAACAGATCCAGCGCGCGGGGATCATTGGATTGACCGAGCCAAAAGAGCGCCTTCTTCCTGATCTCGGGATCCTTGTTCGTACGCGCTACCGCTATCAGGGCAGGAACTCCTTGTTCACGAGGACGTTGCGAAAGCGCGAAGACGGCTTGTTCACGCACCTCGCGGTCGACGCCGTTGTCGACGACTATGTCGTTGAGGCCTCTCGTGGCGGCATCGCCCGCCGCCTGGCCAAGCCAGAATACGGCACTCGTTCTCGTTGAGCGCGGAATGTCCGAGTTGCGCGCGATCCTGATTAATTCCGGCCACACTTCCGCACTGTCGGCGAGTGTAGACGGGAAAATTGCCTTCTCACCCATGCTGCCGCGCTCGGTTCTGGCAATCGAGACGAGATAGTCCGCCGCCGCGCGGGCCGGCACCATTCCAAGATCGACCACGTCCGCCGCGGCGGGACGCCAGCGCCCGCCGACGTAAAACCGGAGATCCGCGATCTCACCATTGCGGCGATCGATCACAACTCGGCCCGGGCCCACGCTGCAGTCGCTTTCCCACTCGACGTCGCGCGAGGATTCCCAGTCATTGCCCCAGGTGGTGCGGCCCCGCCCACGCCCACCGTATGAGATCGAGTTGCCGCTACCACAGATCCCCGGCCTCGTACTGAACGACATCCGGACCGTCCCATTCGAGACCCGAGCGACCTGACTCGCGATGCTCTGCGCCGAGGCTGCCGTCGCCCCGGCGAGAGCAGCGAAGGCGACAATCGCCACCTTCGCCACTGAGATCGTCCGCGAGCCGATCATCGGTTGATCAGATCCATCAGAAACTGCTGAACCCGCGGATCGCGTGACTGACCCAGCCAGAAAATCGCCTTCTTGCGCAGCTCCGGATCCTTATCCGTTTTGGCGATATCGAACATCTTGTCGATCGCCGCCTTGTCGCTCTGACGCTGCGACAGGACGAAGATGATCTGCTCCTTCATCTCGCTGTCGGCCATCCGATCGTAGAGCTGAGCGAACTCCGGAATCGCGACACCCGACTGTCCGGCCCAAAACAGCGCCTTCTTGCGCAGCTCGATGTCTTCCTTCGGATTCACCGCGATGTTCATCAGCCACTGCTCGTTGCCTGACCCGCGCTGCTGCGAGAGTGAGAAAAGGATTTTTTCCTTCAGATCTTCATTGGTAAGCCGCGAGTAGAGACCACGCAGGAACTCGGTGTTCTCGGAATTGCGTCGCTGGCCCAGCCAGAAAATTGCCTTCTCGCGTAAATCGGGAGACTCGCTCTCCCGCGTGGCGAAATCCCGCAGACTCTGCTGCGCCCTCGGCTCGTTTTGCTGCGACAGAGAGAACAGCGCTTTCTCTTTGATGTTCTCATCGGCGTTGCCCCGCAGAATCTCTTCGAGCAGCGGAGTCGACCCCGGCACCTGCGACAGCCAGAACACCGCCTGCTCGCGGACCTCTTCGTCCGGGTCAGTCCGGGCCACGCTCATGAGAATGTTCGCGGTTTCGGATGTTCGCTTCTGCGATACGAGGAAAACTGCCTTCCTGCGCAGCCCAGCCGAACACGCATCGCGCCGAGCCAGCACCTTCTGGAGAATTGGCATGGCCCTGTCGGCATCCATGTTCAGGAGCGCCTGCAGTGCCATGATCCGCTCGTCGTTGTCGTCGTCCTCGGACGGGCAGCCATGCTGGCCGGATGGCACCGTCACAGTCCTGCCACTGGTGACATCCTCCTCCGCCTTTTCATTGATCTCCGCTGTGCACGACTCGTCGCCACGCTTGGCAAGCTCGCCACAAACCCGGGTCATCAGCGTCGCGCCATCGGCCTTCCAGGCCTTCGAGTCTTTGACCTTCAGCTTGCCGAGGGTGCTGCGGGCGGACTGGAGATCATCGTCACCGCCGGCGCGATACAACGAGTACGCCTCGTAGTACATCGCCTGGCTGGCGTAGTCCGACTGCGGATAACGCTCGGGAATGCGGTGGAAAATCTCCGCGGCGCGCTTGTAGTCGCCGCGTGACATCGCCTCGCGAGCGAGGCGATACAATGAATCAGCGGGATCAGCCTTCGCCCAGGGCGCGGGCGCAATAAGGTCCGGCTCGTCGCCGACCAGAGCGAGCTCAGTAGTGGGCTGATGGTTCGCGCCGGCCATTTCCTTCCGGGCGAAGCTGGGGTCATATGTGGGATGGCTGACGGGATTGTTACGGGTCCCGATCGCCGAGGAAATTATCGCTGCTGCCGTGAGTAGTGTTCTCATTGTCATTGAAGGGTCCTCAACTACCATGCTGCGCGCCCGCGGGAATCGCGGTGCGAAGCCTCGTCATTACATGGTCCTGCTGGAGCGTCTTCTCGATCAGCTCGCGATCCTGCGGTGTGCTTCCGGGCGATAGCTGGACGATCTGGACGAGCACCAGCTCGAGATCCTCCAGCAGCGGACGACGCTGCGGATCGTTGGCGACCGGTGAATCGAGCAGCAGACGAGTGTTGCTCAAAAGCTGGCGCGCCCAGGTCCCGAGCTGCGCATCCATCTGCTGATCTGCGGTGGAACGTGTTCTAAAAGAAGTGAGCAGCGCTTCTGCTTCGCTGAGATGCTGCATCGTTGTGAGCTGGTACGCCGAGCTCTGGCCGGTCGCGGGCTGGATGGTGGTGGCAACCGCCGAGGGAGAGCGAGTTAAAGCCGAGGGAGAACGGGTTGTAGCTGTGGCAGCATTGGTTGATCCGCGCTGACCTGCTGACGCACCTGACATCCCGTTGCCCCTCTGACTCGCAGCTGCCGGCGCCGGGCTAACCCCGTTCCCCGACGTCCCAACCGAGCCATCGGCGGTCGAATTCGGCTCCGTCGCCTCCGGCTGCACAACCACCGGCTGCGTCGGAATCGAGGTAGCTACTTGCGACACATTCGGAGAAGCCGTCCAGCGTCCAATCCCGACGCCGGTCGCCACCAGCAGCATCGCCGCGGCGGCTGCCCCGAGCCACACCCGCGCACCGAATCTCCTGGCGGGAATCGAAGACACCGATCCACCGCCATAGATCACGCGAGGTCCGGCCGAACGCTTCGCCTGTATGGCGCTCCACATCTCCTCCCGCGGAACGCGTCCGGGAGGGGTGTTGTAGCTCTGCGCCTTCGTCTTCAGAAACTCTTCGAATTTGTCTTCAGTCATGACACCCACTCCGGTGCAAAATCCGCCAGCATGACGCGCAGCTTGCTCCTCGCCTGAAACAAGTGGGACTTCGACGTTCCGATTGGAATGTTGAGCGTCCCGCTGATCTCTTCGTGTGTGTAGCCTTCCACGTCGTGCATCACGAAAACCATCCTGTATTTGTCGGCCAGCGAGTCGATTGCCCTCGCCAGCCTCTCTTTCAGATCGGGCTCGGCCTCCACATTCGTCGAGCCCACCGTTAATCCCTCTTCCATCGGCGCTTCCCGATTGCGTTGCCGCTTACTTTTTCTCAATCCATTGAGCGCCACCGATACGCCGATCGAGTGAAGCCAGGTGGATAGAGATGATTCACCGCGGAAGCTGCCGATCTTTTCGAACGCCCGGATGAAAGTCGCCTGGGTGAAATCCCTTGCCAGCTCATCATCGCCTGCCAGACGAAACGCCAGTCGGTAAATGCGATCCACGTATGTGTCATACAGCTCACGTTCAGCGGCCGCATCGCCAGCAACCACGCGCGTGATCAGTTGGATATCGTTCACCGAGCTTTGCGACTCGTAAGCAGCCATAGGCATTGTCGGTTCTCTGACAACGGGAAACGAGAAAGGGTTGAGCTTTCAAAGGCCAGATAAGACTACCAGCCAGAGGCCGCGGGCGGGCGCTGCCTGGTAGTCGTAACTTGCAGTTTCACCCCGTTTAATCGATCGAGGACTTGATGAAGTACACCCAGTTGGGCCGCAGCGGACTCGAGGTGTCCCGGATCTGCCTCGGCTGCATGACTTATGGCACTCCGAAATGGCGTCCCTGGGTCCTCGACGAGGTCGACTCGCGTCCGTTCTTCAGGAAAGCCCTCGACCTGGGCATCAACTTCTTTGACACCGCCGACATGTACTCGATGGGCGTCAGCGAGGAGGTCACCGGCAGGGCGCTGCGTGAGATGGCGAAGATGGAAGAGATCGTTCTCGCCACCAAAGTCCATTTCCCAATGGGCGACGGACCCAACATGGGCGGTATCTCCCGCAAGCACATCGTGCAGGCATGCGAGGCGAGCCTCAGACGCCTGGGCGTCGACACAATCGATCTGTACCAGATTCACCGCTTCAAGAGCACCGTCCCCATCGAAGAAACGCTGGCCGCACTCGACCACCTCGTCCGCCAGGGAAAGGTCCGCTACATCGGCGCCAGCTCCGGCTATGCGTGGCAGATGGCCCGCGCGCTCAGCACGTCCGAGAAAAATGGGTGGGCTCGATTCATCTCCATGCAGAATCACTACAACCTTGTGTACCGCGAAGAGGAGCGGGAGATGATCCCGCTGTGCATGGATCAAGGGATTGGCATTATTCCGTGGTCGCCTCTCGCTCGCGGACGACTGGCCAGGACGACGCCGTCGCCGAGCACCGGAACCACGCGCGCCGACAGCGATACGTACGCGGTCGATCTCTACGACTCCCCATCTGATGTCAAAGTGATCGATGCCGGACGTAAGGTGGCCGCTGAACTCGGCGTTGCCCCCTCTGAGGTAGCTCTCGCCTGGCTGCTCCAAAGGCCTGGAGTCGCGGCGCCAATCGTCGGCGCGACGAAGATCGAGCACCTGGAAAGCGCCGTCCGCGCGCTCGAGGTGACACTCAATCCGGAACAGCTCCGCGCTCTCGAGGAGCCGTATCAGCCGCATCCGGTTCGCGGACACTGAACCGTAAAATTTTTTTTCTGCTACTCGCTGACTGAGTTCCGCGAGGGCACGTCGTCTGCCAACTGTTTATCGACCAGTCAGCACCCGCGAGTCACGGCGGCTCGTTCGGATCTGACTGTAAACGAGAAAGCAGCAGAGGCAGATATGGGCACTGAACTTCAACAGGAAATATCATCAGGCAACGGGACGACTTCTTCTGTCGCAAGGCGTACGGACGGCCAGACGCGCCGGAGCGCCGAGGCATCGCTTAAGGACGTACCCCGCCATTACTCGGAGACCCACGGCCATGAGAAGAACGCTCTCGTTCAGTCTCTCGGCTGGTTCAGCATCGGCTTGGGACTGGCCGAGCTCTTCGCTCCGCGAGCAGTCGCCAGACTCAGCGGTCTCGACGAAGACGAATACGAAGGCCTCCTGCGCGCGTACGGCCTGCGCGAGCTGATCGCAGGCGCCGGTATTCTGGGGAGACCGCGCCCTACCTATTGGATGTGGAACCGGGTGCTCGGCGACACCATCGACCTCGTCACGCTGGCGCGCGCCAGACACTCAGCAAACGATAAGGGTAAGCTGGCGACTGCGACTGCCGCCGTGCTCGCCGTCACGGCGCTGGACATCGCCTGTAGCGTCGACTATGCCCGACACAAAACCCCGAGCGTAGACCAGCACACGTCCCACGATGAGGGTAGCTACAAGACACCCGAAATGGTGGACGGCACTCAGATGCTCAGCGCCATCACTACGATCAACAAGCCAGTCGCGGAAGTTTACGCTTTCTGGAAGAACCCGCAAAACTATCCGCGTTTCATGGAAAATCTGGACTCCGTGAAAATTACCGGAAACAATCAGGCGCACTGGAAGATCAAAGCCCCCGTCGGCATGTCCGTCGAGTGGGATGCCACGGTGATCAACGACGTACCAAACCAAGTCATCGAATGGAGATCGCTCGACAGCGCCGAGATTCATAACACCGGCACCGTTCGATTCCGGTCGATATCGGGCGACCGCACGGAAGTGGAGCTCGTTTCCCAGATCAAGCCCAAAGGCGGACCGCTCGGGGCGAAGATCGCAAAGGTCTTTGCTGCCGTCCCGAAGACTCAGCTCTCAAACGATCTTCGCCGATTCAAGCAGCTGATAGAAGTCGGCGAAATCACCAAATCGGACGCGAGCGCAGTTCCTGGAATGCATCCGGCAAGACCCCCGCGCCGCAGCGAGATGGAGGCAACACAATGAGAGCAACATGCTGGGAGGGCGCCAAGCACATCAAAGTGGAAGACGTCCCCGATCCGAAAATCCTTAACGACGGTGACGCCGTCGTCCGAATCACGTCGACCGCGATCTGCGGTTCCGATCTCCATCTCTTCAATGGCTTTATGCCTACGATGGAGCATGGCGACGTCCTCGGTCATGAATTCATGGGCGAGGTCGTGGAAGTGGGAAAGAAAGTGAAAAACCTCAAGACCGGAGACCGGGTGGTTGTCCCTTTCCCGATTTCCTGCGGCCAATGCTGGAGCTGCAAGAACGATCTCTGGTCACTCTGCGAAAACAGCAACCCCAATGCGTGGATTGCCGAGAAGATGATGGGCCACTCGCCCGCCGGGGTGTTTGGTTACTCACACATGCTCGGGGGATTCGCCGGCGGACAGGCTGAATATGCACGCGTGCCTTTTGCCGACGTTGGACCGCTCAAGGTCCCATCCGATCTCACCGACGACCAGGTTCTGTTTCTGTCCGACATCTTTCCGACCGGCTATATGGGCGCGGAGATGTGCGGTATCAAGCGCGGTGACACTATCGCCGTCTGGGGGTGTGGCCCCGTAGGACAATTCGCCATCGCCAGCGCCAGACTCCTGGGGGCGGAAACGGTGATCGCGATCGACAGAATACCGTATCGGCTTAAGATCGCCCGCGAAGGCGCAGGCGCTGACATCACGATCAACTACGAGGAGACCAACGTTCTCGAAGCGCTGAAGGAGCTGACCGGCGGACGAGGCCCTGACGCATGCATAGATGCCGTGGGTCTTGAAGCGCACGCACCAGGCCTGCAAGGGCTTTACGATCGCGCGAAACAATCAATGCGGCTGGAAAACGATCGCATACCGGCGCTTCGACAGGCGATTATGTCGTGCAGGAACGGAGGCACGGTCTCCATAGTCGGCGTATACAGCGGGTTTGACGACAAATTTCCACTCGGCTCGCTGATGAACCGGTCGTTGACCATACGGTCGGGTCAATGTCATGTGCACAAATACATGAAGCCGCTGCTCGAACACATTCAGAAGGGGGACATCGACCCGAGCTTCATCATCACTCACAGAATCAAGCTCGAAGATGCAGCCGCGGGATACGACATCTTCAATCACAAGGAAGATGAGTGTCTGAAAGTGGTGCTTCAGCCCTAAGGCCTGGAAAGTGCGCGGGGGTTGGGCTCACCCCAACGCCCGCGCATGTCCGAGCAGCAACACCCTGACATCTCGCGTCAGTCACCGTGGAAGCTTTTCGGGCGAGCGCTTTTGCTTCGCTGCCCCAACTGCGGCCACGGCAGGCTATTCACCGGCTTTTTCAAAATGAAGGAGCGGTGTCCACATTGCGGAATTCTCCTCGAGCGCGGTGAGTCAGACTACTTCATCGGCGCGTATACACTCAATCTGATCGCGGTGGAAATCCTGCTCGCGTTCGGATTTTTGGTCGTCGTCGTGGTAACCTGGCCGAATCCCCCATGGGATGCGCTGCAGTATGGAGGGGTGGTACTGTCCATACTTGGCGCGGTTCTTTGTTATCCTTTTGCCAAGACGACCTGGCTCGCTGTGGACTTGGTGTTTCGCCCGCCGCACCGCGAAGACTTCATCACTCGCGTGAAATAGCAGCTACTCTCCGACCGAGTAATTTTCCGAGGGCGATGGCAACTGCGCGACACTGACATCGATCGGCAGTCTCACGCCGTTGTGTGTTTCGACGACGTCGAGCACCCCCTGCCAGACCTGCGCGAAGGAATGACCCACTTCCGAAGGGTCCTTGTCAGTTGCGAAGCCCTGAGTGCTTGCAATCCAGAATGGTGGATCGCCTGAAATCCCGCTCGCTGCGAGGACCTGTTTGACATCGCGGTACACCACATCCGCGTTATGGCTGTGCGCGTAATATCCGGGCTTGAACCGCCCATCCTCGAGCACGCGCTTCGTCCACGCGTTGTAATAGTCGCGCATGGCCCTGGGAACGGTTTCCATCCGCTCGATGTCCAGAAAGATGGTTGTGCCGTTGGCGAACCCTTCCGCCGCGGTTCGGGCAATCGCATCGTTCGCGTCCCGCACTCCCCGCTCGGCGTTGACGAACTGCGCCGAGCAGCTCGAACCTGCTGAAGCCCGAGGGACCAGAAGCACTTTTACCGGCACGCGCTTGTTCACATAGCGGGTGACCCGCTTGCCGCTCTTCGTCTTCACCGTCTGCTTCACGCGCCTGGTTATGTAGCGCGTTACAGCGACTTTCTGCCCGGGCGTTCTTCCCCACGTCTGCTGGCCGACGTAGATCACGGCCATTCCCCAACCCATATCGGAGAGGGTATCGCGCTTTCCCTCCCATGAGTCATCGCTATGGCAAGGTGCGGATAGATAATAACCGACCCATCGATACGGTTTGTCCGCGGTCAGCCACGCGTGCATTGCCTCATCACCGGGATAAGCGAACGTATCGAAGCCGAGATGCGGACCGGTCTCGGACAGGTCGCCCGCAATGTTCGCTGACGCGGTAGCTACGGCGGTTCCGATCGATGGCGGGGATATGGACGTGCCGGTCCCGACGATGAGTGCAGCAGTCAGGACCGCCATGATCGATCGCCATTGAATTGTTGGCATCGCATCTCTCCAGACCATCGAGGGAACGCCGAAAACCGGATGATCAAAATGCGTTTGACCGCTAACCGGGTCGGTGCGTTAAGCACGGAAACAATTTCTTCTCGGGTCCTACCCGCCTACGCCCGATCGTTCCCCTGACCTCCGAATCTGTCCCAGAAAGGTGACAGCTGGGCTTCGCGTCAGACGGTTGAGTTCGCCAAGCCCATGTATTTCAACAAGTTAGGAACTTGGCATTCGATGGTACTCCTAATGCCCCATACGGCGCCCAACCTCTTCAGTGGAGTCGCTTATGGATCACCTGCGACGCTTGGTAGGTCTCTCCGGAGTCCTATCGTATTTGGCGGTGCCCGCTGCCTTGGCTGCCCAAGTGAGTGGCGGTGTCGGGTTCTACGGGTCGATTGAGAACGCCGACCCGATCACGAGAACGCTCGGCGGGATGTCGCTCAGCGTCGGTACCCCCTACCTCGGAATCCGAGGAAGTGGGGGTATTGGTATCTCCAGTCTAGCCAGTCCAGGAACAGTAACGAGCCAGAATCCGTCCAATCTGGTGTGGGCAACGAACGCCGACCTTTTGCTCGGACCTGTGAATGCCGGCCTCGGCGAGGGCTTCATGCCCTACTCGTTCGTGGGCCTCGGCATGGAAAGCAGCGCCAGACCCGTTCAGTTCACCGATGCGATCCGAACGTGGGGCTACGGAGGCGGTTTGCAGTTGGCCCTCGGACACGTGCTCTCCGTGAGCGGTGAGGCCCGCTGGCGCCGGCTCGCGGCAGCGGCCACCGTCGCGGATTCGCAGTTTGTCCGGGGAGTGGAGTACCGCGTCGGAATCGGTCTTCACTTTGGAGGCGGACATTCACGCGCGGCAGCTTATCCAAGACGCACGTCGAGCGCCCCACCCAGCGCTCCGCGACCAACGCGAACGTCCCGCACCACCTGGCCGGTCAGCACTTCCTCTGCGAGCGGAGCCGCTCGCAGAGTAGTGCCGACGGCGGAGCAGTACATCGGCGTTCCCTACCGATATGGCGGGACGTCGCCGCGCAGCGGTTTCGATTGTTCGGGGTTCGTGCAGTACGTCTACGGGATGCAGGGCGTCGACCTGCCGCGGACGTCCAGACAGATGGCGGGCGCCGGCATCGGCGTGGAACCCTCGACGCGCGCGATGGCTGTTGGAGACTTGATGCTCTTTACACAAGGCGGGCGTATCAGCCACGTTGCCATTTACGCTGGAAACGGCCGGTTTATCCATTCCTCGTCAAGCGGACACGGAGTCCGGTACGACGACCTGGGGACGAACAGAGGCCGATGGTTTTTGGAGCATCTGGTTGCCGCTAGACGGGTAGCGGGTGATGGTCGCATATTGGTCAATGCTTTCGCGGGCGGTGCAATTGCCTTCGATCGCCTTGACCCACCGGACAGTGCTCCGCCACCAGACCGATGACTACTTCCAGGAAGTCTTCACCGAAGATCGGCGATCTTGAACGGCCGCATCCCCTTGCGATAGAGTCGCTTGGGGATGAAGCTCAGCCGATTACCGTGCGGCTCGCTGATCTCTGGAGCGACCTCGTTCGGGCCGGTGAAGGGCGCGACCCTGAAAGCCCGCGAAAGTCCGGGACGGCCGTCCCGATTCTGGACGAGATGAAGGGGATCCTGCAGTGGGATTAGCCCGGCTCCGGTCTCCGGCGCCGACGTCGGTGGGAGCTGTTGCGTCCGGGCGGATGACCCGACCCAATCGAGAGAATCCCCTCATCGCCGTTAGCGCCAACCCATTTTAGCACGCTCTCGACGGCGGCTTCATCGGTAAGCCGGGAGCGCACGCGAGCCGGGGTCTCTCCGAAAACTCCTACCCAATGTTGCGAGAAAATGCGGGCTGTTTTGTACCCGAGCTTGATCGACACGTCGAGCACCGAGTAGCCGGGATCCCGCAAATACGCGAACCCGCGCAATACCTTGGCAGCGATGACCAGCCTTTTCGGCGAGCCGAGTCTCGCTCCGTCGATGTTCCGGTATACGCTTATCACTGCAATGCCCGCCTCCATGGAGAGGTCGAGTGCGCTGGAGTAACGATGCGGTTGCTCGAACAGGTTCTCGATGGTGAGCGAGAGCTGACGCGGTAACTGCGCCAGCCTGTCCCTAAGTGCATCAATGACGTCATGGGTGAGCGCATTTCCTTCCGCGCGTTCGACCCTTTCCCTGAACCCTTCCGGTGCGTCGTCGAAGCGGTGGAGGACGACCTCTTTCAATCCGAGGCGGCCTAGTTGCGCGACTGCAGCGAACTGCGGCGCGTGGAGCGTCACGTAGGCAATCAGCGGCAACGAGGGATACCGCTTGAGCAGGCCTGCGACCGCGCCGACGTTCATGGTTCCATCGGCAGCGGGATCGAGAACTACAGCGCTTACCGGTTTTCGGCGAATGAAGGACTCGAGCTCCTGCCAGGATGCCGCGATCAAGAGTTCGGGCTCGTCAGCGAAAACGTGCTTGACGTGCGTGAGAAGGCGTGCTGGCAGAAACGCCGCGACGCTCAACGGGCGAAAGAGCGCATGATCATAAAAGTTGGGGCACAGGGCTCTGCCGCGCGAGTGCTAAATGATAAGAAAAGTGCTGTTTGTGATAGAAAACAGACATTTTCTGATAAGAAAATGGCATTTCGGGGAATAGTTAGGGTCATACGTTGAGCGGTAGTACTGCGACAACCAACCCTTACTTCCCTTGCCAGGAGTTTCACATGATCCGCCGCCGCCTACTTATCGCCGCCACCGTCATCGTTTCAGCCGCGCTGGCGGCCTGCTCGGACATGACGGCTCCGACCAATGACGCGAGCTGCCCGGTCGGCGCCGGATCGTCGACGTGCGTTGGCAAATAAGCGCGCGAAGGAACGGGTGGCTGCCCGAACTCTAGGCTGAGGCAGCCACCGTCGCTTTGCGAAGATCCGAGATCGCTCGGATTACGGTATCGACCTCTTCAGGCACCCACGGCGCTGCTTTCGCAAACGCGGGGGCTGGGGGAGTCGACCGCAACGCTTCAAGCGCAGATTGCGCCTTGAAGGCTACCTGGTGAATCTGATTCGCTTCGGCGAATACGGACGCTTCGCGGAGCGCGTCTTCCGCCGCGTCAAATCGGCCGAAGCGCGAAAAGCCCTCGCCGAGAAAGAGGAGATAGTGCGCGCGGAGCCAGGGGCTGAGCGGTTCCCGGGCAAGCTCTCGCGAATAGGTATCGAACGCAAGCTCGTGTCCATCAAGGCCCGCGAGTTCCATGAGGTTAAGCGTCGACAGCCACCGCACGAACTTCCTCTGAGCCGTGTTGGCGAGGATCAAATGCGCATCGCGGGCGGCATCGTACCTCCCGAGCCAGGTAAACATTACCCCAATATCTTCGAGCACTTGATCACGCTCGGCCGGGTCGTGGGTGAGGCCAAGTGCCTGATGGGCAAGCTTCAGCCCTTCAGCGTAGTTGCCCTGCTGGCCGGCAAGAGTTGCGCGGCTATGAAGGGCGGTCGCGTGGACGTGAGAGACAGCGCGATCTTGCGACTGGATGATAACGTCGTCGAGAATGGTCTGCGCCTGGGGAAAGTTGCCCTTCGCGAGGTAGGTATTAGCAATGCCCACTTGCACCCTAAGTACGCCTTCACGATCGCCAACGGTGTCGGCGATGTAGGCGGCCTGGGAGTAAGCACGGGCAGATATTTCCCAATCACCGTTTCGACGGGCGGACCCGCCCGTGAGGATGTTCGCTTCAACGGCGAGCCGGGGATTCTTTTCAGGTCGGGCGAGTTTTGCGACCGTCGAAAAGACATCCACGGCCAAGCCCCAACTCGCCTCGTAATCGAGAGCACGGCCGTACTGGAGGAGTGAAGCGCAAACGACCTCGTCGATTGTCGCGCGCTTGGTGGCCTCCTCGAGCACGGTCGTGAGGACGCCGCGGACAGGATCCCCGTTGCTCACATTGTCGACGGCCGAGCGAACATTGTGCAGCTGCGCCCAGTTCGTCGGGTCAACCGACGCGCCGGTGTCGACGTAAGAGTCAACGAGCCGGAGCACCGATAAACCTGCGAAAACCGACCGCCACGAAGGGCTGTCCTCTTGCAGGGAGCCAAGCCTGTCGAAGTAAACCTGGTGCCGGATCATGGGCCTTCATTGAGTAGTCGGTGCCTCAAAAATGCCACCCCACCCTTTTTTTAGAAATACCTGTTTCGTATCACCCTAGGGGCGTTTTTGTGTCACCTGAACGGGGTTGAGCCGAGCAGGAGAGGGTTAACGCGATTCCGGCGGTCTTTGCGATTCGCCGCGGGGAGCGGAAACGGACCAGTCCGAGAGGGAGAACCACCAGGCATCGGGACGCGTTTGAGCCATCTTAACGCGTCTGTTAACGCCGATGATCTTTCGGGGTTCATAAAGCCAGATCGCGGGCGCATCGTCGTTGATTACCGAGTACGCAGCGGTGAATCGCTGACGGGCGTGCTCGGGATCTGAAGCCAGAGCGGTGTCGAGAAGGGCGTCGAAAAGCGGGTTGATGTAGTAACCGTAGTTGACACCGTGGTTGCCGACGCCAGTGGTGGTCCAGGCATCCCGGGTAGCATCGGGACTGGAGGGCATCGACCAATTGTCGAGCGAAGCATCGAAGTCACCTTTTGATTCTTTGGCGACCTGAGCGGCGCGTTCGAGCTTGTCGATCGTCACTCGCATCCCCGCCTGTCGCAGCTTTTCCTGCAGCAGAACTCCCATCCTCACCCGGTTGGGGCTGAAGCTGGGGACGAGCACGGTGAACGCGAGCTCCTGACGTCCCTTAGCCCGCAATCCGTCCGCGCGCCGAACCCAACCCAATGAATCCAGAATCGCGGCGGCGCGCACGGAGTCGAATGGGATTTGAGCGAGCTCCGGATCCGTGGAAGTGAACGCCCTTACTGTCGGCCCGGAGGGTACGACGGCAAACGTGTCCAGCACACTTCGCAGCAGCGTCTGACGATCGAGCGACATCGTGATGGCGCGTCGCAGCTGGCGGTCGCCGAACAACGGGTGCGGGCGTCCACGCATCGCCGGATCCCGCAAATTGAAACGCAGAAATGCGTAGTCCATCGTCGGCGCGGTCATGATTCGCAGATTGGGCGATCGCGCAGCCTCCGCCATATTATCCGGCCGAAGGCCATCCAGAAAATCGATTTCGTTGAGCTTGAGCCTGGTTACGGCGGTGGCGAGGTCGGGAGCGATGCTCCATACGACGCGATCAAGGTGTGGCCGCTCCCGATAATTACCGGTGTCGGCGACAATCTCGACCGAGGTGCCCCGGTCCCATCGCCTGAGGCGAAAGCGGCCGCTACCGATGGGAGGGGGCGGCGTGGTGTCACGAAATTTCTCGGGCCGAATACCACTGAGCTGGTGAGCCGGGAGGATGAGCAGCTGCGCAGCCGCATCCAGGAACCGCGTCGGCAGACGACTATGGAACCAGAACACAGCGGTGGCGACATCTGGAGTCGTAACAGAGTCGATGTTGTTGAGAGAGCTGGTGTATCTTCCGGCGAGCGCCGGGTTCTTATTTAGATCGAAAGTGAACCGGACATCCATTGCGGTCACTTTGATCCCGTCGTGCCATTTTGCGCGCGGATCGAGATGAAAAGCGATGCTTAGCGAATCAGACGACCACTGCCAGCTGTCGGCCAGCTCCCGGCGGTAATCCTTTTCGTCGCGCGTCTCCATTGTCGGGCCGACGTCGGCGAGGTAGTCGTAGACCTGCTCGCTGATCTGCTTCGCCGTAACTGACTCCGCAAACGGTGGAAAGAGACTTCCGGGATCCTCCGGCGCCGAAATGACAACCGTGCCGCCCCGCGCAGAGCTGTGGTTTCGAAGAGGAGACTCGGAACATCCGAGGAGAAAAATCCCGAGCACGGTCACCGTAATTCCACGCATTGCGTGAAGGTAGCGCCGCGCGCTTGTTGTGGAAGACGCACAATCGAAGTGATAGAAAACCTACATTAAGAGATATAGAATCGACATTGACTGGCTTGCATCGTGGTGGAAGCGTAATGGTACATGGGAAAAGCAGCTGCGAAGCACGCGGACGCGATGCCGACATTTCAGGTCGCCTACCTCCGACACAACGGTCAGGACCTGATCATCGTGCCGGTCGATCGTTCCTTTGCAATGCGCTCTCCGACGGAACAGGCTCGCATCCAGGAAGCATTTCAACGCAGTGCGTTAGCCGCGGACATGAGTGGCCTGGTGGTAACGGTGTGGGAAGACTCAAGCGGCCGGATGGCGTTTCGCGCGCCGCCGCCGTTCCACGAGTTCCTGAAGACCATCGACATGGTTTATGTCGCGACCGCCCTCAATCGCAGCTTGAGCCTCGACCCCGCCTAGCGTTCTGGCGGATAGCGCGGCCGCAGAGCAGGCGCGCGTGAAATTCCAAGATCGATCCGGTCCATCTGGAACCATGCAACAAGTGCTGATACGCGAGGGGTGGTCCCGATTCGTATTCGGACTATTGATTGCGCTTTCACTGCTCCCTCGAACATCACGCGCCCAGCACGAAAGCCACCACGGGATGGGCGCTACACAGGTGGATACTCTTGCGACGGCACCTACGCGGCCGACGCGGGTGGTTGGCGACTCGGGCGTCGTCGCGGATTCGCTCCTCCAAGCATGCGGTCCTCGTGCACAGCCCTCCATCGACGACTACTCGACGTGCATCGGGGACGCCCTCGCCGCACTGTCATCGGCGGGGAACATAGCGTTGGCGATGGGCTCTCTCGATCGCATCATCCATAGTCAGCCCGCATTGATATTGCTCGCGCATCCGCTGGCGCACGCGCTGGGCTACGCGGTTCGATCTACTCCGAGAACCGCTACGGCGCTGCTCTCCGAGTGCGACGACCGCTACCAGTCGGGTTGCTATCACGGGATCCTGCAAAGGTATTTCGACGCGCGAATCGGGATGCCGATTGCTCAGAGCGTTCTGGTGGCGCCGTGCGACGGTTTCCGCGGAACGCGGGAACAATTTCGGCTGTACGATTGTCTGCACGGGACCGGTCATGGGCTCATGATGTATCACGGATACGACGCCGCTGGTGCGCTCGGCGATTGTGATCGCCTCTCATCCGAGTGGGATCAACGGAGCTGCTACAGCGGCGTGTTCATGGAACACAATATGGCGGCGCGGATGCAGCTGTTCGGCGAAGGAAAATACGGGATGCACCGCCATGCGATGCCCGCGAAGGGTGTGATCCTATTCAACGCGAAGGATCTTCAGTATCCGTGCGACGCCATCCCCAACCGCTATCGTCACGAGTGCTATGAGCTCCAGGCAGACCTCATCCTCCCCGCGGTGAAACAGGACTATGTCAAAGCCGCCGCCGTCTGCGATCGGGCCGGAGCCACGGATCTGGTGAGGGCATGCTACGTTGGACTTGGCAGAAACGCATCCGGCTCGGCCGCGTTCCAGTACGCGGGCATTCTCAAGCGATGCGATCGCACCTCAGAGCCCGGTCGTCCGTACTGCTATCAGGGCGCGGTCCGCCACCTCGCCTACGCACCCAGCGAGCTTCCCCGCGGCATTGCCTTCTGCCGGGCGCTGCCGGACGGCGAAGGCCGCGCGCAATGCTGGGACGGGATCGGATTGCAGATCGCGGGGTTCTTCGCAGACCCGGCATCCCGCGCGCGCGCCTGTCAATCCGATCACCCTCGGGACCTCGGCGCATGCATCGAGGGCGCGGGACTCGGGCCGGGCGGACCGAGCAAGGTGCGCGAATTGCCTCACCGCTAGCGCACAAACTTCGCGCGTGGCGCGGTTACGGTGAGGAGTCACATGGAAGATCAGAAGCGCGGTTCGGTTCGCCTGCTCGTTTTTGCGGCGTCATTGCGCGAAGGATCGATGAACGACAAGCTGGCGACGCTCGCGGCTTCTGTCGCGAAGCAAAAAGGCGCCACAGTTGAACGGGCAACGATGGCCCAGTTCGAGTGTCCTTCCTATGACATGGACGTGGAAACTTCGGCGGGCATCCCTTCGGGCGCACAGGCTCTGCACGACGCGCTCAACTCCGTAGACGGATTCATGATTGCGTCTCCCGAGTACAATGCGTCGATGCCCGGCGTCTTGAAGAACACCATCGACTGGGCCTCGCGATTCCGGCCTCAGCCGTTCAACGGAAAGCAGGCTTTCCTGATGGCGGCATCGCCATCGATGACAGGCGGCAAAGTCGGGTTGTGGGCGTTGCGCCAACCGCTGGAACATCTCGGCGCTCGCACTTACCCCGACATGTTTGCGCTGGCGCAGGCGCATCGTGCGTTCGACGAAAGTGGGCGCATCGCCGATGCGAAGCTACAGAAGTGGTTCGAGTCTACGATCGATTGCTTCATCGACCTGGTAGAAGCATCCAAACACTACCCGACACTCAAGAAGCAGTGGGTCGAGTTCCTCGGAGAACGTCCGGACGACGAAACCACGCGGGTCGAGCTGGGCGAAACAGCGGCCGCCTAGCGGTTTCCTTCATCGCCGAGCGTTCTTCGGCACGACAGGTGCTCTCGAAGGTTAGCGCCGCCAATCAGCGGCTCGGCACGGCAGAGCTCGTCAAACCGGCGCGCTACTGCCGCGGACCGAACAGGTTCCCGCCTGAATTCTCCTTGCGGCTGCCCCCACAGAACCACAACGAGCCGTGGGGGTAGCACGGCGGGTGTCAACAATCACATAGAGATTGGAGCAATAGTGAAGAACAGCATTCTTTCCATAATCGCACTCGCGGGCATCACCGTCGTCTCGGCGGCGCAGGCCCAATCGAATAATCCCTTCCAGATCGGAGCGTCGGGCGGTATCGCGTTTCCAACGGGAGATCTCAGCAACACAACGAACACCGGCTATAACATCGCCGTTGCAGTCGGCGTGAAGCCGGTGATGATGCCAATCGGCATTCGCGCCGAAGCAGCCTGGAATCAGTTCGGATTCAACAACGGCGCGAACGGGAGCATCAACATCCCTGCATTCACGGGAAACCTCACCTATGGTTTGCCGTTGGGAGTAGGCTTTTCACCGTACATCATCGGCGGTGTAGGCCTCTACCGCCCAAGCGCCGATATCGGTGGAACCAGCAGCGAAGCGACCAACGAATTCGGCTGGAACGTCGGCGGCGGTGTCAGGCTGCCTTTGAGCACGAGCTTCGAGACGTTCGTCGAAGCACGTTACCACAGCGTCAACGTCA
Source organism: Gemmatimonadaceae bacterium (assembly GCA_036514115.1). Taxonomy (GTDB): domain Bacteria; phylum Gemmatimonadota; class Gemmatimonadetes; order Gemmatimonadales; family Gemmatimonadaceae; genus UBA4720. Next base: position 20,814 of record DATBXT010000115.1, read on the forward strand.
ATGGCGGCACTCTAAGCTTCGTTCCGCTCACCGTCGGATTCATGTTCTAGTATGAAGCAAAAAAAATGGCCAGCCTCATCGGCTGGCCATTTTTTTTTGCACGTTGTTTTACTGTACGGCGTTGATCATGTCGAAGATCGGGAGATACATGGCCACGACCATGCCTCCGACGATGACGCCGAGGAAGACGATCATGATCGGCTCGAGCAGTGAGAGCAGGTTGCTCACTGCTGCGTCGACTTCTTCGTCGTAGAAGTCGGCGATCTTGGACAACATTTCGTCCAGACCACCGGTCTGCTCACCGACGGCGATCATGGAGATGACCATCGGTGGGAACACCTTCGATTTCTGAAGGGGTTGGGCAATGGTGTCACCGCCGGCGATCGACGAGCGCGACATCATGATCGCGTCCGAAATTACGCGGTTACCGGCCGTTTTGGCCGTTATCTCGAGTCCTTCAAGGATGCTGACGCCGGAGCTGATCAGCGTGCCAAGCGTACGCGTAAAACGCGACACCGCGGACTTGCGGAGGACGTCACCAAGCACGGGCATCCTCAGCAGGAAGCGGTCGACAACAAGTTTGCCGTTCGACGTCGCATTGTATTTCCTGAACGCGTACACGACGACGATGATTACGGCGCCGACCATCCACCAGTAGCCCTTCAGGAAGCGGGACGCACCGATGACGATACGGGTCGGGAGCGGCAGCGCCAGGCCGACGGACGAGAACATGTTCTCGAAGACCGGGATGACGAAGATGAGCAGCGTGACGACCGCGATCGCGGCGACGCTCATGATGACCGCTGGATAGATCATCGCGCCCTTCACCTTTCTCACCAGGGCGTCGTTCTTTTCAAGGAACGTCGCCAGACGCATGAGAATGGTGTCGAGAATACCACCAGCTTCACCGGCGGCGACCATGTTCACGTACAGATTCGTGAATGCGCGCGGGTGCTTGGACAGGGCGTCTGCAACCGTATTACCCGACTCCACGTCGAAGACCACTTTCTTGGTGACTTCCGCGAGCGCCTTATTGTCCGTCTGGTCGGCGAGAATCGTGAGAGCCTGCACGAGGGGCAGACCCGAGTTGATCATCGTCGAGAACTGACGGGTGAAGATGACCACGTCGCGGGTCTTGATGGAGCCGCGCCCGATCTTCTTGGCGGCGTCCTGGTCGATCTTGACGACACTGAGCCGCTGCTTCCTGAGCTGTGCAATTACGTCATCGCGCGAAGCGGCGTCGATCGTCGCGGTGCGAAGATCTCCGTTGAACGCTCTCGCCGTGTAAGTAAACGTAGCCATTGACTAAACCTCTCCTAACGTCGGACCGGTGAGCCCGTTGCGGGCCGTCCCGTCGCCGGTTTTGGGGCGCCGGGCTTGCCGCTTCCATCGTCGTCCGTTGGAAGCTGGCCAATCATGCGCTGGAACTCCGTTGGATCGCCGCTGACGCGGAGGCATTCTTCCGCCGTGACTTCGCGAGCCATGTAGAGCTGGTACAGCGCATCGTTCAACGTCTGCATGCCGAACTTCTTACCGGCCTGCATAGACGAATAGATCTGGTGAACCTTGTCGTCGCGGATCAGCGCTCTGATCGCGGGTGTGACCACCAGGATTTCTGCCGCCATTACGCGACCGCGGCCAGTAGCCTTTGGCAATAGCGTCTGGGTCACGATTCCTTCCAGCACGAATGCCAGCTGAGCTCTGACCTGCGATTGCTGGTGCGACGGGAAGACGTCGATGATGCGGTTGATCGCTTCAGCGGCGGAGTTCGTGTGCAAGGTCGCGAAGGCGAGGTGACCTGTTTCGGCGATCGTCAGTGTGGCGGCGATCGTTTCCAGGTCGCGCATTTCACCGACGAGGATGATATCTGGGTCTTCACGCAGCGCGTACTTGAGGGCGTTGGCGAACGACTTTGTGTCGCTGCCGATCTCGCGCTGGTTAATGATGCAGCTCTGGTGCTTGTGGATGAATTCGATCGGGTCTTCGACGGTGATGATGTGTCCCTTACGCTCGCGGTTGATCTTGTCGATCATGGCGGCGAGGGTCGTCGATTTACCGGAGCCTGTGGGACCCGTGACGAGCACCAGACCGCGGGGCTTCTCCGCCATCTTGGCGATAGAGCCTGGCAGGCCGAGCTGATCGAAGGTCTTGATCATGAATGGGATCTGTCGCACGACCATCGAGACGCATCCGCGCTGCTTGAAGACGTTACCGCGGAAACGGGCGAGGTTCTGAATTCCGAACGAAAAGTCGAGCTCGTCCTCGAGCTCGAAGCGCTTCTTCTGCTGCTCGGTCAGGACCGAATACGCGATCTGGAGCGTGTCCTTCGGCGTCAGCTCGGTATCGAACGAGGCATTAGTGATGTCGCCATCGACGCGCAGCTTCGGACGCTCGCCGGCGACGATGTGCAAATCGGACGCGTTGCGAGAAACCATTTCCTCGAGCAACGTGCGGAGATTCAGGCCGCCCTGCGGTTTTGGCGGTCCGGACGGTGACGACGTGTCTATGAACGGTAAAGTCATCGGCTATTAGTGACTGTGTTGAGCATCGGCCGCCGTTTCACGGACAACCTGGTCGAGTGTGGTGATGCCTTTTAGAACCTTGAGCCAGCCATCCATGCGGAGGGTCAGCATGCCCTCCTCAATGGCTGCTTTCTGGATTTCCGCCGCGCCGGCGCTCTGCATGATGAGCTTCCTGAGCCGTGGGGTCATGTTCAGCACTTCGTAGAGTCCCTGACGTCCGCGAAGTCCTGATCCCTCGCACTGCTCGCAGCCCTTGCCGCGAAAGATCGGAAGGTCTTTCATCATGGTGTCGAGCGTGATCGCTTCCATGAAAGGCTTCGCCGCTTCACTCGCTCTTCCTTTGGCGTCGCTGAGCGCCATGTCGGTGAAGTGCATGTCACGGAGAGTCAGACCTTCGACTTTAGCTGCTGAAATCTCGGCGTCATCCATCTTGTATGCTTCCGCGCAGTTCTTGCAGACGCGGCGCACGAGTCGCTGCGCGAGCACCAGGTTAAGAGCCGACGCGACGTTGAACGGCTCGATGCCCATGTCCATAAGACGAGTCACCGTCTCAGGCGCCGAGTTGGTGTGCAGCGTCGAGAGCACGAGGTGACCGGTAAGCGCGGCCTTGATGGCAATGCCACCCGTCTCCAGGTCTCGAATTTCTCCCAACATGATGATATTGGGGTCCTGACGCAGGAACGCCTTCAGTGCGGCAGCGAAGGTCATCCCGATCTCCGTTCTCACCAGCACCTGATTGATGCCGAAGAGGTTGTATTCGACCGGGTCTTCCGCCGTCATGATGTTGACGTCGATGTTGTTGATCTTGGACAGCGCCGAGTACAGCGTGGTCGTCTTACCGGAACCCGTCGGACCGGTGACGAGCACCATTCCATATGGGTTGGAGATCGCTTCCATCAGCTCGCGCTCGGCGCGAGGCTCGATGCCGAAGGTACCGAGGTCGAGCGACAGGTTGCCCTTGTCGAGAATACGGAGCACGACCTTTTCGCCGAACAGCGTTGGCAGCGTCGAGACGCGGAAGTCGATGACCTTGTTGCCGATCTTCAGCTTGATGCGGCCGTCCTGCGGTACGCGACGCTCGGCGATATTGAGGCTCGCCATGATCTTGAAGCGGGAGATGAGGGCGGGCCGCATCTTGATCGGCGGCTTCATGATCTCCTGCAGGGCTCCATCGATGCGATAACGCACGCGGAGCTCCTTCTCGAAGCATTCGAAGTGTATGTCCGAGGCGCCTTTCTTCAGGGCATCGGTCATGATGGCATTAATGAGTTTTACGACGGGCGCTTCGTCTACGAGCGCCTGTCCCGCCAGCTCGTTCTCGTTCTCGCTTTCGAGGATCTCGATGTCATCGTCGTCATCGATCTCGGCTAGCAGATTCTCCATCTGCGCTTCGCCCGACGAATAGAACTTCTCGATAGCGTTGCGGAGCGTGAATTCGCCGGCGATGACCGGGAAGATGTCGAGCCGGGTAATGAACTTGATGTCGTCGAGGACGGACATCGTAGCCGGGTCGGACATCGCGATGGTCAGTGTACGGCCGTCACGCTTGAGCGGCAGAACGTTGTGCTTGAGGGCGAGCTCACCGGGAATCAGCTTCGCAATGCGGCCATCCACCTGAAACTTGGTCAGGTCGACGGCTGGCATCTTGTGCTGCCGCGCGAGCATCCGGGTGAGGTCGGTTTCCTTCACAAAACCGAGCTTGACCAGGTTATAGCCGACGCGGGTGCCGTTGTGTCGCTGCTCCTGAAGAGCCTTATTGAGCTGATCTTGTGTGATCAGCCCTTCTCTCAGGAGCAGGTCGCCTAGCCTCGGCGTTTTAGCGGCAGGAGCTGTCAAGGACTGGTGTCCCTCCGGTGAGGCTTCCTGCGTGCTTTTGGCAGTTCGGATCGCCTGGATATGACTGTGTTGGTAGGACGCGGGACAAGCGAGAAGGTTACGCTTGAGCCGAGTTTTACTACTATAGAAGGTCCGATGCCTTTGACTCGTGATAATCCGTCCATGGAGCCGAAAGGTCCGAAGGAATCGCGGTCGGCCACGATCCGCCTGGCGAGGGCCGGTCCGATGTTACGAAGCGACTCGATTTCTTCGGCGCCCGCGATGTCCATGTCGACCGGGCCGGTGGGCTTCGGCGGAGACTTCGGCGCTCGATCGCGCTTCCCCTTGTGGAAGCCGGCGCGGCGAGCCGAATCTGCGGCTTTTATCTGCAGTTCCAGAGCAGATCGCGAGTGAAGATCGGCCGGGGAGCGGCTGCGCAGTGCGCGATAGGCCCTGGTGGACGCACCCAGAGCGATAACGGCGGAAAAAAAGACGAGTGCCTTACGTTCGGCAGGAGTCGGCATGACCCGACCCTATCGAACTTCGAGACTTCTACGTTACCGGAGCCGCGCGGGTGGTGGCGTAATTCTCCATCGAGGCGGTCAGCAGCAGTGTGAACAGCACGAGCACACCGGCGACGATAAAGGGAAATCCAAGTCCCAGGTGGTCCATCGCAACGCCGGCCGCCAGCGGAAAGACCACACGCGACACGCCGCCGAAGGTGTGCTGGACACCCATATAGAGTCCACGGTGCCGCTTCGGCACTACACGCGAGAGCATCGCAGTGACGCACGGAAAGACGAACGCGGTTCCCAGGGGCATGAGCGTCAGTGCGACGAGCAACGTCAGGTAAGAGTGCACCGCCGCGACCAGTGCCAGTCCGACTGAAAGGAGGACGAGTCCCAGTCGGGTGAGCCTGACTTCACCGAGCCATTCGATCATGCGCCCGAGTATTCCCGCGCGAACGAAAACACCCATTCCTCCGAGATACATCACGAAATAGCCAACGTTCGCTTCGGTTATCGGCAAACGGTCCGCGAGAATGAGCGGAAGCGTGGGTACAGTGCCGTAGAAGCCGCCGATAGCGATGGCGTAAATCCAGATCAGACGCTGCGCCGGATCCCTTGGATGCGCGATGACGCTCCAGACAGCGCCGGAACCGGTCTGTGCGACGACCTCGTGCTCGCTGGAAACCGGAGTGTCGTCCTTCGATTCGCGCAGATAAATCGCGGCGAATACGCTGACGAGAACGCAGAAAATCGCCGACGCGATTCCAGGAGCGTGGTGGCCCCAGCGAATGAGGACGGAACCGATCGCCGGCCCGACGACTGCGCCGAGGCTCGTTGCGGCTGACAGCCAGCCAAGGCTTTTTGCGCGATCGTTTGGGTCGCTGGCGTCGGCGACATACGCCTGCACAACGCCGATGGTGCCGCCGCCGAACCCCTGCACGATCCTCGACAGGAGCAGAAGGGAAAGCGTGCTGGCATAGGCGAAAATGCCGTAAGCGACGGCGGAGACGAGAAGGCCGGCAAGAAGCGCGGGACGCCGTCCGTAGTGATCCGAGAACCGTCCCCATAGCGGGGCGCTGGCGAGCTGCGCGATCGAGAACGCGGCGATGAGCACGCCAACGATCGTAGCCGACGCCCCCATTTTAGTGGCGTAGAAAGGAAGCAGCGGGATGATCATCGCCAGGCCCAGCATGTCCACGAAGGCGGTGATCATGAGGACCGTCAGCTTCCCTTTCATTTATTTGCGCGTCACCAGGGCGGTCGCGACATCTCCAACTATGCTCAGCGATTTCGCCGAGATCTTGTCCATTGTGTCCTGCGGCGTGTGATGAGGGGCGTAAACCAGATCGATCACGTCGATCACCTTCAGGCCCGCGTTCAGCAGTGGAATGTGATCATCGGTGATGAGTCCCCCACTCTCCTGGACGAAAACGTCACCATATCCGAGGTCCGCTGCAGTTTGCCAAACCCGGGAAACCACTTCGGGAACCTGCTGGAAGGAGTTCATCTCGTACGGAATACGTAGATCCCTGTCGCCGATCATATCCCAGAGAATTCCATACAGCGGCTTATAGCCGGGCGATGGAAGGTGGCTGGCGAAATACTTGGAGCCGATGAGCACGTCCACTTCGGGCGGTCCGAACTGACCGTAGTCCTCACCGTCCGTGAAAAGCAGGTCCACACCGACGTTGGGCTTCGTTCGTTTAAGGACGTCGCCGAGGGCGATGAACATTCCCACGCCCGAAGCTCCGTCATTGGCGCCTGGGGTCGGCAGTTTCTTTTCCGAGTCCGTGGCCGCGGATTCGGCGATTGGCCGCGAATCCCAGTGGGTCATGTAGAGCACCCGCTGGGAAAGCTCCGGGCGGAAGCGCGCCAGGATGTTGCGGAGGGGAAGTTTCTTCCCATCGGCAGTCGTGTAGGTGAATTTCTGAACGATCACGGTGTCGGCCCGCGCGCGCATCTGTGCGATGATCCAGTCGCCCGCCTTCTGAGCGGCAGGTGTTCCCGGCACGCGCGGCCCAAAATCGAACTGTGTCTTCGCGTAGCCGTAAGCGGCGCTTCCACTGAAGCCCGTCGAAGTCGTGGCCGAAGTCGAAGTCGCGGCCGAAGCCGAAGCCGGGCTCCTTTGCGCCGCGCTTCCCTCTTTCGCGTCGCCTTTACATCCGACAAAAAAGCAAATGGCCAAAATGAGCAGCATCGATCTCACTTGAAGTCCCCGGCGTAAAACTGCAGGTGCATCACGGCACTGATCACGGTCTGGGTAAAACGACGGTTAAGGTTATGGTCGAAGCTCTCCACGCGCGAGACGACAAAGCTGGATGACAGATTTTCAGCTACATCTGTGTCCGCGCTCATGCTGAATGCGTGGCGGCCGTTGTCGGTCAATCTGCTCTCTTTGCTGAACACATTCGGGTTGAAGACGAAATTCTGCCCCTGACTCTTCTGATAGCTCACACGCGTTCGCAAATCGCTTCTCGCGTTCCAGTCGCTGGGCAGTTTCCATGGCTTTGACACATCGACACTGAAATCGGAGTTGTCGCCATTGCTGGACAAACCCGGCTTGACATCGAGCTGTTTCGTCACGGAGTACCCCACAGTGGTCGCGAGTGGACGCGCCCCGGCAAAAATGACGGATCCGCTTAGGGGGTAGGTCCGAACGCGGATGTTACCCCGATCGTCGAAATCCTGACCAGCGAGTGGTTGCGTCCCGTTCAACTGGTGGGTCTCAAGCATCCTGGCGTTAAGGCCGATGCTGGAGATGATAGACTTGAGCTCGACGGGCTGCCCCGTCCATCGCAGGGCAAGGTCGGGGAAGATGACCTGCGTACCATCTACGATCTCGTGCCCCTGGTCTTCCCGGAGTGTCCAGTTCCGGGTGTTGATACGCTGATACCGCCCGGCAAGGTTGGCGCCGAGTGGGAGATTGATCGACTCGGTGAAGGAGAACTGGGTGACGAGACCGACGGCGGTTGCAGGCTCGCTGCCGATTTCGCGGAAGGTGCTCACTCCACCAATTCCGAGCTCGTAAGCGAGCGACGCCGGTACGGCGCTACCGTCATATACCGAAAGGAGACTGCGGTTAAAGTTGACGTCGATGGGCTGAAATCCGCCGAGGAAGCCTCTCAGAAAGCTGCCGCTATCGGTGTGTAGCCTTACCGCTCGCGGCAGATCGAGGGTGAGGCCCGCGGTCGTCGTCTGCGAGTTACCCATTCGGCGCGGAATCCTCTGGTCGCCGGTGCTGTCTCCTTCCAGCGCAAAGCTGAGGGTATTCGGATCGCGCAGCATGTTGTACGACGTTCCGAAGTCGAGGCGCGGCCGGAACCATGACGTGATGGGAGGCGAGATGTTGATCCCGGTTTGCATCGCCCGCTCCCGCTCGAGGCCGGCATCCGCGCCTAATAGCCGGTCGCGATCGCCGGTGGCAATGAGTCCCAGCGGAGAATCCGATCCGTAGCCGCGGAGGTCACGTATGGACGTGAGATCCCAATGCACCGAAGCGGCCTTGAACGGCTTGAAGACGAGACTGCCCCCGTTACGCCAGTTGCGCGTGCGGCCCTTCACTCGCTGCGCGGTATCGTCGAGCGCGAAGGCCGGCTTGAGGTACGAGATGCGATCGTCATGGCCATTGGTGTACGCGCTGGTGATGTGGATTTCGGTAGGCGACCACCGCGCGAGGTTGGGCAGCAGTGCGCGGGAAAGATTGAAGTCGAGCCCGACGATGAAGTTCTTGGCGCGCCCGTCCTGATACTCGCTGCGCGACATGCCCGCGGTATACGCGGAGCTGAGCGACAAGTTGTTGAGCAACGGCGACCAGATCGAGCCGGTCGATTGGGTCGTACGACGTATGCTCAAACTGACCGAAGTGGCCGCCGACTGTGGCGTGCGCAGACCTTCGACCGCGTCCGCCTGAATGTCGGACTGCGAGACGTAGAAAGGCTGCTGCGAGGACGACGTATAGTTCACGGACAACGGGATCGCGAGACCGAACCGCGCGGGCAGAAACTTCTCGAGGCGGAACGCAGAGCTCACGTTCCAATCGTTGTCGGTCAGAAACGACGGTGACTCCGCGAGCTGGCGGAAATTGCCGTCGCGCCTGCTGGCATTGATGCGAATGTCGGCAAAATCGCTTGCCGCGATGGTAAGCCCCACCTGGCCGGCGAAACCCGCTTCGTTGACCACGCCCGCGAGGCGAATGTCGTCCACCCACAGCTCCAGAGTATCGCCAGGGATGACTGGAGCCGACCCGCCCGTGGCGGGAAGACGCAGCATACCGACCGCGAGCTGCTGCACGGCGGCGAGGTTCGGCGGACTCGTTCCCGGATCCAGTGTGTAGACGACGTAGCCGCTGTCGCACGCCGCGAACCGCCCCGCCGGCGTAGCGCCTGCGGGGAGCGGGGTGTTCGCAATCAGGACCGAATCAATGCCGGTGCAGGTATTTCGCGTCGTGTTCTGGAGGTAAGCGTTCTGAATCGCCGCGCGGAGGGCGAAGAAGCGGGCAAAGTCTACGTTCACCTCGGGCAGCCACGCGTCCTTTTTCGCGCCGGAGTTCACCGGCGTTCGGTACATGTAAAAATTGTTGTCGTCGCGCGCGATCTTGATGTAGAACTGCAGGTCGCCGCCGTCACCCCAGCCGCTACTCACGCCGCGCGCCCAGACGCGCAGCTGCTTGTAGCTCATGAAGTTCTTTTCTCCCTCGGGGAATCGGTAATACGTTTCCGCGCGGTCGAGAACATTGAGATCTGTAGCGGTGAGTCGCAGTGACCGCTCGTTGATCTGCACGCGGCCGGGCTGATACGCGACCGTCTTGCTCGTCGGCGCATCCGTGACTCCCGGCGGGGACTCGTAGGAGATCCCCGTCCGTATGTTCTGATCCTGGGTGCCCACCACGCCGGCCTGCACCGAGCCCGTCGACGTCTGATCACCGGCGATACCGCGGAGGGTCCGGTCGCTGACCTTGAGCCACGGCGCGCCTGTAAGGCGGAGTCGGGCAAGAGGAACTGTGCTGAATTCCTCGTCGCCGAGAGACGTCGCCGAGATCATGGTGATGCGGAGTGCGCGAGCGCGCCGCAGGAGAGGGCGACCGAGCGAATCGTCGGGCGAGCGGAACGGGATCCGGAAAAGCTTCCAGCAGACGCTGTCGCGGACCACACGCGGTGGGTGACCCGCAAGCTGGGGCGGGATGCTGCAGACTCCTAGACGCGCCACTCTCGCGGGATCGCCGAGATTGACAACGTAACGCTGCCACTGCTCCTGGTTCTGCTCCGCAGTGGTGAGATTCAGAACGTTGTCGATGTCTATGTCTTCTTCGTCGAGCCGGTTGTTGTGGACTGTGCAGTTGGTCCTGGTATCCCCGAGAATCTGCAGCTGACCGTATCCGCCCTGGCAGGTTTGGACAAAACGATACAGCGCCGATGTCGGCGCGCTGCCGGGAATGGTGTCGACTACGACGATGACGGTGTCGACGATGTCGCCGGCAAGTCCGTTGTCGTTGGTAGCGACGTTGAACGCGCGCGAAAACGGGTCACGCTCGCTATCGAGCCGGTCGAGTCCCTGAAATTTTTTGCCGCGATATGTCGTGTCGATCTGGCCGCCAGCTCCACGACGAATGATCAGAGTATCGGGCCCGAAGGTTACCGAGTTCTCGGAGATGTCCCCGAAGTCGAAAACAAGGATCGGCTCCTTCTGGCCGCTGTTCTTGGGAATCTGCGCCCAGAATTCCAGGTTCTCGGCGTGGGAGATATCTGCCCCGCTCGGCGACAGCACCGTGCGAATCGATCGCCATCTGCGTCCCGCTGGCTGATTGCCGACGGTCCAGCGAAATGCGCGGCCGGTGTTATCGAGCTGACCGCCCACCGAGAGTGGATATAGTGTGAGCCACAGCAGGGTCTCAGGGCCGGAGACACCGGTTCCGCTCAGCGCCGTCTCGGGGTCGATCTGGTTGATCGGGTAGCGGACGGCGTGTCCCTCGTCGTCGACGCCGTTGCTCTGCCACGCAAGAGTGGCGGCGTGCCCGAGGTCGAACACTGTGGCGCCGAAGATCGAAGGGATCTTCGTCCCGAGCGCCGGCTGGCTGCTGAAGTACCACTGCGGATCGTTGAGCGCGATCGACAGTCCTCCTTCACCCTCGAACGACTCGAGGTAGGCCTGCTGCGACGCATTGGCCTGCGGACGGCTGGCGGCGAATTCCGCGCCGAAACCAATGTGCGACGGAATACTCGTCGCGCCGTATGGAAGCTTCGAGACGAGCTCGGTGAGCGGGTTCGCATCGAAGTTGAACAAGGCACTCACACCGGCAACGACAGACGCGGCGGGCTCGAAACCGAGTGGCGGACGGGTGAAGTTCGTCCTTTGACTCTGGGAGATCGCGGTGAAATTTATCTGACCGTTGTCGAAGGGCAGTTCCGCGGTAGCTCCGAAGATCGATGTCGGAGTTTCCTCGAACACGGGGTTCTCCTCGTATTGCACCGTCACCTGCCGGGGCCGAGGAAACAGCGTATCTGGCCGGTTGAACGAGACACGCCCCAGATCGTAATCGACGGCGTAGTCTGTCCCGCGAGTCAGTGGGAGCCCGTCGACAAGGAGCCGCTCCGAGTTGGGACGAATCTGGACCGTGCCGAGCATCAGCGCGCCGCCGTCGCCGCTTCCTTCGGACTGCGCGCGCATCCGAATGTGATAGACCGCCTCGGGTCTCTGCGACGAGCGCACGTACTCCGGTGGCGTCGTGTAGATAGTGTCGTTGGAAGGATTCCCTGCGCCAGCGAGTCCGTTTTTGGCAAAGGGTTTGGCCGACGGAAAAACCAGGAATTGATCGCGAATGGTTCGCGACCCGGGCGAGCCAAGGCTCAACTCGAAATTGGGATCACTGGGTCGTGGCCAGATTCTGTTCTCGAGATCGAAGCTGGAGCTGTTGGTTGATTGTGCCAATCCGAAAAGCTTGAGGTATGTATCGGCGTCGCCCGCGACTGGCTTCTCCTGATCTTCGCTGCTGCCGGTGACAACCTTTATTGCAACGCTCTGCCGTCTCAGATCGGAGCCGCCGAGCCGGTATACGCTCCTGATTTCGCGGTCAAACTCCGGATCGCCCGGTTGGACATTCGGGTCCCAGATCAGATTGGCGAGCTGATCGCGCTTCGGAACGAACTTGAGATCGGGTGTGCCGCCAGTCGCGGGGTAGATGGTATCCCGTCCGGCAATTCTCACCCGATACGCCACGACCAGGCGCTCGTTGTTGAGCGTCAGCGGGCGGACCAGCGCGATCCACAGAAGAGAAGGATCGGCGTAGTAATCCACGCCCTCACGCAGGTACTCGTAGACCTGCCCAGCGTGCGACTGGGGTTTGCCAATCAGTCTGAACTGGGGACCTTCGGGATTCGGCGGCTGGCCGCCGATCAGCAGGCGGTACACAAAGATCTTGGTCGGCCGCAGCGTATCCGGAAGCGATGCGGCGAGCGTCGCCATCCTGTGAGTATCGAGGATGTCAACATTGGGGTACGCGTTTCCGAGTACCTTCGGATCAACGGTGAAGAAGAACCGGCGCGGTTCGAACTGATAGTCTTCGATCTTCCGGTCGATCGCCTGGAGGGTACGGTCGCCCACCGTGAAGACACGGTCCCTGACGATGTTTCCTTTCTGCTGGGCTAGGATCGCCTTGACGCGCATCGAGCCGACCTTCGTGATCGCCTGCACTCCGTAATTCCCACTGGGGATTCCGGCGGTGATGTATCGCGACGAGGGGGGCTGAAAGGTGACGTTGCCGACCTCGAGCCTTTGCAAGAATTCGCTCCCCTTGCCTTCGTAGTAAACCGAAATGTTGTTGGAGGCGTCGAACTCCCGCTGGGTATCGTAATCGAGGTTGACGTGAACCCGATCGGCGACGATTCCTCCCGACTTGGCGGCGAACTGGAAGTCGACCAGCGGCTCGAACGCGCTTCGGCAATTGGCCACCGGATCGAAGGCAAACGTCGACGCGCAGAGCGCGCTCTCGTTTTTCTCGCCGCGGAATTCGAGCCGGCCGTCGAGCTGGAGGCCGAGGTCGGCATACTCGCCGAGGATGGGCAACGGCTTCGGAGTGACCGTCGGCTTGGGCTTGAGCGGGAGATCACCGGGGAAACTCGGTGTCAGCGCGCCGGTAGCAAAGTTGCTCGTCGCGACCTGACCCCAGACTGCCTCGAGAATCGTGCGCATGTTCTGCTGGAAGGCCGTGGCGCGTGCCGCTTCGATTTGCGCCTGCGCCTGCCGGAACGACTCGCGCTCGCCGCGTGACATCACCGAAGGCAGGACGAGAGGCAAAGTGTCGGTGCCCAGCCTCAGCCGCATGCCCGGCGCTCCGGGCGTCCCGGTTGGCGGAGCAGATGGGACGGTTGGCGGATTGGTGCGAGTCGTGTCGCGCGGGTCCTGAGCGTGCGCCGGCTGCGCGGCCGTGCACAGCACAGCAGCCGCAGAAAAAAGGAGCGTGGCACGACATGACCGGCGTCGCCAGCAACGCGCGGAACTCGTTGTGTTCGTGTCGCTTACCCACGAGCGCACGGTATATTTCACATCGTGAAGATACTTCACCGCTACGTGCTAAAGGAACATGTGGGGCCGCTGACTTTTGCTCTGACGGCGCTCACGTCGATCCTGCTGCTCCAGTACATCGGCAAGCACTTCGGCGAACTGGTGGGAAAAGGTCTGCCAACCCTCGTAATCGCAGAGTTTTTCGGCCTGTCAGTGCCGTTGACGGTGGCGCTGACCCTGCCGATGGCCGTCCTGGTAGCCACGCTTTATGCGTTCAGCCGCCTGGCGGCCGAAAACGAGATTACAGCATTGAAGGCGAGCGGCGTCAGCCTCGTAAGCGTTCTCAAGCCGGTGTTATGGGCTGCGTTGGGGGTGACACTGGTGATGATCGGCTTCAATGACCAGGTGCTTCCGCGCTCCAATCACCGCCTGGCTGTGTTGCAACGCGACATCGCCCAGAAAAAGCCGACCTTCGGCCTTCGCGAGCAGGTCATCAACGAAGTCAGTCCCGGGAAGTTCTATCTCCGCGCAGGCCATCTCGACGAGGCGTCGAACATCATGCGTGAGGTGACCATCTACGACATGGCCGATCCGACGCGGCGACGCACGATCTACGCTGACAGCGGCAACATGAGAATGACTAACGGGATGAGCGATCTCGAGATGACGCTGTACAACGGTCATACGGAGGACGTCCCGGTCAACAATCTCGGCGAGCTGCAGCGCCTCTACTTCAATGTCGATCTGGTGAGAGTGCGCGGAGTAGGCAACCAGTTTCAGAAGACGAGCTCGGACTCGTACAAAAGCGATCGCGAGATGACTGTCTGCGAGATGCAGGAGGCGCAGGACAAGGCTCGGCGCGAGCACCAGCTCGCGCAGATCGAGTTCGAGAAAAAGCGAAAAGCCCTGAAGGCGGCGCGCGCGAAGTTGAGTAAGGAAGTGCTCGCCATCAACACCGCCGCGCCGTGGGACGTGGGCCTGGGCAGTTTTTATTGCAAAGCCCTGGCGGCGGTACTCCCCAAACAGGCGAAGGCGCAGGGCGTGTCGAGCACACCGCAGCGACAACCACCTACGGCGTCCAGTACCCAGCGAGTAACCGGCAGAAGCGCGGGATGGAGCGGATCCTTTCAGCCGTCAACCACCGACACTCTGACAACCAACGCCGCGAAGGCAGCGGGTTTGGCGACTACCACCGACCTCGCCGTGATCGAGAACCTGCGCCTTCGCCTGCAGGACACGGCCACCCTGATGAACTCCTACGGGGTCGAGATTCACAAGAAGTTCGCTCTGGCGGTAGCGTGCTTCGTCTTCGTGCTGCTTGGCGCACCAATCGCGCTGCGTTTTCCGCGCGGCGGCGTCGGCCTGACTATTGGCGTGAGCCTGTTCGTGTTCGCCCTCTACTATATCTGCCTCATCGCAGGGGAGTCCATCGCCAAGCGCGGGCTAATGCCTGCAGTGGTGTCGATGTGGACGGCGAACGTCATCTTCTCGCTGCTGGCGCTGTGGCTGCTGGCGAAGATGGGTAAGGAGAGCAGCACGGCGCGCGGCGGGGATATGAAGGAAATGCTCGGCGCCATCAGAGGAACCATCCGGACCAGGATCGGGTGGAAGGACCGCCGTATTCGCCGCGAGGGAATTGCCGCTTGAAGCGAATGGTGCGCGCACTCGACCGATACGTCTTCGTGGAATTCTGGAAGATCTTCGTGACGACCGCTCTTGGCTTTCCCATCCTCGTCAACATCATCGACCTGACCGACAATCTCGATAAATACCTTGGGCAGCATTTGACCATGGGGCGCATCGCTTTGAGTTACCTGTACTGGCTGCCCGACTCGATGTTCATGGTTTTGCCGGCGGCAGTATTGTTCGCGACGGTATTTGCGATCGGCGCCCTGACGAGGCACTCGGAGATCACAGCCGCGAAGGCGTCCGGAATCAGCTTCTACAGATTCATCGCGCCGATCTTTGCCGGTGCGGTCATTGCTACCATTGTCGGCCTGATCCTCGGTGAGCTGGCGCCAATCACCAACAAAAAGCGCCTGGAGATTCTGCAGACCAAGACCGCCAACATCGGGAACGACCGCTACAACTTTGCCTACGCGGCCGATCGCGGGCGCGTTTACAAGATTGGCGCGCTACACGTGCTGGACTCCAGCATCGATGGCCTGGTGATCGAGCGTAAAGGAAATGGCCCCGATTACCCGTCGTACGTGCTTTCGGCCAATGCCGCCAGCTACAAGGCGCAGCGGGGCTGGCTGCTGAAGAGCGGCGCCCTGCATGTGATCCCGGATACAGTGCACAATCTGACGGTCAGCTTCGATTCGCTGGTGGACCGACACTTCAGCGAGGCGCCGAAACAGCTGACGCTGGCACAGAAGGCGCCGACGGACATGGGATTCCAGGAGCTCGGTCGTTTCATCACCTCAATGGAGCGATCGGGTGCGGAAGTGAATGAGTTGCGCGTGGAGAGAATGCTCAAGATCGCGATCCCGATTACATGCATCGTCATTCTGCTGTTCGGAGCTCCGCTGGCGACGAGCACTCAGCGCGGCGGCGCGGCGTATGGCATCGGGTTATCGCTGGCGACGACGGTAGTCTTCCTGATGTTGATTCAGCTGACGAAAGGCATTGGCGGCAAGGGGATGATCCCGGCAGATCTGGCAGCGTGGCTTCCCAGCATCATATTCGGCGTGGTGGGAATCATACTCTTCGCGCGCGTCAGAACTTGATCCGGGATCCACTCGGTCCTTTCCGCAAAGTTGGAAAGTGGACGTACTTCCTGCGCGACATCGCCCGCGCGATCAGTGATTTCCGGACCTACGGCTCGGAAACCATCAGGCAGATGCGAAATATCGGCGTCGATTCCCTGCCCTTGGCGGCGATCGTCGCCGCTTTCATCGGCGCCGTCACCGCCTTCCAGACGCGGTTTCAACTCTTCGGCGGTGTTCAGCTGTCGGTCGTAGGACTCATCTCGCGGCAATCGATCATCCTCGAGCTGGGGCCCTTGCTCACCGGACTGGTACTCACCGGCCGAGTGGGCGCGCGCATCACCGCGGAAATCGGCACGATGCGGGTGACGGAGCAGATCGATGCGCTCGAGACGCTCGCGTACGATCCGATCGCGTATCTGGTTGTTCCGAGGTTGCTCGCCGCGCTGGTGATGCTGCCGGTGCTCACCATCCTTGCCAACGCTATCGGCGTGGGGACTGCAATGGGAACCGCGGTGATCGCGACTGATGTGACGAGCGCCGACTTCACCGCGGGCCTCCGGCTTGCGTTCACGCCCTTCCAGATAGTGTACAGCATCATCAAGGCAACTATATTCGGAGGCGCGATAGCCTTCTTCTGCTCCTACGAGGGCTACACCGCTAACGTCGGCGCCGAAGGTGTCGGCCGCAGCACCGCGCAGGCAGTAGTCGTGACGTCGGTGGCAATCCTGGTGCTGGATGCGCTGACCGCTCTCCTCCTCGCTCCCTACCTGCAGGCATGAAGACAAGAGACGAAGTTCTCGTTGGCCTCGTCGTTACAGCGGCAATCGTCGTCACCGTACTCGGCTCACTGTGGCTCGCGCGTGGCGGGCTATCGAAAGGCTATCCGCTGTACGCGAAGTTCCCGTGGGGAGCTGGCCTGAAGCAGGGACAGCCGGTACTCCTGGTCGGGGTAAATGTCGGCTACGTGGACGAAGTGGATCTCCATCAGGACGGGACGCTGGTCACTACGCTAAGAGTTCAGAACGGTTATCAGGTGCCCGTCACGAGCAAGGCGACGGTGGTGGCGAACGGAATCTTTGGCGATATGGCGATCGCGTTGACGCCATCGAAGCCGGATCCTCGCGCGTTCAAGTCGGGCGATACGATTCCCGTCGGACCGTCGTCACCCGGCATCGCCGAGCTGACGAGCAAGGCTGACTCGGTGATGCGGTCGGTGAACGCGATCACCGGTGCGCTCGAGCACGAGATGGTGGCGACGGGGGGCCTTCACGACTTGCGCAACACCATCGGCGCCACGAACCGGCTGGTGAACGATTTCTCGGCGATCGCGAATGAGCAGTCGCGACAGCTGTCGGCGACGATGGCATCGTTGCGACGCGCCACCGGTGCGATAGACCCTGCAAAGGTCGATTCTACGCTGGCGAATTTTCAGACAACGAGTGCGAATCTGGCGCAGCTGAGCGCGCAGGTGAAGGAGACGTCGGTGAAGCTGGATGCTGTCCTCGCCAAGGTGGACAGCGGGCCGGGATCGGCGGCGATGCTCATTAACGATCCGGGGGCTTACAACGATGTGCGAGGCCTGTTGCAGCGGATGGATTCTCTCCTCGCCGATATCAAGAAGAACCCGAAGCGATATATCAACGTAAAGATCTTCTAGTTCTCGGGAACGGTAACTGATGAAAGGCAAGCTGCCCGCACGTTGACCTTTACGTGCCAGGAAATACCAGAATAAAAAAAGCCGGCGGGAGAAATCCCGCCGGCTTTTTTTCCTACGAGGACCTAGAAGCTGTACCGCATGGAAAGCTGCATGCGGTAGTTCGACGCGGCGTTATCCGCGTTCCACGGCTTCATGGTCTTGTTGAAAGTATAGATACCCTGCGCCAGCGGGCTGTTGGTCGTACCGGCGGGGAGACCAGCCGGGAGACGGTTGCCTGTCTGGGTGAGCAACGTGGTAGCGCTGCAGATCGGACCACAGGTGTTGTTCTGATCGGAGAAGTTCTGCCAGCCCCATCTCTTGTTGAGGAGGTTGCCGAAGTTGATGATGTCGAGGCGCAGCTGGAGGTTCTGCTGGCCGAATGCCTTCAGCGACTGGCCGATACTTACATCAACGTCGTTCTGCCACGGGTTGCGGCAGGCGTTGCGGCTAAGGAGCTTGCCGCGGCTGTTTCTGAGGCAGGAGACACGATCGATATACCGATCGAATGCGTCTGCCTCGGCTGCCGCCTCGAGCTGGGCCGGGGAGCCAGCCGCCGCGTTGAAGCCCGTGAACAGAATCTCGTTCGGGTCGTGCGCGTTGAGTGGAACGTACACGAGATCGTTCTGCGACTGGCCGTCGGCGTTGGCATCGCCGGACCCGGAGCCGCTTCCGGCGCCGTAGACGTAATCGAACGGCGCTCCGGAATTGCCGACATAGACCACCGAGAAGTCGGTGAGCGTCTTCAATCTCCAGGTGCCGGTGCCGACGATACGGTGCGGCATGTCTTCCTTGCCGCGGGTGAGGCTGCGGTCTTCGAGGAAGCCGCTGACATCACGCTGGTAGCGATAGTTCGAGCCCTGGGTGCTGCTCGTCGTTGCCGCGATGTCTCTGACCTGGCTGTAGCTGTAGGCGAGCGATCCCTGGAAGTTGTCGAAGAAAGTCTTCTGCAACTGGCCGGTGAGGCTGTAGGTGTAGTCGCCGTGTACGTCGGTCACGTCAATGACCTGCTGGCGGCCACCGTGTACCGTAGCCGCTCCACCGGTCGCGGTGAGAATTCCGTACAACACGCGCCCGTTGCGATCGCGACCCTGTGGGCCGGAAAGCGCGAGGTTCGTGTAGAACGGATTCGACATCGCCTTGGTGTAGAGTCCCTCGAGAGTGCTGACGAGTCCGTTTCCAAAACGGTGATCGTAGCCGAGCGTGATCTTCTGGTACTGCGGGAAGCGGAAGTTCGGATCGATCGTCGCAATGTTGGAGCTGGCGGCGGTCGTCGCGCCCGGACGAACCGGCCCGGTCGCCGGAGTGAACGGCGCGCAGGAGGTCGGAGGGTTGGCGATGTTGGCGGCGTTGAAGGCCGGCGGAATGTTCGAGGTCGCGTTGTTACCCTGGTTCGTCGTAGTGCCCGAGCAGGTGAGCGAAGCGTACCCGCTCAAGCCGGAGTTTCCGAACGCGTTCGACAGATAGACGAACGGCGGAGTTCCGGTGAAGTAGCCAAAACCACCGCGAACCTGATTCCGCTGATCACCGGTCGCATCCCAGTTGAAGGAGAAGCGTGGCGACCACGTGCGACGGGTGGGCACCGCGGAAGTGCTCCGGCCATAATTGGCCAGCACCGACGGGTTCTCTGGCGGAGTGTCGAGGAAGCTCGGCTTCTCGAGGCGAATGCCACCCGAGACGACGAGTCGATCCGTCGCGTTCCAGGAATCCTGGACGTAGAACGAATACATATTCGCGCGGAACGTGGCGAGACCGTTCGCAGGATCAGTCGGTGAAGGAGCGCTGACCGAATAGCTGGACGGCGTTCCATTCTTGAGAGCGGTGGTATCGTTGAAGATCCAGCTCCCCATCGAGTTCTGGCCGAACAGGTTGACCGGCCGGTAGAACAGATTCTTGGTGCCGAAGGTCACATGATGGCTGCTGCCCATCGGGATCGTCAGATTTTCGGTCAGCTCCGTGGTGCGCTGATCGAGACTGTTCCCCTGCGATGACGCCTCGGTACCGGCGATCATCGATACATCCTTCACTGTCGGATCCGTTGCGCGGGAGAAAGCGCGAACTGTGATCTGTGGGAAGGTCACGGGGATCGTCCGGAAATCGCTGATGTCCGTCCGATTGAGCAAAAACTCGTTGAACACGCCGTTCGGCAGGTTCGTCAACAGCTCCGCCACTGTCGAGTGGGTTTTCGAGCTGAACTCATAAGCGTTCGAGGTCAGTCCGAACAGCGGATTGGAAGACGTCGCCGAGCTGCGGCTAAAGGTTGTGTTATCGGCGCCGGCGTAGTTGTGCCGGAGCACAAGGCGGGTATAGCCGGGCAGGTAGGCATCCATGCGGGCGAAGACATTGGTCAGAGGATTCTGTTTGATCACCTGAGCGCCGCTTCCCGGCTCCGTAAGTCCGTATCCCTGCAGAATCGTTGAAAACCGGTCGACATCGCCCGTATTGACGAACTGATCGGGCGCACCGATGTAGGAACCGGTGGCCGGAGTATTCTGCTTCTGCCACTCCGGGTTGACGAAGAAGAAGAGACGATCCTTCAAGATCGGTCCGCCCACCGAAAATCCGTACTGCTGCTGCTTGAACTCGGCGAGGTACGGCTGGCTGCGCGTGAGGTTCTCGTTGCGCGTGTATCCGTAGGCCGTTCCGTGGAATTCGTTGGTTCCGGTCTTCGTGACGGCATTGATCAACATGCCGCCGAAATTTCCCTGGCGCACGTCGAATGGCGACAGAAGAACCTGGTACTCCTTCACTGCATCGAGCGGAATCGATCTCGCGTTTGCCTGGGCTCCGGGCTGGCCGGTGGTGCCGAGGCCGAACAGATCGCCTGACGCTGCGCCGTCAATCTGGATGGCGTTCTGGCGGATGTTCACGCCGCCGCCCGAGAGGCCGACGCCAGTCGACGTCGAGACCTGCGGTACAAGGCTGACGAAATCCGAGAAGTTGCGATTCAGTGTGGGAAGGCGGCGAAGAAGCGAGTCGCCCATCGTCGTGCCAGTGCCCGTCTTGCTCGGATTGATCACCGGGGTCGCTTCAGCGGAAACAGTGACCGTCTCGAGGACGGTGCTCTGCTGCTTGAGCTGAAAGTCCGAGCGCGTGGTCTGGCCGAGGCTGACGGCAATGTTGTCGTGGGTGATTGGCTCGAAGCCGATGCGGCGGACAGTCAGCGTATAACCGAGGTCGGGCTCGACACCCGAGATGCTGAATTGACCGTTGGCGCGGGTGACTGCGCCGGCGTTGGCGCCGGTCTTCGCATTCTTCAGCTGAACCTGCGCGCCTTCGACGGGAGCGCCGCTCGGGTCAGTGACCGTGCCGCTAACAGCTCCTGTCGTGATTCCCTGGCCATGGAGACGAGCAGAAGCTCCAGTCACCAGTGCCAAGGCGGTAGCGACAGTCAAAAACAGACGTGTCTTGAGCATGTTGTTTTGGGAAAAAATGGATGGAGGGAAGCCCAAAACTAGCGTTGGGGTCTTGAGTCCAGCAAGGGAATTTTGTCACCCGTCGGCAACGACTTTTTACGCCTACCGTTTTTTAACTGTCGCTCGCCGCTCGGCGCGATTTTGTGAGGAAGAAAATCGGAATTCCGAGAAGGATCACGCCAAGGACGGCGAGGGTCCCGACCCGGCTGCCGGGGTCGATGATTGCGTTGCCGAGAAGAAGGATCGTCGCGATGATAAAGATCGCTGGCACAACGGGATAGCCCGGAACGCGAAACGGCGGGTGGTAATCGGATCGGCGCCGCAAAATGAAAACTGACCCAACCGCCAGCGCGTAAAAAGGCACGATTGCGGTCACGAAGGTATCGGCGAGACGCTCGAAGGTGCCGGCGAGAACAAAAATGACACCGAGTGTGGCACTCAGCCAAATGGCGACCGAGGGCGTCTGGAATCTTCGATCAACTGTCGCCACCGGCCGAAAAAGGAGCCCGTCAGCGGCCATGGTGAAGAGGATCCGGGATCCGGTCATCACCGATCCGTTCAACGTTCCAAAAGCCGAGATCATGACGGCAACGGATACGAACACGACTCCGGCAGCACCCATCAGCTTGTCGGCGACATCGGCGGCGACCAATCTCGATTGCCGGATCTGCTCGACCGGCAGCACCGCCAGGTACGCCAGATTCGCCAGCAGGTACAGCGCGATTATGATCAGCGTCCCGAAAATCAGTACGCGCGGCAGATTGCGCTCGGGGTCTTTCACTTCTCCGCCCACGAAGCTGACATCGGCCCAGCCATCGTACACCCACAGCACCGAGACGAGAGCGAGCCCGAAAGGTCCGGCGGAAAGACTTCCGGCTGGGATCGCCGGCGAGAAGTGTCCGCCGGTTTGCGGCAGCCCTATCACCAGCGCCAGGATGGTGATGAGCAACAGTGCGCCCGTCTTGGCCAGAGTGGTGAGGTTCTGGACGAGGGATCCCCATTTGATTCCCACATAGTTGAACGTCGCCGTCAGCAGGATCGCCGCGGCCGCGACGTAGTGCACGTACCTCGCGTAGGGCTCCACGCGTGGGTCGTGGCCGAGCACTCTGAGCAGGTATTCAGAGAAGGTCGTGGCGATTGCGCCGAGTGCTGCCGCGCGGATGATGACGAGCTCCGACCACCCGAATAGAAACGCCGGCAGTCTTCCCCACGATTCCCGGATGAAAACGTAGACGCCTCCCGTTCGCGGGTACGCTCCGGCGACTTCAGCGAGGGTGAGCGCGCCGCAAAGGACGAATACCCCGCCGGTCAGCCAGATCGCGAGAAGTGGAAGCGGACCGGGAAGTTTGTCGGCGATACCCGCGGGCGAGCGAAAAATTCCGGAGCCGATCGTCGAGCCGACGAGCACCGCCACGGCGCTCCACAATCCGAGGCGACGGGGGAGCGAAGACGCCTGGGTGAACTGCGATTCTGCGGGCGGCAGTTCGGAAAGTTCGCGGGCGAGGATGGGGTCGGCCATCTCATACGGTAGTGCAAAGGAGTGCCGCCCGCGAGTAGCTTTATCAGCGCCAAGCTGCACGTGCAGAAAATTTTTTCGACGCAACTCGTGAGCGCACCGGTGTTCCAATGCGCGTCGTTCAATTTCACTCATTTTAAATGAATCAGCCGCTGGCGGAGACAATCTTCTGGATTGCTGCTGCGGCGTGCATCGTGGCGGAGATCGCGATTTTACGATTGACTTTCGCGGTCGAACCGGCTGCGAAATCAGACCTGGTGCCGGCTGCATCGCGAAAGACTGAGCTGGCGTGGGCGGTCGTGCCGGCGATTGCCCTGTGCGTGGTACTCATGGCCACCTGGCGAAAAGTCGAAGGCCGAGCAAGCCACATGCAGATGATGGATCACTCACAGATGGGGCATCAGATGCCCATGCCGGTTACTCCCTCGCCGTCCGAGCGCTAATGCGAGCCATTCGCAGAATAGCCTACCTCGCTTTACTGCTCGGATTCGCGCAGGTCGTGTTCGGCGCGATCGTGCGCATCACCGGGTCGGGGATGGGTTGCGGAGATCATTGGCCCGACTGCTACGGCTCATTCACACCGGCCCAGAACGCGCCGACACTGCTCGTCGAGATCTCCCACCGTTACGGGGCGGCGGCGCTTTCCATCGCCATCGTCGCTTTGGTTGCGGCAGTCTGGATGAAACGCAAAGAACTCGGCGTGCGCGGACGCGCGGGTGTGCTCCGCCCTGCCATGCTGGCTTTCCTGCTGGTGCTGGTGGCAGCCGCTTTCGGCGCGATCACGGTGAAGCTCGAGCTGAATGCGTTCGTCGTCGTTACACACCTCGCGATAGCGATGTCGCTGCTGGCGGTCCTGGTCGTCGTCGTGGTCCGCGCGGGAGGCTTTGGGTCGCGCTCAGTACCTGCGCGTTACCAGCGCACCCTCCAGTCTGGACGCGCGGCTGTCGCACTCACATTTCTCGCTCTGTTATTCGGAGCCCTGACCGCGAACACTCCTGGCGCGCCGTCGGCATGTCAGGGCTTCCCGTGGTGTCGCGAGATCTCGATGCATGGCGCGCCGCTCGTCATCCACATCATCCACCGGGTGATCGCAGTGCTTCTGCTCGGGCATCTCATCGGCGTCGTCGCCGGTGTCCGCAAACGCGGCGAGACTCGCGCGGTACGAATTGCGGCGACCGCGGCGCTGGGTGTGGTTGTGACTCAGATCATCGTAGCAGCGGCGATGGTCGAATTGCATCTCCCCGCCGGCTTACGTTCACTGCACCAGGCCCTGGGCACCGCACTCTGGATCACGGTCGTCGCTCTCGCCGCACTCGCGACAGGAACTGCCGGGCTGACCGAGATCGAGCGAATCGTCTACGAGTCGCCTTCGCGCGGCAAGTTCGCCACGCCTGAAGGCGTCAGCACCTGATGGACGTCACCGCGCGAGAACAAGCGGAGCCCTCGCTCCTGCGCGACATGGTGATGCTCACCAAGCCGCGCATCATCTCGCTGCTGCTGGTGACTACGGTGGCGCCGATGTTCGTGGCGGGGAATCCCACCTGGCTCCTCGTGGTGGTAGTCCTGATTGGCGGATACCTGATGGCCGGGGGCGCCAACGCGGTGAACATGTACCTCGACCGGGACATCGACACCCAAATGTCACGCACCCGTCTGCGCCCGATCCCCAGCGGCCGAATG
>DATBXT010000116.1:0-3127 GCA_036514115.1 Gemmatimonadaceae bacterium
TTTGGTTCGCGACGAAACTACTCCAGAGGATTTTCATGGAATCGTCGCGGCGCGCGCGGTCCTCACCGCGCGTGGAGGAATGACCAGTCACGCCGCTGTCGTGGCGCGCGGGATGGGCAAGTGCGCAGTGGTCGGATGCAAAGAGATCGAGGTCGATACCGAGCACAGATCATTCAGCGTGAACGGCACTCATATCGCCGAAGGCGACTGGCTCACCCTGGATGGAGCGACGGGGCGTGTCTTCGTCGGTGACTTGTCCACCATACCGAGCGAAGTGGTGCGAGTGACAAACGGTACGCTGCCCGCTTCCCAGGCGCCGCTGTACCAGTCCTATGCTCAGCTTCTCACGTGGGCAGATAAAGCGCGCAAGCTTCGCGTGCGCGCCAATGCCGACACGCCGCGCGACGCGCGGATCGCGCGCAGCTTCGGCGCGGAAGGCATTGGCCTCTGCCGCACGGAGCACATGTTCTTTGAGGGTGATCGCATCACCGCCATGCGCGAGATGATCGTCGCACGTGAGGAAGGCGGTCGACGGCGCGCGCTCGCAAAGCTGCTGCCGATGCAGCGCGCGGACTTCGAGGGAATCTTCGAAGCGATGGATGGCCTGCCGGTGACAATCCGCTTGCTCGACCCGCCACTGCATGAGTTCCTCCCGCATGGTGGTGAGGAGTCGAAACTGCTTGCCCGCACACTCGATCTCCCCCGCGCAGACCTCAATCGCATCATCGAGTCGCTTCGGGAAACCAATCCGATGCTCGGGCATCGCGGTTGTCGTCTGGGGATTTCTTACCCGGAGATTACAGAAATGCAGGCGCGCGCCATCCTCGAGGCGGCGGTTCGTGCCATGCGCCGAGGAATAGTCGTCAAACCGGAGATCATGATCCCCCTCGTTTCAACCGTGAAGGAATTCGACAACCAGCGCGCGATCATAGAGGACGTAGCCGAGAAGGTGCTTGGCGGCATGGGTGAAAAGATTTCATATCTGATCGGAACGATGATTGAGTTGCCGCGCGCCGCGCTGACTGCGGCACAGATCGCGCAGTCGGCAGAGTTCTTCTCGTTCGGAACAAATGATCTCACCCAGACTACACTCGGGCTTAGTCGCGACGATGCGGGAAGATTCCTTCCTTCTTACATTGATCGGGGTATTTTCCCGGATGATCCCTTTCAAACTCTTGACACCGAAGGGGTGGGAAGACTCGTAAGGATTGCGGTCGAGGACGGCCGACGAGTTCGTCCCGACATCAAACTGGGAATTTGTGGCGAGCACGGCGGCGAGCCGCGCTCGATTTCTTTTTGTCATCAACTCGGTCTCGATTATGTGTCGTGCTCACCGTTCCGAATCCCGATCGCGCGCTTAGCCGCCGCACATGCCGCTCTTAACGCGTAAGCTGGCGCACTCGCGTCGACTGGAGCTGATGCCCACGGGGTCACTCCCGATGGCGCACATCCAGCATGCGCGTCCGCTGCGTATCGCGTTGGTCACCGAGTACTACTACCCGCACCTTGGCGGCATCTGCGAGCACGTGCACTTCTTCGCCCGCGAAGCGCGCCGTTACGGACACCAGGTCGACATCATTACATCGAACATGCCGGGAGCGCGCCCGGAGCTGCATGTAGTTCGGATCGGCAAGAGCCAGCCGGTTTACGCCAATGGCTCACAGGCGCGATTCACCTGGGGCTTCGAGCTCCGCAAAGATCTGAAGCGCGTGTTCAGCCTCGGCCAATACGACATCATCCACGTGCACTCGCCGCTCAGTCCTGTGCTTCCCGTGATGGCCATCGAGGAAGCGAACTGCCCCGTCGTCGGAACGTTTCACACTTATTTCGACCGTTCTTTCGCTTACGCACTCGGCAACCGGTATTTCCAGAAGCGGCTGGACCAGCTCGATGCGGCGATCGCGGTATCGCATTCAACGACTATCGCGCTCAACCGATACTTCGAGGCAAACTGGACCATCGTTCCCAATGGGATCGATACCGACGTCTTTAATCCCCATGTCCCCCGCCCCGCGTCTCTTCGCACAGACGTACCCGTCATTCTTTTTCTGGGAAGATTCGATCCGCGCAACGGCCTCACCACCCTGATCGATTCATTCAGGAAGGTGCGCGGGAAAAATCGGCAGGCGCAGCTGGTAGTAGTAGGCGACGGGCCTCTGCGCAAGCATTACTACCGGGCCGCTGGCGGCGACCCCGACATCACTTTCGTCGGCTCGGTGCTCGGCGAGCGTCCCGGGTATTACGCCCATAGTGCTATGTACGCCTGCCCCACCACGAAAGCATCGTTCGGCATCACGCTTCTCGAGTCGATGGCCTGTGAAACCCCGGTTGTCTGCTCGGACATTTATGGCTTTCGCGACGTAGTGAAACACGAGCGAGAGGCATTAATGGTGCATTGTGGGGATACCGAGGATCTCGCGGATGCAATGGTGCGGCTGCTGGACGACGAGACTCTCCGGGCAAGACTCGGTAAACGCGGACGCCAGGAAGCGTTGAAGTACTCGTGGTCGAGAGTTACCGAAGCCGTGCTCGACATCTACACGGCTGTTCTCGGACGAGCGACTCACGAATGATTGGATTGGCTGCTCTCGGAATTTCTGTTATCGGTGGCGCGGTACACGGCGCGTTCCACCGGAATAGTCCTCTCTTCGGCCCCGCGCTGGGGAAGATCGAGAGCGGGCGAAAGGTTGTCGCCCTTACGTTCGACGATGGCCCGAACCCCGACGCGACTCCGCTGATTCTCGACACCCTCCGCGAGAAAAACGTGAGAGCAACCTTTTTCGTGCTTGGCAGCCACGCTGAGCGTTGGCCCGAGCTGGTGCGGCGGATCTCGAACGAAGGGCACCAGCTTGGCAATCACGGATATTTCCACCGCAAGCTGCAGTTCAAGAGTCCGTTCTACGTCAGCCGCGATATTCGGCTCGGCATAAGGGCGATCAAGCGCGCCGGCGCTCCCGCGCCAAAGTATTTCCGCGCACCGCACGGGTTCCGCAGCCCGTGGACCACCCCCATTGCCAGCTCCTATGGCGAGCGCACTGTCGGCTGGTCGCTCGGTGTCTGGGACAGCGATCGCCCCGGCGTGGAGGAAATCCTGCGCCGTACCCTTGAGGGAGTTTCACCGGGTTCG
>DATBXT010000117.1:0-15824 GCA_036514115.1 Gemmatimonadaceae bacterium
GATCACAGCAAAGTCGATTACCAGCGTGTCGTCCACCTTGCGAAGGTGGTGGTGGACACCCGAAACGCGACGGCGAAGCTCGCTCGCGGGAAGGGCAGGATCGTCTCTCTCGCATCGAACGCGTATTACGCGACCGCCTGATAACCATCAGTAATTCCAACGCATGAACATTTCCGTAGTCGGGACGGGGTATGTCGGGCTCGTCGTGGGCGCCTGCCTCGCCGAAACCGGCAATACTGTGACTTGTGCCGACATTGACGAGCGCAAGATCGAAGGTCTGAGAAACAATGTGCTTCCGATCTATGAGCCCGGGCTCGAGCCACTGGTAGAGCGCAACCAGAAGGAAGAAAGGCTCAAATTCACGACCGATCTGCAAGGTGCGGTCGAATCGGCGGAAGTCGTGTTCATTGCCGTGGGCACCCCGCCGGGTGAGGACGGTTCGGCCGACCTGAAGTATGTCCTCCAGGTTGCCGGCCTCATCGGAAAGCACATCGCGCGAGAACTGGTGGTAGTTACGAAGTCGACCGTTCCAGTTGGTAGTGCCGCGAAAGTCGCGAAGGAAGTCGCCAAGGAGGCGAAGTTCCCCTTTCACCTTTGCAGCAACCCGGAGTTCCTCAAGGAAGGGGACGCCGTGGAGGACTTCATGCGCCCGGACCGCGTCGTGCTGGGTGTGGAGTCGCCGCACGCCCGCCGCGTTATGACGGAGATCTACGCGCCTTTCGTTCGCACTGGGAAGCCGGTCCTGCTCATGGACATCCCATCCGCCGAGATGACGAAGTACGCTGCCAACGGAATGCTGGCGACGCGCATCTCCTTCATGAATGAGATCGCCAACCTGTGCGAAAAAGTCGGTGCGAACGTCGACTTCGTTCGCCGCGGAATAGGCAGCGATTCGCGGATCGGCCAGTCCTTTCTCTTCCCGGGCCCGGGGTACGGCGGCTCTTGTTTCCCCAAGGATGTGAAGGCGCTTGTCAGAATGGGTTCCGACTGTGGGGTGCCACTGGATGTCCTGACGGCTGTTGAATCGGCGAACGGACGCCAAAAGACGGTGGTGGTGTCCAAAGTGCGGTCAGCGTTGGGCAACGACCTGGCGGGGAAGCGCATTGCACTATGGGGCCTCGCGTTCAAGGCGGGCACGGACGACATGAGGGAAGCGCCGGCGCTTTCGATAATCGATGCGCTCCTCGAGGATGGCGTTACAATCTGTGCGCACGATCCCGCGGCGATGGATCACGCGCGGGGTTTACTCGGCAACCGAATAGATTTTGCTGAGACTAACTATGAGGCGCTCGAGGGTGCCGACGCGCTGGTCGTTGTGACTGACTGGATGGAGTACCGCCACCCCAATTTCGACCGGGTGAAGAGCACTCTCCGGCAACCGGTCATCGTCGATGGCAGAAATCTTTACGACGTCGAGAAGATGCGTGAGCTGGGCATTCGGTATCACTCGATTGGCCGGCCATCCGCGTGAACATGCTCGGACGCAGAGGGTAATATCATACGGATGTTCAAAACGAAATTCTTATTGCTGGCGCTGCTGATCGCGGCCCCGCTGGCTTGCAAGCCCCCATTCAATCCGAAGGATCAGAAGCTCTATCCGACGTCTGACAAGCTGTACGCGGCGGCCATCGCCGAGTACAAGGCGCACCACTACGACAACGCGGCGAAGGCTTTCGAGCAGCTCACCCTGGACCTGTCCGCGCGCGATCCCAGACTTCCACTCTCGTATTACTACCTCGCGCAGTCGCAGGCAAAGAACGGAGAGTATCTACTCTCCGCCGGCACATACAACCGTCTGATCGATGCGTTCCCGCAGGATACGCTCGTCGACGACGCCTTCTACCTCTCGGGGAGAGCGTATCAGCACGAGTGGCGCAAACCGCAGCTCGATGCTCTCTACGGAAGATCTGCTCAGACCGCGTTCGAGTCGTTAGTGACGACCTTCCCTGACTCTCCTTTCGCGCCGGCGGCCAAAAAGGAGCTCGATAAGCTCGACGAATGGTTCGCGGAAAAGGATTACGACACCGGATATCTGTATCTGAAGCGGAAGGCATACGATTCCGCGATCATCTACTTCAAGGACGTCATCCGGTTGCATCCTCACTCGCGCAAGGCGCGCGACGCTTACATGATGCTGCTCGAGTCGTACCGCGCGATCCGGTACAACGACGACGCGCGGGATTTGTGCAACGAGATGCGGAAGGCGTACGCGAACGATCGGGAAGTCCTCAAGCGATGCCCCGCGCCGGCGACCCCGGCTCCTGCCCCAGCGACGTAGCGTGAGAATCGGGGTCTTCGGCGGCACTTTCGACCCACCCCATGTCGGTCATCTCCTTCTGGCCGCCGATGCCCGCGAGTCGTTGCAGCTCGATCGACTCATTTTTGTCCCCGCGGGTGCTCAACCCTTCAAGGTGGACACGCCGGCGGTGGCTTCGCCGCGGGATCGACTGGAGATGGTCCGGCTGGCGGTATCGGATGACGCGAATTACACCGTCGACGACGCAGAAATCAACCGGAAGGGGTTATCTTACACGGTCGATACGCTGGAGCTTTTGTCCGGGAAATACCCGGGTGCAAAGCTCTTTCTGCTGCTTGGCGAGGACGCTTTGGGGAGCTTCGATCAGTGGCGCGCGCCCGACCGGATTCGGGAGCTGGCAACTGTCGCGGTGATGCGCCGGTCCACAAGCGAGGCCGCGAACACAGCACTCCCCCAGGGTGTATTGGAAGTGTCGGCTCGCCGGGTCGATGTGTCATCCACTGAGATCCGGGCGCGGCTGCGCGCGGGAAAATCAATCAAGGGATTCGTGCCCGAGGGTGTCGAACGGTTCATCGACGCCCGCGGGCTGTATCGTTGAGACGGGCATCCGTCTGAGGAAGTCTGGCAAATGGCGTTGACAGGGCTGCTGAGCGGTGTATTCGGGACTCGCCACGATCGTGAGCGCAAGCGCGTTCAGCCGATCGTCGATGAGATCAACGAGCATTACGCCCGCCTTCAGACCGTTGAAGAAGATGAGCTCCGCGCGCAGACCGGAAAATTTCGCGCCCGCATCTCCGAGGTAACCAGCGAGCTCGAGACGCGTATTGCCGATCTCAGAGAGCAGAAGCGTGTAGCAGCGGATCCGGCGGCGCGGGAAGCGATCGACAACGAGCTGAGCGGCGTCGATGGTCGCGGCGGCGTGGAAGCGGAGCTGCGCGCCGCGACGGCCGAAGTTCTCGAGGAAATCCTGCCAGAAGCTTTTGCAACGGTCCGGGCGGCGGCACACCGGCTGGTTGGCTCCAAGGTCACGGTGACCGGTCAGGAGATGGACTGGAACATGGTGCCGTACGACGTGCAGCTGATGGGAGGTGTCCAGCTGCACCAGGGACGCATCGCCGAGATGGCGACAGGTGAGGGCAAGACCCTCGTCGCGACCCTGCCGCTCTATCTGAATGCGCTGCCCGGAAAGGGCGCGCACCTGATTACGGTTAACTCCTATCTTGCCCGACGCGACTCCGAGTGGATGGGGCACGTCTACAAGTATCTCGGCCTTACCGTCGGGTGCATCGACAATACCGAGCCGGGGACGATGCAGCGGCGCGCCGCTTACGAGAACGACATCACCTACGGCACCAACAACGAGTTCGGCTTCGACTACCTGCGCGACAACATGGTGCAGTCGCTCGAGCACCGCGTTCAGCGCAGTCACGTGTACGCCATAGTCGACGAAGTCGACTCCGTGCTCATCGACGAAGCCAGAACTCCGCTCATCATATCCGGCCCGGTCGGAAACGAGACCGACGCCGAGTACGCGCAGCACAACGCAGCGGTGGCGCGCCTCGTACGGCGGCAGACCGATCTGGTAAATGCGCTGGTGGCGCAGGGCGAGAAGGCGTTCGAGGCAGGGGAGAACGACGAAGCCGGCCTCTATCTCTACAAGGCGCAGCTTGGCGGTCCGAAGAACAAGCGACTCCTCAAGGTGATGCAGGAGACCGGAGCGAAGCAGCTCGTCCAGAAGATGGAGCTCCAGCACATTGCCGACCGCCGCCTCCCCGCCGGCAAGCAACAATACCGGGACATCGAGAACGATCTGCTGTACGTTCTCGATGAGAAGGGACACACTGTGCATCTGACCGACGCCGGCGTCGATTTCATGTCGCCGGACGCGCACGACGAGTTTCTACTGCCCGATCTGTCGCACGAGGTCCACGTCATCGACCACGACCCTGTGATGACGGCCGCGGAAAAACTGGAGGCGCGCAACAAGCTCGATCGTGAATACGCCGCGAAGAGCGAGCGGCTGAACATCGTTCACCAGCTCCTGCGCGCACACGCGCTGTTCGAGCGCGACGTGAACTACGTGGTGCAGGAAGGGCAGGTGCTCATCGTCGACGAGTTCACCGGTCGCACCATGCACGGTCGTCGCTGGTCAGAAGGATTGCACCAGGCGGTCGAGGCAAAGGAAGGGGTCCAGGTGAAAGGCGAGACGCAGACCCTCGCTACGATCACCATCCAGAATTACTTCCGGCTTTACGACAAGCTTTCCGGCATGACCGGTACAGCCGAGACGGAGGAGACCGAATTCCACGAGATCTACAAGCTGGGCGTGTCGGTGATTCCGACGAACCGTCCGGTCGTGCGCGACGATCGGCAGGATCTGGTCTACAAGACGCGGCGTGAGAAGTACAACGCCATTCTTGAAGAGACACAACGGCTGCACGAGCTGGAGTTCCCCGTGCTTGTCGGAACGGTCAGTGTTGAAGTCTCGGAAACTCTCTCGCGCATGTTCAAGCGCGCTGGTATCCCGCACAATGTTCTGAACGCGAAGTACCACCAGCGCGAGGCGGAAATCGTCGCGTCCGCCGGCCAGCCGGGCGCGGTCACCATCGCCACCAACATGGCTGGTCGCGGAACCGACATTAAGCTCGGACCGGGTGTAACCGAGTCAAAGCCGTCCCAGCGAAAGGACGCCGAGAACCAGATCGTCGATGTGGTGGAGTGCGGCGGGCTGCACATCATCGGATCGGAGCGCCACGAATCGCGGCGTATCGATCGCCAGCTGCGCGGCCGAGCGGGCCGTCAGGGCGATCCGGGAGCGTCGCAGTTCTTCCTGTCGCTCGAAGACGATCTGATGCGTCTCTTCGGGTCCGATCGCATCGCGCGTCTGATGGATCGGATGGGCGCCGAGGAAGGCGAGATGCTCACGCACTCGCTGATAACGCGCTCCATCGAGCAGGCGCAGAAGCGGGTCGAGCTTCAGAACTTCCAGTCGCGCAAGCGGCTGCTCGAGTACGACGACGTCATGAACCAGCAGCGCGAGGTGATTTACTCGCTGCGGTCGTTCGCGCTCGAGGGTGGAGAGGAAGCGAAGGCTGAAGCCGAGAAGATGGTGGAGAAGGGCGTCGCCAAGCGCGTCGACAACATGCTCAACGAATTCGACTCGCAGGAAGAGTGGGATTTCGCGCTCGTTCGTCAGGACCTGCTGATGCACTACATGCTCAGCGTGCCGGGTTTCGAGGATGGAAATCTTCCCACCAGCCAGGAAGTCGCGGAGCAGCGCGCGATCGAGGCAGGTCGCAAGGCCTTCAACGACAAGCTCGCGAGCCTCGGCGAGTACTCTGAGCAGCTGTTGGCGCTGGTGATGCTCCACGTCATCGACGAGAAGTGGAAGGATCACCTCTACGATCTCGATCAGCTGCGCAACGCTATCGGCTATCGCTCGTGGGGCCAAAAGGATCCGCTCATCGAGTACAAGCACGAGGCGTACAACATGTTCGTGGATCTCATGCAGGACATCCACAACACGTTTACCGAGCGTTTCCTGCGCGCGCAAATCAGCTTCGAGCCTGGTCCGCCGCCCCCGCAGCTTCCGGATGTCGGTGGTGACGGCTCGGGACCCAACGGTCGCAAACCGCGTGGGCCGCAGGGACCGGTGAAGCGCTACAACGCACTCGGTGTCCTGGAGGAAGTGTTCCCCGATGACGGAGAGGGGACCGACGAGGTGCTGGATATCGGGCCCGAGGAATCGCCCCAGCCGGGCGCGGCGGTGCGGCCGGAACCGACGGTTCACGTCGGGGGCAAGAGCTCGTCGCTGAGCAAAGCGATGGCGGGTGGGGCGGTGGCGGGAGTTCCGGGCCTGCCAGGTGCGAAGAGCGCTGACTGGTCGAATGTAGGACGGAACGATCCGTGTCCTTGTGGGTCGGGGAAGAAGTTCAAGAAGTGCCACGGAGCCAATCTCTAGGCCTGATCCTGGGACCGAGGGCTCCAATCGGGGCAGGGTCACGATTACGCCCGCCACCTCACGATAGCAGACAATAGCGCGTTCGACGCGAAACTCCGTACTCCTGCCAAACAAGGAGTACGGATGACCCTATCGATTCGAGAACTCCCAGCAGCGGAGCGTCCCCGCGAGCGCCTGCGTAGTCACGGGGCCCACGCCCTCAGCTCAGGCGAGCTTCTAGCTATCTTGCTAGGCAGCGGATCCGAGGGCCGATCCGCGCTCGGTATCGGCCAGGAAGTACTCTCGACCTGCCGCGGATCGCTGAGAATTCTGGCCACCCAGCCGGTTGCCACCCTCACCACCGTGCGTGGCGTAGGAACGGCTCGTGCTGTTTGTATCCACGCCGCTCTCGAGCTGGGAAGGCGCATGGCCGCGGAGGAACGCCAGGAAGGCGCGCCCGTTCGATGGCCGCGCGACGTGTTCGAGATATTCGCCCAGCGGCTCGAAGATCTGCCGGTCGAAGAATTTCACGTCGCTGTGCTCGACTCCCAGCACCGGCTGGAACGGGACATTACCATCACGCGCGGGCTTCTTAATTCGTCGCTCGTTCATCCGCGAGAAGTGTTCAGGGAAGCGATCGCCGAAAGAGCCGCGGCAATCATTCTCGTCCACAATCACCCGAGCGGGGATCCAACGCCCTCGCCCGACGACAGGGTAGTTACTGAACAGCTCGTGCAGGCGGGCAAAGTGCTAGACATACCTGTGCAGGACCACGTTATTATCGGTAGAGGACGCTACATCAGCTTCGCGGAGGCGGGACTGCTTTGACGGCTGGCGCGGTCAGGGAGAAGGAGCGGGACAAGGACCGGGAAACTCTTCCCACCTGGCTCAAGGAGCCACTTCCGGAACGTCTGGACCGGGAGCTGCTCGAGCGCGCCTATAGGTTCAGCGAGCGCGCGCACGAGGGTCAGAAGCGGCTCTCCGGTGACAAGTACGTCTCTCACTGTGTCGAGGTAGCGAAGATCCTGGTCGACCTTCAGCTCGACTCGACGACAGTCGCCAGCGGTCTGATCCACGACGTTGTCGAAGACACCAGTGTCACAGTCGACGACATCGAATCGGAGTTCGGCAAAGAGATCGCCGAGATTGTCGACGGCCTGACGAAGATCGGCCATCTGCCGCTCAACTCGTCGCAGGAACGGCAGGTCGAGAACTACCGCAAACTCCTTCTTTCGATCGCCAAGGATGCGCGGGTGATCCTGATCAAGCTCGCCGATCGCCTGCACAACATGCGGACCTTGGAGTTCCTGCCCGGCGAGCGGCAGAAGCGCATTGCAACGGAGACGCGCGATCTCTACGCGCCGCTAGCGCATCGATTTGGAATGGCGCGGGTACGGTGGGAGCTCGAAGACCTCGCGTTCAAGCACCTCGAGCCGCCCGAGTATAAAACACTCGCCAAGAAAGTTTCAGCGACGCGCACCGATCGCGAGAAAGCGATCGCTCAGCTCAAGGAGCCGCTCGAGAAGCATTTGAAGAAAGCGGGCATCCTGAACGTCGAGGTGACCGGACGACCGAAGCACTTGTGGTCGATCCAGAAGAAGATGAAGAAGTGGGACAAGCCGTACGAAGAGATCTACGATCTGCTCGCGATCCGCGTCCTCGTCGACTCCGTCCCCGACTGCTATCACGCTCTGGGTGTGATCCACGATCAGTTCACTCCACTGCAGGAGCGAATCAAGGACTACATCGCGCAGCCGAAATCGAATGGATATCAATCGCTGCATACGACGGTGTTCGGTCCCAACCGCCAGCTGTTCGAGATCCAGATTCGCACGCGCGAGATGCACCGCACGGCGGAGTACGGAATCGCGGCGCACTGGAGATTCAAGGAGGAGGCGCGCAGCGCCGACGAGCTCGATCGCGCTCTGCAGTGGTTCCGACAGGTCCTCGAGCTGCAGCTCGACGCAAAGACTCCCGACGAGTTCCTCGAATTCCTGAAGCTCGATCTGTATCAGGATGAGATTTTCGTATTCACGCCCACCGGCGACGTAATCCAGCTGTCCAAAGGCGCGACGCCGATCGACTTTGCCTTCGCCGTTCACACTGAAGTTGGTTTGCATTGCCAGGGCGCGCGCATCAACGGACGCATCGCGAGCCTGGCGCGCGAGCTCAAGAATTCCGAGACGGTCGAGATCATCACGTCTCCTTCGGCGAAACCCAGCCGAGACTGGCTCGCTCATGTTCGGACCGGCCGCGCACGGCACAAGATCCGTCAGCGCCTCCGCATCGAGGAGCATACCACCTCGATCAAGCTGGGCCGCGAGATACTCGATCGAGAGATCAAGCGCCGCCGGCTGACCAAGCCTGAAGACGCCGATTTGCTCAAGGTAGCCAAGACTCTGCACCTGACCGACCTGAATCACCTCATCGCTTCGATCGGTCAGGGCGACGTCAATGTTTCACAGGTGTTGAAGGAACTGTATCCCGACACCGACGGTGCCACGGAAACTCCGAAGCAGGGACCACTGGACTGGCTCGTCGACCGGGTGCGCGGAACGCCAAAGGGCGTCCGGATCCAGGGGGTCGACGGTCTGATGGTGCGGTATGCCCAATGTTGCCAACCTGTACCCGGCGACCCTGTTGTGGGGTATGTAACGAGGGGAAGGGGCGTCAGCATTCATCGATCTGACTGTCCGAATCTTCTCATGCTGGTGCAGGAGCCCGAACGAAGGCTGGAGATCGACTGGAAGGAGCTCGAGGGCGAGAAGTTCATGGTGCGACTCGCACTCGAAGCGACCGACCGGCGCGGTCTCTATGCAGATCTAGCCACCGCGGTCTCCGCGACGGGCACCGATATCCGGAGCTTCGAGCTTCATAGCTCCGATGGACACGTGATGGGCGAGCTGGCAGTCGAAGTGGGCAACCTCGCGCACCTTCAAAAAATTCTGAAAGCAGCCAGACGCGTTAAAGGCGTGACGGAAGTCGCGCGTCGCGAGCGGCTCTCGAGTGACATAAAGAATGGCCAAGGCGGCATTTGACCTTCAGGCGCCCTTCGCGCCCGCGGGTGATCAACCAAAAGCGATTGCGGAACTGATTCGGGGCCTGGAGCGCGGCGATCGCTTCCAGACTCTGCTCGGCGTTACCGGATCCGGAAAGACGATGACTGTCGCAAACGTCATCAAACATTTCGGGCGGCCGACGCTCGTCCTCTCGCACAACAAAACGCTGGCGGCGCAGCTGTACGGCGAGCTGAAGAGCTTTTTCCCGCACAACGCGGTCGAGTACTTCATCTCGTACTACGACTACTACCAGCCGGAAGCGTACGTGCCGACGACTGATACGTACATCGAGAAGGACGCATCGATCAACGAGGACATCGACCGGCTGCGTTTGCGCGCCACGTCGAGTCTCATGGAACGCGACGACGTCGTCATCGTGGCAACGGTGTCCGCGATCTACGGCCTCGGGGACCCGCGCAGCTATCGCGAGCAGATGGTCACGCTCACGAAAGGCCAGAAGATCGCGCGTGACGACATTCTGCGCTCGCTGGTGAAGATCCAGTACTCGCGGAACGACATGGGTCTCGAGCGCGGGACTTTCCGGGTGCGTGGCGACACAGTCGAAATTCTTCCTGCTTACGAAGAGCAGGGTGTCCGCGTGGAAATGTGGGGCGACGAGATCGAGCGCATCAGCAAGATCAATCCTCTGACCGGCGACACCATCGCCAGCCTGGAAAAAGCCGCGATCTATCCGGCGAAGCATTTCGTGACATCTCGTCCGACCATCGAGCGCGCGGTGGGGCTCATCCGCGCTGAGCTGGCGCAGCGGTTGTCCGACCTCCGCGCGTCGAACAAGCTTCTCGAAGCGCAACGGCTTGAGTCGCGCACCAACTTCGACATCGAGATGATGCTCGAGATCGGCACCTGTGCCGGAATCGAGAATTACTCGAGGCATTTATCGGGACGCTCCGAAGGCGAGCGGCCCGCGTGTCTCTTCGATTATTTCCCTGAAGATTTCCTGGTCGTGGTCGACGAATCGCACGTCACGCTGCCGCAGATTGGTGGAATGTTCAACGGCGATCGCGCGCGCAAGCTGACGCTCGTGGATTACGGATTTCGTCTGCCGAGCGCGCTTGATAACCGGCCTTTGATGTTCGACGAGTTCCTGTCGCTCACGCCGCGTGCCCTCAACGTGAGCGCCACGCCCGCCGAGACCGAGCTCCGGCTTTCAGAGGGCGCGGTCGTCGAGCAGATCATCAGGCCCACCGGCCTTGTTGACCCCGAGATCGAAGTGCGGCCGGTGCGCGGGCAGGTCGACGATCTTCTGAACGAGATCAGGCTGCGCGAGCGGAAGAGCGAGCGGGTCCTGGTCACCACTCTGACCAAGCGCATGGCCGAGGATCTCGCGGATTACCTGCAGCAAATGGGTGTGCGTGTCAGATACATGCACGCCGACATCGACGCTATCGAGCGGATGGAGATCGTCCGCGGCCTGCGCCTTGGAGAGTTCGACGTCCTGATCGGAATCAACCTCCTGCGCGAGGGACTGGACATGCCCGAGGTCTCCCTCGTCGCCATTCTGGATGCGGACCAGGAAGGATTTCTTCGGAGCGACCGCTCTCTCATCCAGACGGTCGGACGCGCCGCCAGGCATCTCAACGGCCGCGCAATCTTCTACGCCGACCGAATGACCGGCTCGATGCAACGCTGCATCGAGGAAACCGGTCGGCGTCGCACGATCCAGCAGGAGTACAACCGCGAGCACGGGATCACGCCGGTGAGTGTCAAGAAGAGCGTGGACCAGGTTCGGTTCATCACCCGGGTCGCCGACGCGCGCACTGAGCGGGAAGAACGGGAGAAGGAAAAGGGACGCCGGGTCGCGGAATCCAGCGCTCATTACGGAAAGGACAACATTCCCGCGCTTATCGCGGAGCTCGAGGCGCAGATGCGTGACGCGGCGACGAATCTCGATTTCGAAACGGCGGCGCGTATCCGCGATGAGCTGTTCGAGATCAAGGCGAAGGCGGGACGTCAGGAGAGCAAAGGATCGTTGGCAGGTCTGCACGGCCGGTAGGAATGCCAGCGCACCGGCATCTCGTTCCGTCCCGGGCGTCGAAGGGGCACCTCAAGCTGGACGAAGCCGAGCTTCGCCACTGGGGCGAAGAACTCGGCCGGAGCGCGAACCCGCCGTTGATCATCACTCTCACCGGTGAGCTCGGCGTCGGCAAAACGACTCTCGCGCAATCGATATGTCGCGGATACGGTGTGCAGGACGAGATCACAAGTCCGACATACGCGCTCGTTCACGAATATCGTGCCGCGAAGTCCCCGGTTTTTCACATCGATCTTTATCGGCTCGATTCGCCGGACCAGCTCACTAATCTCGGCTGGGACGAAATCGTGAGCTCGCGGGCACTGGTTCTTGTCGAATGGCCTGAGCGCGCCGGCGAGCGCCTGCCGGACGAACACCTACCCATCGATCTCGACTATACTCCCGACGATCCCACTCGCCGCATCCTTCTCGCGGGTTAGGGAAGCGATGGATCGCCTCACTCTCGCTCTCGACGGATCGACGTACGAAGGAAGCGTCGCGCTGATTCGTGGATCGGCGGTCATCGCCGAGGTGACCCTCAAAGACGAGGGCGGGTCGCCCTCGCGCGGCGGCCGCGGTGAGCGGTTGCTTCCCGCGATCGCGGGATGCCTCGATGAAGCGGGCGTGAAGGGCGGGGACATCACTGCGATAGTGTGCGGTTCCGGACCGGGAAGCTTCACCAGCTTGCGAGTCGCGGGCTCGATCGCGAAAGGTCTGGCTTCGGGGTACGGAGTCGATCTATACGCGGTGTCGTCGTTGCTTCTCACCGTGACAGGCGCACAACCGCCCCTCCCCTCGGGGGAATATCTCTCGGTGCTCGATGCAATGCGGGGCGAATTCTACGCAGCACGCATCCTTCTCCCCGCAGAAGCCGGAAGCGCGGTGATACAGACAGAAGCACCGTCGATCATCTCCGCGCAGCAGCTGACGGATGTTCAAGTCACCGAACGCGCGCTCAAGGTGATCGGCCCGGGGCAGGAGATCCACGCGAAGCCCCAGGCCCGTGGTGTCGCGCTCATCGTCGAGCAAATCCTCAACAGGAGTCCCGTCGATTTGGCGGCCTGGGAGCCCGATTACGGGCGCCTCGCCGAAGCTCAGGTGCGCTGGGAAGCTGCGCATGGGCGAAAGCTGACCACGTGAGCGCGCTTCTCCGGCCGGCCGCGGAATCGGATCTCAATCACATCGTCGCCATCGAGCGAAGCTGTTTCGCGGATCCGTGGAGTGAGGAATCGTTTCGCAGGCTACTTACCGGCCATCCTGCTATCTTTCAGGTGCTCGTCCTGCCGCCAGAGCATCACGTTGCCGGATACGTCATTGCCTTTGCTTTGGGCCCTGACGCCGAGCTGCTGAATGTCGCGGTTGAGCCACGCTCGAGGGGAAAGGGTTACGCGCGTCAGATGCTCGATGCCCTCCTTATCGATCTGGGCGGGCGCGGAGTCAAGACTGCATTCCTCGAGGTGCGCGAATCGAACGTGGCCGCGCACCGTTTGTATGCGTCGCGCGGTTTCCGGGAAATCGGGCGCCGCAAGAACTACTATCGGCGACCCGTCGAAGACGCGTTGGTGATGCGGAAGGTCCTCGAGGTTGCCGAGGGTGATGAGAAAAGAAGCGCGGGCACTTTTGCTGACCGTTGAAATCGTTGGTTTGCTCGGTGTTTGACCCCCACCTATACTATTCTGGGCGGGACATGAACTCTCGCCAGGAGGCACAGTGAGCAGAAGTCTGAACAAAGTGATGCTGATCGGAAACCTGGGCAGCGACCCAGAGGTGAGGTCGACCACGGGCGGCAATCGCGTCGCCACATTCTCGCTCGCGACGAGCCGGCAGTGGAATTCGCCGAATGGTGAGAAGCAGGAGAAGACGGAGTGGCACCGCTGCGTGGTGTGGAACACCAAAGGCTCGGGCCTCGCCGACGTCGTCGAGAAGTATTGCAAAAAGGGCGACAAGATATACGTCGAAGGCCGCATCGAGTACCGTCAGTGGCAGGACAAGGAGAACCAGACCCGCTACTCGACCGAGATCAACGTCCGCGAGTTGACGATGCTCGGTGGAGGTCGCGGCGGCGCGTCGGGCGACTACGATGCCGAAGGTGCGGGAAGGAGCAGAGCGCCGGCCGCGGCAGGCGCCAAGGCTGGAGCAGGTGGTTCGGGGGGAGCAGACTTCGAGGATTTCCCGGGCGCGCTCGAGGAAACCGACGACGATCTGCCCTTCTAGGATCAGAATGCAAAAGCGGCCCTGCGATGCAGGGCCGCTTTTTTATGCGGGTGAAGGGGCCCGTGACCTTCCCAACCCCCGTACCGTCCAATGGTTGACCCGCCCCGCGCGGCGTCTTATCCATCCGTTAAGCTCCGGGAGCACGAGTGATCGGCTATATCGTGAAGTCAGCTTCAAGAACCGCGTCGGTCCTGGCTACGGCCACGGTCCTCGGCGCCGCCAGCGCCGTGACGGCGTCGGCCCAGGTACCCACCGATACAACTCGGCAGGCTCCCACTCGAGTCGATACCACTAATAATCTCGTCATCCTCAGCGACACCACCAAAGACGTAAAGCACGTGGTGAAAAAGGGCGATACGCTCTGGGATTTGGCGCAGTATTACCTCAAGAACCCGTTTCGGTGGCCGGAAATCTTCCGCCGTAACACCGATGTCGTCGAGAA
This sequence comes from Gemmatimonadaceae bacterium, assembly GCA_036514115.1. Lineage (GTDB taxonomy): Bacteria > Gemmatimonadota > Gemmatimonadetes > Gemmatimonadales > Gemmatimonadaceae > UBA4720. The sequence continues at coordinate 13,945 of DATBXT010000117.1, forward strand.
TCCCCACTGGATCTATCCCGGTGAGGTGATTCGCATCTCGGGCAGCGAAGTGAAGCCCGAAGCGCTCGCTCGCGCGGACAGCGCCGGCGCAGTCGTCTCTCACGTCGTGACGCGCACCGTCATTCCCCAGGATGAGCAGGGAGCCGTACCCGGCCGCTCTGACCTCACGGTTTTCGCATCGCCGATGAGCAGAGCTGCCGCGGAGCTCCAACGCGATGTACTGGGCCGGTCGCGTGGCGGGGGCATACGTCGCGGCGAAGTGGAGGCCGCACCGTACTCTGATCGTGACGGCGGTCCCAGAGGCGCGGGCCACCTGGTTGCGAGCGTTGATCGTCCAGGCATCAAGGCGAGCATCGTCGAGTCCAGATTTCAACTGAACGACGAGCTGTACTTCGAGCCGCCGCACGGAGCAGCGCCGCAGCTCGGCGAGACCTACATGTCGTATGTCCTCGGTGACAAACTCGGCGAGTACGGGCAGGTCGTGGTTCCCACCGGAATCCTCCGTGTAGAGAGCGTCGCGCCCGGGCAACGGCCAATCGTGCGCATCGTCAAGCAATTCGATGCCATCATGCTCGATCAGAGAGTGATTGCCGCGCCCGATCTCCCGATTCCAACCGGACAACTTTCGCCGCTTGCTGGCGGATCGCGCGGAAAAGTCGTCTATGTGCATAACTGGCCAGTTCTGCCGTCGATCGGGCACTACGTGATCATCTCGCAGAATGCGTCGAGCGGAATCACGATCGGCGACGAGATAACGTTCATCGATAATTCGACCGGCCGTGAGGATGAAAACCCTGCCCCGCCGGTGATCGCGGCGGTCGCGCAAGTCGTGCGGGTGTCGCCATACTCGACGACGGCGATCATCGTGAGACAGAGCCAGCCCACGCTTCGCGAAGGAATGCCGGCGCGCGTGACGGGTAAGAGGTCGTCCGCCGACTAAAGCGAACGATCGGCGCGTCGCCGGAATGCGCTAAACCGACAGCGAGGAATTAAATTAGGGCGATCACATGATAGCGATCGCCCACTTCGTTGCCGTCACCTTCTATCTCGCCGCTGCGGCTATAGCCGCGTTGCCATTTGCGCGACGCGTAAAGGCACCCGTTGGACCGGTTGTCCTGGCCCTGCTCCTTGGTGTGGGCGCGCACGCGATTGCGCTGGCCGGACTGACCAGAGAGAGCGGCGCGGCGTCGCTGACGGGCCTCGGCCCTGGGCTTTCCTTCGCTGGGCTCGTGCTGGCGATTTCGCTCGTCGTCGTGGAAAGTCTCGCCCGTGAAGTAAGCCTCACGCTTATCGCAGCGCCGGTAGCCGCGCTGGTGACAATCGGCGCCAATATCGCCGGGCTGCGTCCGTTCCTCGAGCCGCAGGGCGCGCGTGCTGTCTGGCTTAGCCTGCATATCATTCTGAGCTTCATCGGCATTGCGGCGTACGCCACGGCGGCCGCTGCCGGGACGATGTATCTCGTCGCGCGTCGCGAGCTCAAGTCCGGCCGCTTCGGTGCGATTTTCAGATCGTTCCCGCCGCTGGATACTCTCGACCGCGTCAACCATCTGGCATCGATTGCCGGGTTCCTCGGCTTGACGCTCGGCGTGGCGCTGGCGACCGCATATTCGTTCGAGTACCGCGCTGTTGTCGTGACACAAATCATCTGGGGCGTCGGCGCCTGGCTTGGTGTGAGCGCACTGGCGCTCGGCCGGGTGCTCCGCGGCTGGCAGGCGAGGCGCGCCGCTGTCATGTCCGCGGTTACCTTCGCCAGCGTCGTCGCGCTCTACGTGGTGTTTCGTCTCGCTTCGCTCAATCGCGGACAGTTTCTGTGAGCGACTTTCCGATCGCACTCCACGGCGAGCGTATCACCGCCGTCGTATTCGGTGGCGGGCCTGTCG
>DATBXT010000118.1:0-4062 GCA_036514115.1 Gemmatimonadaceae bacterium
CCTCCAGCAACTACGGCGACGGCGACAGCGAGTACGGACATGACAGAGCGCATAGCCACGACCTTCCAGAGTGTTGGATATGTAATCTTGGTGTAAGCACGCGATTGCGCGAGAGCCGGCTGTTTGTCAGAGATGTTGCACTTCGCTCGCTCCATGGGACGGCCCGTGCCTTGCCCTCGTGGTCTGCACCATCCGCTCTCAGGACCAACGTTGAACGCCAAGTCACCACTCGCATCGCTGCGAAGGATCGCAGCGCTCGTGCTAGTAAGCGCGACGACAATTTCCGCGCAGCAAATCGTACCACCCGCTCCCGATACTTCGCACGGGCCCCAGACGCTCTTCGTCCGCCGCGATGCGTGGATGGCACTCGGCTTTGCCGGACTCACCGTCGCCATGTTCCCGCTCGACAAGTCGGTCGCTCGCCACATCAATCACGCGGACGCCACCGGGAACTCGATTCTCGGTTTTTCCGCGACGACCGTGGAGAACATTGCCGATCCGGGCTCGGTGATCATCGGGCCCGCGCTCTATCTGTACGGCCGCCTCTCGAACCATCCCGACATCGAAGACCTCGGCTGGCACGGCACCGAAGCGGTCATCCTCGGCGGAAGCATCACCTGGATGCTCAAAGGACTCGCGGGCAGGTCGCGTCCCTTCGTTTCGAACGACACCAATCCACACGACTTCAAGTTCGGGAAAGGCTTCACTAACAGCGATCGCGCGTCGTTTCCGTCCGGGCATACAACCGTCGCTTTCGCCGCCGCGTCATCGGTGACGAGCGAAGCGCAAAGGATCTGGCCGGGACACAACTGGCTGGTGGCGCCCGTCTTGTACGGCGGCGCCAGTCTGGTCGGCCTCGCGCGGATGTATCACAACAAGCACTGGGCGAGCGACGTCGCGCTCGGCGCGGCAGTCGGAACCTTCAGCGGACTGAAGGTGGTGCGATACGCTCACGCACATCCAAAAAACTTTATCGATCGCAGGATACTGAGCCTCAGCGCTGAACCCATTGGTCCTTCGGCCGTTGCGTTGACGATCTCGCTCTCACCCTGATAGCGGCACTTCACGGCCGATTCGCCTTCATCACTATCGCAGCTCGATTCCGAGCTAGTGCGGCGTGATGTGCTCCGATTTTCGGTCGAGGCGCGGCAGCGCCGCCCGCCGCTCGCGCTCGGCGCTCTCAGCCATCAGCCTGGCTACGAAGCGGTGGCCTTCGGAGAGGCGTTCGACTTCGACCGCGAGAACGTCAAGCGCCTGCGTGATCTGCTGCAGCTGCGGCGCGCCGGACAGCTCGGTGGTGAGCTCCCTCGCGACGTGCCGCGCCGATCTGCGGGCGCTGAGATGGCTGCCGATCCAGGCTCCGATAAATCCAGCGGCGAGTGCGACGCTACCGGCCGCGCCGAAGAGCATGATGTAGTGGTCGCGGAGCGTGCCGAAAATCACGTTTTGTAAATACATCGACGGCTCGGAGAAGGTGGGAGTTGCTCTAAGGTGCCTATACGTGTGCCAGCTAGAATAGTGTCGGTTGCTGCGCACCCGAGCTGGTATTGGGCGGGTTGAATCCGAAATGGCGATATGCTTGCGCCGTGGCAACACGCCCGCGCGGCGTACGCTGCAGAAATCCGTTCTGGACGAGGAACGGCTCGTAGACTTCCTCGAGCGTTCCCGCATCCTCGCCGACCGCCGCGGCGATGGTACTGACGCCCACCGGCCCACCGTCGAACTTCTCGATAATGGTCTTCAAGATTCGCGAATCCATGTCGTCGAGCCCGAACTGATCGACTTCCAGAAGCTGCAGCGCGTCGGCGGACACCTTCCGAGTGATCTTCCCACCCGCGCGCACCTGGGCGAAATCGCGAATGCGTCTGAGCAGCCGGTTGGCGACGCGCGGAGTGCCGCGGGACCTCTTGGCGATCTCTTTCGCTCCGTCCTCGTCGATCTCCACCTGCATCACCTCGGCAGTGCGGTGGACGATCTGCTCGAGATCGCCGGCGGGATAGAAGTTGAGCCGCTGCTCGATACCGAACCGCGCGCGCATCGGCGGTGTGAGCATGCCGAGTCGCGTAGTCGCGCCGATGAGTGTGAACTTCTCGATCGGCATGGTGATCGTCTGCGCCTTGGGTCCTTCGGACAGGCGGATGTCGATCTTGTAATCCTCCATCGCTGGATACAGGAACTCTTCGATGATCGGCTTCAGCCGATGGATTTCATCGATGAAGAGGATGTCGCCTTCGCGAAGGTTGGTCAGTGTGCCGACGAGATCGCCGGGCTTTTCGAGCGCCGGGCCGGAGGTCGTCCGGATATTCACCCCCAGCTCTCTCGCGATCAGCTCAGCCAGGGTCGTCTTGCCAAGGCCCGGCGGGCCGAAGAAGAGGATGTGGTCCAGCGGTTCCCGGCGGCCGAGGGCGGCATCTATATAGATACGCAGCGATTCCTTCACCTTGTCCTGACCAATGAATTCGGACAGGCGCTGGGGCCGAAGCGAGAGCTCGACTACGCTCTCGTCGGGGATGATTTCGGGGGTGGTGATTTCTGCTCGAGACATCATCTAGGGCTTCGGTTATTAACGACGATTTTGCCTACCGAAAATCTACCGAAGAAACCACGCTGTTCAAACTACCCGAATCCGCGAAGAAGCCGCGAGGAAATCTAGCCTTACCAGGCTCTCTTGTCCGTGTAAACAGACGTTGCGATATTAGCGGCCCCTTTCCCCGGAGGAATCATGCGTTCCCTGGCTTCACTCTGTAGCGGCGTCGCTCTGGTTACTTGCGCAGGTCTGCTTGCTGCCTGCCAAGGTGATCCAACAGGCGTCAACCGCGAGCTTCGCCCAGCGTTTAGCGTCGGCGGCGGCAATTCTAGCGCGGCGCATCTATGTCAGAATGCTGGCTACCTGAAGGTGTTCCGTAGTGATGGGACACCCTTCGCCAATACCGGCGATTGCGTCAGCTACGCCGCGCACGGTGGCACGTTGTCTCAACCACTCACGTTCTCGAATATTTCCATGGGGGCGTGCAACAGCCTGACGTTCGGTTATACAGTGAACGGCGTGTCCACCGACGTCTACAATTACCCCGGTGGCTGCACCGCGTTCGTGTCATATCCTGACGTCACCGTGTTCGTGCCAGCCGGATCGACGACTGAAGTGTTTCTTCGTGACAACACCTGCCAGGCGACGTTCACTCAGAACAGCGCACACGCGGTAGTGACGGGCACGAACCCAACTCAGATCGCCATCGCCGACGCCGGAGGTTTTTGCGAATCGACGTCGCCATCCGATCCGAGGCCGCCAACGGGTGGAATCGGCAACCTCAACGTCACCGAGACCGTCCCGTAGTATTTCGCTCGATTTGATCGCAGCATCAGCGGTCAGAGAGGACTCCGCCTATCATCAGTCCTCTCTGACCGCGCGCGGTGTGAGTTCTCCGCCTGACTAGAACTGTAGATGTTCCCAATTTGCGATCGCGTTTAGCGCAAGCGCGAAACTCCCCTGCGACTCCCACCTCCACATCGGCCTGATCCCAAACAGGACCACGTGGCCGGAACCAACCGGAGCGTCGACGACGGCCGCCTTACCCGCCAGCTCATCACCCCCCACCATGAGTCCGGATACGAGCAGCGAATCCGCTTTGTCGTGGAACCTTAGAATTGTCCGCGCCCTCATCCGCTCCTGCTGCTGCGCAAACGAGGGATCACGTAATTCCTGAATCACCGTGTCGCGGGCAGCCACGTTGAACACCGGCGCCTGGCTGAAGTAGATCGGGAAACTCGCGCTCTCATAGCCGTACAGGATCGGACTCGCACTGGCGCCCGGCGCCGGCTGAACCCGAATTACAGATCCACGCGCGTTCAACCGAGTTGTCGTGAACTGGGTCACCGTCGGATTGAAGCCCAGTGTGATCGGCAGCAAGCTCGAGTTCCCCGAAGTGATCAGCAACCCGCCACGCTCCACGAAACGTCTCAGAGCTGCGGCGCCGTCCAGTCCCATTCCCGGGCGGACGTCGTCCGTCTGATCCCACTTATCGAGATTCGGAGTGAGCGCCGATTTCTTCCATGGTATCGGGG
>DATBXT010000119.1:0-11531 GCA_036514115.1 Gemmatimonadaceae bacterium
GGTAGCGGGCAGCTTGCCCTTAAATCAGTTGCCGTTCCAGCCCCGCTTGCGAAATCGCAATTGAGTAGCAGGATATGGTAGCCGCTCGTTTAGTCTCACTCCATCAGGGAGCAGGAGATCAGCATGGCCGACAAGAAAAAAAGCGCGAAGAAGTCCGCGAAAAAAACAGCGCCCGACAACAGCGACAAGAAGATTATTGCCGTAGTCGGGGCGACTGGTGCGCAGGGCGGGGGACTCGTCCGCGCCATCCTCGACAATCCGCACGGCGGTTTCGCGGCGCGGGCAATAACCCGCGATCCGAATTCCGATAAGGCAAAAGCACTCGCGGACGCGGGGGCGGAGGTTGTTCAGGCGGATGTCGACGATTTGAAAAGCCTGCAGAACGCGTTCGAGGGGGCGCACGGCGCTTTCTGCGTCACTTTCTTCTGGGCTCACTTCAAGCCCGAAGTCGAGCTGGCGCAGGCTCGCAACATGGCCCAGGCAGCGAAGGACGCCGGGGTCAGACACGCGATCTGGTCCACCCTGGAAGACACCCGCAAATCCATCCCGCTCTCAGACGACCGGATGCCGACGCTGATGGGCAAGTACAAGGTTCCGCACTTCGACGCGAAGGGTGAAGCCGACGCGTTCTTCACTGAACTCGGTGTGCCGACGACTTTCCTTCTCACTTCGTTCTACTGGGACAATTTCATCTACTTCGGAATGGGCCCCAAGAAGGGAGCCGATGGCAAGCTCGCGATCACCCTCCCAATGGGAACGCGCAAGCTGGCGAGCATCGCCGCCGAGGACATCGGCAAGGTCGCGTACGCGATATTCGAGGAAGGCGAGGAGGTCATAGGCAAAACGGTCGGCATTGCGGGCGGACATCTCACCGGTGCGCAGATGGCCAAGTCGCTCTCCAAAGCCATCGGCCAGGAAGTTCGCTACAACGCGGTCACGCCTGCGGCCTTTCGTGGATTCGGTTTTCCGGGCGCTGAGGACCTGGGCAACATGTTCCAGTTCAACAGCGAGTTCGAACAGGATTGCTGCGACGCGCGGAACATCAGCGAGACGAAAACACTCAACCCCGAATTACTGACGTTCGATCGCTGGCTGGTTCAGAACAAATCCAGAATCCCGTTAGGCTAGAACGTCCGCGGGATTCGGCGGTCGTTTTACAGCACGGGCAGGCAACAAAAGCCACCGCGAAAGACGCGGTGGCTTTTTGTTAAGGAAGCCGATCTCGCGCTGACTGCGCCTTCGTCTCGATCGGTCTGGCTGCGCCCGCTCCGAGCGCGCGAGCTCCTTCGCCTTCGGTGAAGAGCTTCGTCAGAAAACGCTGTCCCTCACCGATTCTCTCAACCTCGAGGGAGGTCGCTTCGCTGACGTGCTCCAACCGCAGCAGGCGATCGCCCAACTCCTTTGGAAAGGAGGTCACCACTGCCGGGCTTCGCCGCCAGATGCGCCGCGCAAACGCGATCGACAGTGGCAGCAGCGTGATGAGCATGAAAATCGTGCCGACGACGTAAGCTTCGTCAGGCGGCCCACCTCTGATCTCGCGCGGAGCCTCGACTATCGCGCCCGGAATTGCCGCCGCTTGAGCCAGCTGCGCCGCGTTTCCCGCCAGCATCTGGTCGACGGCTTTTATGCGAGCATCGACAGTGTTGAGTCGGTCTTCGAGGCCTTTTCTGTCGGGAGACTCCGATGACAGCTCACCCAGCTCGCGGCTGATGTCGCGGCGCGTGCTCTCGAGATCATTCATCTGCCCCTGCAGCTCTTCACGTTGCGCCTTGTAACCCTGATAGATGGCGCTCGCGCTCGGACTCGCGCGTCCGGCGATAACCGGTGCTGCGGGACTCTGAGCTGCGGGCTGAGCGGGCTGTGTTGTGGCCTGGTGCAAATGATCCTCGTGCGAGGCGCGATGTATGTTCGTCCGCAATTAATCTACTAATAACGGTCTCGGCCTAAAGCGCTTTGGACCCTCCCTCGATCTCAGCGGCCGCGAGAATACCGCGCTCGATGTAAATGGGACGCACGTGCGCGCGAAGCCCGGGAAGGCGAATAGCGAAAACGGCTCCGGCGAGAATGCAGCTTGTCCCGCCGAGCATGATCGTTCTCATGGGACCGATATGGTCCGCCACCGAACCCGCCAGCAGGCTTCCCAGCGGAGCCGTACCGAGGAAAGCCATTGTATAGAATGCCATCACCCTTCCACGCATCTGATCGTCGACGATCGTCTGAATGATCGTATTTGTCGAGGCCATCTCCACCATCATCCCGCCGCCGACGAACGGCATGATCAGAAGTGACAGCCACAGATTGCGGGAGAATGAAAACGCGACGAGCGCCACTCCGAACGTCATCGTTGCGGCCACGATGGCGCGCCCGAGCCCGAGCACTGTTGTTCGCGAGGCGAGATAGAGAGCGCCGCCGAGCGCGCCTACTCCAGACGCTGTCATGAGGTAGCCGAGGGTGTGCGGACCTCCATGAAGCACTCCCGCGGCGATCGCCGGCATCAGCACTGTGTAAGGCATCCCCATCGTTCCGACGAGCGCCAGCAGCAGCAATGATTCGCGTACCGGCGCGAAGCGCGCGACGTAGGTGAATCCATTCTTCAGCTCTTCGAGCACCCGCGTGTCCGGCCTTGATCGCTCGAGCTTCACAATGCGCATCGCCATCAGGGATGCGATGACCGCCAGGTACGACACTGCGTCGATGGTGAAGCACCATCCTTCCCCGACAGCGGCGATGATGATCCCCCCGACAGACGGTCCAATCACTCGGCTCGCATTCACCATCGAGGAATTGAGAGCTATCGCATTTGGCAGATCGGCCCGGTCCTCCACCATCTCGACGACGAAAGCCTGACGGGCCGGCGTGTCGAACGCGTTAATGATTCCCTGGACGACCTGTAGTATCAGCACATCGACCACGGTGATCACGCCGGCAAACGTGAGCGCGGCGAGTGCCATCGACTGGAGCATCGACAGGAACTGGGTGACCACCAGAATCCGGTGGCGATTCCATCTGTCGACCAGGACACCCGCGAAAGGCGCGAGAATCAAAGTGGGGATCTGACCGAAGAAGCCGACGATGCCCAGCAGGAACACAGATCCGCTCAGCCGATAGACGAGCCAGCTGGTGGCTATCCGCGTGATCCACGTGCCGACAAGGGAAACGGTCTGACCGCTGAAGAAGAGGCGGTAATTGCGATGCTGTAAGGCGCGCGTTAGATGCGGCGCGCGACGCGGCCGCTGATCCGGCTCGCGGGATGCAGTGCTCACGATTGCTCAAGGCGCAATATTGGTGCTATTTACTGGCAGAGGACTCCCATGAGATGCTATCCATCGCTCGTCCTGTTCATGCTGGTAGCGGCGACTCCAGCACTGGCGCAACGCAACCCCGCCGCGACGCCGACGCCGATCAAGCTGGAAGATCAGTGGACGTCGGCGCTGGTTCGCCGGGACACTGTAACCTTTGACCGGCTGCTGGCGCAGAACTTCGTTTACACGGAGGACGCGGCAGTAATGAGCCGCGGCGACGTGATGAAGAGCGTAACGGGCTCTGATCACGTTGAATGGGCCCGCAACGAAGGAATGAAGCTCCACGACTTCGGGGATGTGCACGTCATTACCGGCGTGTTGCACCTCAGAGGTAAAGGGGGGAAAGGGCGCTTCGACCGGCGTTACCAGTTCACGGACACATGGCAGCGGCGGAACGGGCGCTGGCAGATCATCGCCGCACAGGATTACCTGATTCCGAAATAATTCGAGCCAGGAGCCGGGAGATCGATGAAGCCGGATATTCGAGCAGGTCTGGTAATACTCGTTGCAGCTGCTGTGGCCTGCAGAACTGAAAAACCCGCTAACGCTGCTGACAGCACCGCCACTCGGGATCCGCAGGTGACATCATCCGCGGCGACGGGCACCGCGTCCGTTTCGGGAGCGCGGATCGCGGTCGCGCATGCGGGGCCGCCGGGAGAGTGGCAGATGCCCGCCGGGGATTATGCCAGCTCGCGCTATAGCGAGCTGGCCACGATCACTCCGCAGAACGCGGCCAACCTCCATGTGTCGTGGGCATTCTCGACGGGAGTGTTGCGGGGACATGAGGGCCAGCCGCTGGTGGTGGGCAACACGATGTACGTCGTCACCCCGTACCCCAACGTCTCGTACGCGATCGATCTGACGCAGGCTGGTCAGCCGCTCAAATGGAAGTTCCGTCCTGATAACGCGCAGCAAGCGATCGGCCGAGCCTGCTGCGACGTAGTGAATCGCGGCGCCGCCTACGCCGACGGAAAAATTTTCTACAATCTCCTCGACGGTCACACGATTGCCATCGACGCGGCGACGGGCAATCAGGTCTGGCGAACGGCGATGGGCGATCTCTCGCGCGGTGAAACCATCACCATGGCGCCGATCGTGGTGAAAGGGAAAGTCATCGTCGGCTCGAGCGGCGGTGAGATGGGTGTGCGCGGCTGGATCGCTGCTCTCGACGCATCGACGGGCAAGGAGGTCTGGCGCGCCTACAATATTGGTCCTGACAAGGACGTGAAAGTCGGCCCGAAGTTCAAAACCTTCTACGCCCACGATCGCGGAAAGGACCTCGGCGTTTCATCGTGGCCGGGTGATACATGGAAGACCGGCGGCGGCGCGGTGTGGGGATGGCTGTCCTATGATCCTGCGCTGAATCTGATCTACCACGGCACCAGCAATCCGGGACCGTGGAACGAGAATCAGCGTGCGGGCGACAACAAGTGGACGGCGGCAATCCTCGCGCGCGATGCAGACACCGGCGAAATAGTCTGGGCCTTCCAGGTCACGCCGCACGACATGTGGGACTACGACGCGGTCAACGAAAACATTCTCGTCGATCTGCCGATCAAGGGTCAGACGCGAAAGGCCCTGGTGCATTTCGACCGCAACGGATTCGCTTACACCATTGACCGGGCGACTGGTGAAGTGATCCTCGCCGAACCGTTCGTACCGATGAACTGGGCGAATGGTATCGATCTGACGACAGGTCGTCCGAATGTCGTCGAGACGAAGAAGACTGCGCAGGACAAGAACGTCAAAGACATCTGCCCCAGCCTCGAGGGTGGAAAAAATCAGCAACCGGCTGCGTTCTCCCCGCAGACTGGACTCTTCTACGTGCCGACCAACAACCTCTGTATGGACTTTCAGGCGCGCGCGGTGACGTATATCGCCGGGACTCCGTTCATCGGGGGGAATGCTCCGGAGAAGGGTGGGCCGGGCGGCTATCGTGGCGAGTTCATCGCCTGGGATGCAACGACGGGTAAAAAGATCTGGGGGATTAAGGAGCCTTACCCCGTGTGGGGCGGCGCGCTCGCGACGGCCGGCGGTGTGGTTTTCTACGGAACTCTCGACGGGTGGTTCAAGGCAGTCGACGCGCGAAGCGGCAAAGTTCTGTGGCAGTTCAAGGTCGGCTCGGGAGTCGTCGGGAATCCTGTCACCTACACCGGCCCCGACGGCAAACAGTATGTCGCGATTTATGCAGGGATTGGCGGAGACATGGGATTGCTCATCGCTGGCGATGTCGCCGCAAACCTGCCGTACGATGTCCGTGAGCGTGGAACAACGCTGCCTGATATAAGCAGGTGGACGAGCTGGGGCGGAGAGCTGTTCGTGTTTTCCCTTTAAACAGTTAATCGGAGGTTGCTTATGCGTCGTGCTTTGTTGGTTGCCTGTTTGGGGCTCGTGACGGCTGTTGGTTGTTCCGAGACTACGAGACCGGTTGCTTCATCGCCGATCGTCGGCCGCTGGGTGAGGCAGGAGAATCTGCAGTCGATGGGTCGGATGACGAGGCTCCTGGTGTTCCGGAACGACGGCACGTTCTCCCTTGCGACGGACATGTACGGGATCTACGGCGGGACAGGCCTGGCCGCTTATACGCACACGAGCGGGACTTATGAGATCGATGGAGATCGCGTCATCTGCACCGCGACGAAAGAAGTAACCTGGGACTCGTTCTACGGCCGCACTTCGCCGGAAACCGTGCGGCAGATCAACAGCGTCGTCTTTCCTGAGGCACGTTTCAAGGTTGCGGCGTTGACGCTGACGCTGGACTACCTGATCTATCCTGCTGATGCGCCTGAGCCGACGACGCTTTCCTTTACGTTGCTTGGGCTCGACTAGATCATGAGGCCGTACCTTCTCGCGCTGCTGATTCCCGCTATCTCATTCTCGTGCAATTCGAGAGGGACTTCCGCGACACCCGCAGCGCGGGACTCCACCTCGGCGAGCAGCACTTCCGCGGCCACTGGCAACGCATCTGGCAATCTCTTCGTCGCCGGTGACAACATGCGATTCGTGGAGCATTCCGAAAATCTTCCGCCTGGTTTTCCGCTTTCATTGAAACCGGTGGCGATCCGAAATCCTCATGAAGGCGATGCCAACGCCATCGCAACCGGTGGCAAGCTCTTCATCGCTTACAACTGTCTCGACTGTCACGGCGCTGAAGGATCAGGCGCGATGGGACCGAGCTTCCAGGACGGACGCTGGCACTTCGGTGGATCGGCGGGCGAGGTTTTCGAATCGATCTATCAGGGACGCCCCGACGGGATGCCGGCGTGGGGCGGGCGTATCACCGACGATCAGATCTGGATGCTTACCGCGTATGTCCGGTCGTTGTCGTCGAAGGACCTGAGTACCGAGAACTTTAGCGGGAAAACAGTGGAGCGCACCGGCCACTGAGCGCTGCGACGGCAAGAAAGCGCGGAACGCGACTGGTGATGCGCGGACGGAAGGGGGATCGAATGATCAGCAGAATCTGGCACGGCTGGACGACGAGGGCTAACGCCGACAAATACGAAAAGCTTCTGCGAGGCGACTTTCTTCCCGGTATCCATCGAATACGTGGTTACACCGGCGCATACCTGATGCGACGCGACGCTCCCAATGACGAGGTGGAGTTCGTAACCATCACCCAGTTCACTGACATCGACGCGGTCAAGCATTTTGCCGGAGAGGACTACGAGCGCGCGGTGATTGCGCCCGGCGCCGAGAAGCTGCTCACGCACTACGACAAGCGGTCGGCGTCCTACGAAGTGCTGCTCACGCCGTCCGATGTGAGGGCCATGGCCGCGCGCATGAGCGGCAGAAACAGGACTGTGTAACGACTCACTGAGACGGGGGCGCCGGTGGAACGCCGCCGAACGCGCTGACGATCGCGAGTCCCATGTTTGCCATCGTCAGCTGCGGCTCGTTGTCGAGGACCCATCGCTGATCCTTGTTCTCCTTCGTCATCACACAAGCCACCACGCGATTTCGCAGGTACCAGAGCGTGCACTCGGTTCTTACCGCGTCGGTTTCACCATCCTTGTGTGCGGCGCGGGCTCCTTCCAGATAGCGCTGGAGCATGAAGTCGGTGGTGTTGTGCTCGAGAATGTCGAGCATCGCCGAATCTGCCGCGGGATTCACGGCTTTCCCGCGAGCGAGCAGCTCGAAGAGATGCGCCATCTCGTTCGGAGTGGTGACGCCGAGGCCGTACTTCACCGAGCTGTCCATCGCGACGCTCGAGTTGCGCAGAAAACTCTTCGAGTGAACGCGGGTGTGCTGGAGTCCGAGCGAATCCATCTTTGCCCAGACTCGCCTGATGATTATGCGGTCGAGCAGGAGATTCGTGGCGGTGTTGTCGCTGATAGTGGACATGAGCCACGCCGCGTCATGCACGCTGAGCACGGTACCATTGTGCAGGAACTGGATCACGCCCGAGCCCGGTACCTGGTCGATCTTCAGGACGGTGAGCGGGTCGTCGAGAGACAGCTGTCCTTTCGCCACCAGGTCGTAAACCGTCACCAGGATGGCGACCTTGATAAGGCTCGCCGTCGGGAATGTTTCGTCGCCGCGCCTGTTGATTCTCGCTCCCGACTCGAGATCGATCACGCTGTACCCAACGATCCCGTGATGCGCATCGGCAATCGAGTCGAGCTTTCTGCGAAGCGCTGCTGTGTCCGCGCGAACCGCCTGAAGCCGCGCTGCGCTGGCACCGCTCGCAACACCTGCGGCACTGGCGGCGCACGCGATCACGCCGGCGAGAAGGATGCCGGCGAGCTTCAGCGCCCACCCTCTCGCCCAGCGACCGGCTATCGATGCGGGTGCAGAAGCTGCATATCTGTCAAAAGAGGCGCGCATATCCTGCTGAGGTTGGACGGAAAATAAAGACTACACGATGACATACGATCTCACCAGATTCGACCTGGGCGATATGCTTAAGTGCAGTCTCAGGTTGCGGGAGGCTGCCTCCGGCCTGCCCTCACTCGAAGCATCGGCGCAGCGCGTCTGCAAGTTTCTATACGACGAGCTCGAAGGCCCCGGCGTTCAACGCGCGTGTGCACTGGTGCGCTGCTATAAGACGCAGGCATTCGGGTCCCTCGAGCCGGAACTCCAGCGATTCGCGCTGGGCGTTCTGGGTACTTCTCATTCACGCGCCGACATGAAATGTCTGACGCTGATGGCGACGGTCGGGTCAACAGGCAGCTGGAACTCGCGTTACCTCTCTCGCGGTCACCGCGCCATTCCGTTACCAAGCCCGGAGATAGTCGAAAAGGCGCCGATGATTGCCCAGTTGATCAAGGACCTCGGATTGGAGATCAGCCAGGTCCTCGACCCCAGTCCGGACATCGTCAAGGAGCTCGCCGGGAAACGGCACGGCGTCTTCCACGTCGAGCACGCACTCGGCAGCCCGTACATCCCCGCCCAGGAGGAGTTCGTCGTTCGACATGGCGTCAAGTCAGTTCTCGGGTTCGGAGGCATGCTCGCGACCGGCGACTTATTTGCCGTGATATTGTTTGCTACCGTACAAGTGCCCGCGAGCACGGCTGAGAGATTCAGGTCGCTCGCCCTCGACGTGAAAAGTGCCTTTTCACGATTCACTGACGTGACTGTATTCAGCCGGACCAGCCTGACACCAGATAACGAGGCGCGAGCACAGTAGCACGAAAGCGGTGCTGCGTACGGTTTTTGCCAAGTCTGCCCCCGGTAAAACAGAACTGCCGCTTCGATTAGCGGAGCGGTTTTTTTCTTGACCCCGGATGGGGAGGAGAAGGCACGATGTTGATCATTGGATTGAGATCGAAAGTGGCGATGCTCGCAGTTGCGGCACTTGCTGCGGCTGCATGCAGCAAGAAAGACAACTACGCGTCTGACACGACCGCGGCCGCGTCCAGCACCACTATGGGCGACACGTCCGCGATGTCGACCAACGCTCCTGCGTCCGGTACCTGGTCGGATGCCAATATCGTCGCAATGCTTGATGAAGCGAACGCGGCGGACAGCGCCGCCGGTGCGATCGCTGCGTCCAAGGCGACATCTTCAGAAGTCCGCGAGTTTGCGCGCCGGATGACGCGGGATCATCACCAGCTGCGCGCTCAGGGCGCCGCTCTCGCCAAGAAGCTGAACGTCACTCCGGCGGCTCCGTCCGACGATCCGGTCCCGGGGATGGCCCAGGACGAAACCAACACGCTGAATTCAACGGCGAAGGGCAAGGATTTCGACAAGGCCTACATCGACGCCGAGGTCAATGCCCATAAGGCGGTTCTCGACCTGGCGACGAAGGCGGCCGGGCAAACGCAGAATTCGGAGCTCAAGAACCTTATCCAGCAAGCGGCGCCAGTCATTCAGGGCCATCTCACCAAGGCTGAATCGATTCAGAAGACCCTGAAGTAGCTGTTGCTCAAGGGAATAATTTTCGACGTTGACGGCACGCTCGTAGACAGCAACGACGCGCATGCGGAGTCCTGGGTGGACACGTTTGCGGAAGCTGGCTACGACGTGCCGTTTGACGTCGTCAGACCACTGATCGGAATGGGCGCCGACAAGCTACTCCCCCAGACGGTCGGCGTCAGCAACGAGAGCGATGAAGGAAAGCGCTTGACGCATCGCCGGTCCGAGATCTTTCGCGAGAAGTACCTTCCCAGGTTGCGGGCGCTGCCCGGCTCGCGGGAGCTGGTATCGCGCGTGCGCGCCGAGGGGCTGAAAGCGATCGTCGCGACGTCAGCCAAGGATCAGGAGCTGAAAGGCCTGTTGAACGCAGCCCGGGTCGAGGATCTGATGGAAGAAAGAGCCACCTCCAGTGATGCAAAACGATCCAAGCCCGACCCGGACATCGTGCACGCCGCGATCGACGAGAGCAGCCTCGCGCCGACTCATCTGGTGATGATTGGCGACACGCCGTACGACGTCGAAGCCGCAACCAGAGCAAGCGTGCGGATAATCGGGTTCCGGTCCGGCGGCTGGAAGGACGAGGATCTAAAAGGCGCCGTCGAGATTTACGATGGCCCCGCCGACCTGCTGGCGAACTACGAGTCATCGATTATCGGGCAGGAAACGGGAGACGAGTGAGAACGGCGTTCGAGCTCTTACAGGCTGTAGCTCAGACTGCGCAGTCCGCCGCACCGGGGCCGCCCCCGCCCCCGGAAGACTTCTCGTACCGTGATGCTTTCTTCCAACTCGTTCAGTTCGTCGGCTACTTCTTCGCCATCGGCGCGCTCGGCTTTCGATTCGGGATAGTGCGTCGCGTGCGCGGTATCTCCGACGAAGCGCGTCGAATTTTGCGCGCAGATAACGCGGCGCTGCTCGGCGTTCTCGGAGTGATACTGCTGTTCATCGCGTTTCTGGGCGGCCCATATGTGAGGTCGCTCGCAGAGAACAAAGCGTTTGCGGCAACCCTTCCAAAGAATCTCGCCCCGTTCGAGCTCAAGATGGCGCTGTTGCTTCTGGCATTGATCGGATTCGCCGTCGTCCGCGCTTCGCCCGGACTCGGTTGGATGCTCGCGGCAATCGGGATGCTCATTGCCGTGCTGCAGCCCGTTTACACAGGGCGCGCGCTGGCCGGTCGTGTCAATGCCGTGCACATCCTCGCGGCCTCGACATGGCTGGGCACACTGCTCGTGCTGACGTTGATCGGAATCAGAGGCGTCATTAGAATCGGCACCCCGGGATTGTCCCGCGCCGAGCTGGTCTGCGACCTGGTGAATTCGTTTTCGCCGCTGGCGTTAACTGCCGCATCGATCGTCGCGCTGACGGGGCTCACCACCGCGTGGCTGCATCTGAAGCGTGTATCAGCGCTCTGGACCAGCAGCTACGGAATCGCCCTGATGGTCAAGCTCGTGTTCGTGCTGATGGTGGTACTGATGGGCGCATGGAACTGGAAGCGCGTCCGGCCCGCTCTCGGAGAAAGTGGGTCGGAGGAAACTATTCGTCGCTCGTCCACGATGGAGCTGACGTTCGGCGCGCTCGTCCTGCTCGCGACCTCGGTCCTGGTGACGCTCCCCTCACCGCGGTAAAGCCTGAGCGGCGCGTTCCCTCACTACTATATAAGTACGCGTTACAAACGGCATAAGTACGCGTTACGAACGGCCGCCGGCGTCTCGCGCGGTTGATGAGTGTTGCCTGCGAGACTCGATCCAATGAATCGTCGCGCGACTCACTGCGTTCGTCAGAGCGATAGTTGCCACGACATCGCTCGTCCAGTGCTGGTCCTCGTAAACGCGATCCCACGCGACCAGCGAGACCAGTCCACCGCAGAGCAGCGAC
>DATBXT010000120.1:0-41156 GCA_036514115.1 Gemmatimonadaceae bacterium
GGCTTGAGATCCTGCCTAGCACATCGTGCGGGAACGGGTACCAGTCAGCGGTCATTCCATCTGTGCTCGTCACGGCCCTGAGTCCGAGCACGTAGTCGTACGTTCGCTCGTCTCCCATGACTCCGACGCTTCGGACTGGAAGCAGCACTGCGAAAGCCTGCCAGATTTCGTCGTACAATCCCGCCTCGCGGATCTCCTCCAGATAAACAGCATCGGCGGCGCGCAGCAGATCCAGCTTCTCCTTGGTGACATCGCTCAACACACGAATGGCGAGACCCGGCCCCGGGAACGGGTGACGGGCGACGATCTCTTCGGGCAGCCCCAGCTCGCGCCCGACATTGCGCACTTCATCCTTGAACAGCTCGCGCAGGGGCTCGATCAGTTTGAACTTCATCTCCTCCTTCAGGCCGCCGACGTTGTGGTGGGTCTTGATGGTGACCGACGGCCCGCCGCGCGGCGAGAAGGACTCGATGACATCCGGGTACAGCGTGCCCTGCACAAGAAAATCCACGTCGTCCCCCTCATCTGCTGCCGCTTCCTCGAACACATCGATGAAGGTGTGGCCGATGATCTTCCGCTTCTTCTCGGGATCCTCGACTCCGGCCAGCGCGCTGAGGAATCGCTTCTCGGCATCCACGGTCACCAGCTTGATGCCGAGATGGGCGCGGAACGTCCGCTCCACCTGGTCGCGTTCGTGGAGACGAAGCAACCCAGTATCGACAAAGATGCAGGTGAGCTGCTCGCCGACGGCGCGGTGGACGAGTGCCGCCGCGACGGAAGAATCAACGCCTCCGGACAAGCCACAGATGACGCGCGATTTTCCCACACGCTCCTTGACGCGGGCGACTTCCTCCTCGATGAACGCGCCCGCGGTCCAGGTCGGCTCCGCTTTGCAGATCTCGAATAAAAAGTTCGAGATGATCTCCCGACCGCGCGGAGTGTGAGCTACCTCGGGGTGAAACTGCACGCCGAAGATCGGACGCTTCTCGTGCCGAAACGCGCTGATGGGATTGCCATTGCTCTGGGCGGTGACGACGTACCCTTCCGGCGGCTGCTCGATGTGATCCCCGTGACTCATCCACGTGGTGACGGCTTCGCCGGTCGCGAAGCCCTGGAACAATCCCCGCGGCTCGAGAACATTCATTTGGGCCCGGCCGTACTCGCGCTTGTTGGTGCGAATCACCTTGCCGCCCTGCACGTGGGCCATCACCTGCATTCCGTAGCAGATACCAAGCGTGGGAGCGATGTCGAAGATCGCGGGATCAGCGAGCGGGACCTTGTCGTCGTACACAGAGTTGGGGCCGCCACTCAGGATTATTCCGGTGGGATTCCACTCGCGGATCCACTCCACGCTGCGAGTTGGCGGGTGTATCTCCGAGTAAACTCGCGCTTCACGGACACGACGCGCTATCAATTGTGTGAACTGGGAGCCGAAATCGATGATGAGGATCCGGCTGCTCATAGAGTGATGTTTTCGACTTCTCCGGTGTCAGTTTCCAGAATCGCCGCAGTGCACTTCCCGTGTATCCAGCCGCACGACTCCCCCGGGTTGATCACGAGTGTAGTGCCCACCTTCTTGTGCGCCTGAAGATGCGAAGAGCCGTGGATGACGTAGTCGTGCGATTCGATTGACCGCGGGCTGACCTCGGCGATTTCGTGCACCAGCAGTATTCGCTTTCCGCCGACCTCGAAGCTGTGTGGTGATTCATAGATCTCGGTTCCCATCCCTCGCGCGGCGTACGCGCTAAGCGTCTCCCTGTCGCCGTCATTGCGCCCGAACACGCCCAGCAAAGCCATTCCGCGCTGGTGAAAGGGCGCCAGGCTGAACGGAGAGCAATAGTCGCCAGCATGCATCACCATGCTCACACCCTTGCTCGCGAACCGCTCGAGCAAGTCTGAAATCGCGGGAACGCGATCGTGGCTGTCCGCCATCACGCCGATCTTCATGAGGGTTTCCTCCAGCTGGGAGCGACCTCGTTCCGAACGAGATCAGCGTAGCTCTCCCGCTGGGTGATCACGGCGAACCGGTCGTCATCGACCAGCACTTCGGCCGGGCGCGGTCGCGAGTTGTAGTTGGAGGACATTACGAATCCGTAAGCACCGGTGGACTGAACAGCAAGAAGATCGCCCGGCTGCGCATCGTCAATCTGACGGTCGAGCGCAAGAAAGTCTCCGCTTTCGCAGATCGGCCCGACGACATCGGCGACAGTGGTACGACCGCTCGGCTTCACCGCCTCGATACGGTGAAATGCATTGTAGTGGGATGGGCGCAAAAGGTCCGTCATTCCCGCGTCGGTAACTATGAACTCCTTGCCGCCGCTGCGCTTTCTGTAGAGAACCCGCGTCAGCAGAACACCGGCGTTCCCCACCAGAAATCGACCTGGCTCCAGAATTATCCGGAGCCCCGACCCGCCAACCAACGCACCGATCACCCTGCCGAACTGCGACACATCCACCGCCCGCTCGGCGGCATCGTAAGTGACAGCGAGGCCACCACCAATGTCCAGGTACTGCAACGTCACGCCCGTTTCGCGCTCGATTTCACCGCGAAGATGCAGAAGTCGCTGGAGACCAACTTCATATGGCGCGAATTGCGAGATCTGGGAGCCGACGTGCATGTCGAGACCGAGTAGCTCGAGGTGGGAAAGCGAAGCCGCCGTCTTCGCGACGGACAACGCCTCGTCGAACGGAATGCCGAACTTCATTCCCTTCTCGCCCGTGCGGGTGTAGGGATGCGGCGTGTCGACGAGAACCTCTGGATTCACCCGCAGCGCAATGCGCGCCTTTCGTCCAAGCCTTCCGGCAACCCGATCAAGAACGTTGAGCTCCTGCTCGGACTCGATGTTAAAAAGAAGAACGTCCGCGCGAAGCGCTTCGTCCATCTCGCGCTCGGTCTTGCCTACACCGCTGAAGACGATGTCTTTTCCGCCGTACCCAGCCTGGAGCGCGCGATAAAGCTCGCCACCGGAAACGATGTCCAGTCCCGCGCCCAGCTCGCGAAGGAGGGCGAGCACGGCAATGCTGGAGTTCGCCTTCACGCTGTAGTGCAGCCGCGCATCCACACTCGCGAGGGCCTCGGCGAGTCGTTCGTACTGGACGCGAATCGCGGCGGAGCTATAGACGTAACAGGGTGTGCCCACCTCGCGGGCGATGATGTCGAAGGGGACGGCCTCGAAATGCGAGCTCTCCGTGCCCTCGACTTTCCGCTGCTGCGCCCCACCAGCGCTGACCCGAGCCTTCCTTTCTCCGCCGATCGTTCCGCCGCCTAGTATGCTTTTGCCCACAACGCCTCGGTGGTCGACGGGCGGCCGCACTTGAGACACGTTGTCGGCGGATCCGCCGATCTGAACTCCTCATCAGGAAGGACGCGGATGGTCGCTTTCGTTTCTTCCTTGATCTCGGCTTCGCACTTGGCATCGCTGCACCAGCCGGCATACACAAAAGCGCCGGGGCCCTCCATCACCTCGCGGAACTTGTCATAGGTGATTCCTCCGCGGATGCTGTTCGCTTCCCTGCGCTCCCGCGCGTCGATCAGCATCGTTTCCTGAATGAGATGCAACAGGTCGGCTGCATCTTCGCCGACGGAGCCAAGCGACACCGGCTTCTTTTCGCCAGTATCGCGACGCACCATGACTGCCTGGTTCTGATCGAGATCGCGGGGGCCGAGCTCGAGGCGAATCGGAATGCCCCGCAGCTCCCATTCGTAATACTTTGCGCCCGGCTTCATCCCTTCGCGATCGTCGACGTGAACGCGCAGACGTCCGGGAACCCTGCGCTCCCAGCCAAGCAGACTTTCCTTGACCAGGTGCGCCGCCGCCTTGACGCGCCCTTTGTCCTCCTCGGATCTCCAGATCGGGACGATGACTATCTCAATCGGTGCCAGCAGTGGCGGGATGCGGAGGCCGTTGTCGTCGCCGTGAGTCATGACGAGTCCGCCCACCATGCGCGTCGACACACCCCAGCTGGTGTTCCACGCGTAATCGACACCACCCGCTTCGGTCTGAAACTTCAGGTCGAACGCCTTGGCGAAATTCTGCCCGAGGTTGTGAGACGTCCCGGCCTGGAGCGCCTTGTTGTCCTGCATCATCCCTTCGCAGGAGTAGGTCCGCAGGGCGCCGGCAAATCTCTCGGAGTCGGTCTTCAGACCGGTCACGACGGGCATCGCCATCCAGCCCTCCATGAAATCCCGATAGACGCCAAGCATCCGGCGCGCTTCTTCTTCCGCCTCATCATGCGTCGCGTGGGCGGTGTGTCCCTCCTGCCAGAGAAACTCCAGAGTGCGAAGGAAGAGCCTGGTGCGCATTTCCCAGCGTACGACATTCGCCCACTGGTTGATGAGTAGCGGCAGGTCGCGATAGCTCTGGACCCACTTCGCAAACATTGCGTAGATGATCGTTTCCGATGTCGGACGTACGATGAGCGGCTCTTCGAGCTTCTTGCCGCCGCCATGCGTGACCACCGCGGTCTCCGGCGCGAAGCCCTCGACGTGCTCCGCCTCCTTGTGCAGGAAGCTTTCGGGAATGAACAGCGGGAAGTAAGCGTTCTGGTGGCCCGTGTCCTTGAACATGGTGTCGAGCTGCTGCTGCATCCGCTCCCAGATGCCGTAACCGCGTGGTCTGATGACCATGCAGCCGCGGACTGGAGAGTAGTCGGCGAGCTCCGAGCGCAGCACTACTTCGTTGTACCAGGCGCTGAAGTCATCGGCGCGCTTCGTCAGTTTCTTGTCGTCGGCCATTGCGGAAGCGGGATGCGGGAAGCGTTATAGAGAGTTCAGAAATGTATCGAGAGCGACGCTCTCCTCCGAGCCATTGGCGAGTGTCTTCAACGTGATATTGCCGTTCGCATAATCCTCACGTCGAAGCAGTACCACATGCTTTACTCCAGCTGTTGACGCCGTCTTGAGCTGGCGCGCGAGCGACTGCGATTTTAATGCGTACTCGACGCTTCTGGACTTCGCCCGCAATCTGCCGGCGACTGTCATGACGTCACTTAGCATTGACTCATCATCGGCGGCGACCCAATAGTCCGCTCCGAATTGGGGCGCCGGCAGCAAGTTCCGTGAACGGAGGAGCTCAGTCAGCACGACGTCACCCATGCCGAAACCAAGGGCCGGGAGGTCGACACCACCGATGGCCTTGAGCAGATCGTCGTACCGGCCACCACCGCAAATCGCGCGAAACTCTCCCTTCGCATCGAAGAGCTCGAAGACCTTGCCTGTATAGTAAGCCAGCCCGCGTACGATCGAGAGGTCAAAGTCCACCCACTCGCCCACGCCAAGCGCGTCGAGAAAATTGAGGTACTCGCGAAGATGGGTGATCGCCTCCATTACTTCCGGGGCGCCGCGAAATTCGGCCGCCAGCGCATTGAGGTCTGTGCTTCGCTCGAGAACACGCGCGAGGCCGCGTCGAGCGGCTTCGCTGGAGACGGCCTTGTCGACCTTTTCCAGAGTCACCTCGCGCGGCTCGCGGCCGATCTTGTCGATTGCCGCGAAGACCGGCGGCGTTTCCGCGGCGGTAACTCCGACATTCTTGAGGATCGCCGCCAGGAGCTGGCGGTCGGACACTCGTGCACGGACGTCGCCAGCGGTCAATCCGACGGCGCGCATCACATCGATGGCGAGCGCCAGGAGCTCGGCGTCCGCTACCACCGATGCCTCCCCGATGATGTCCGCATTCAGCTGAAAATGCTCGCGGAGCCTGCCTTTCTGTTGTCGCTCATACCGGAACAACTGCGGAATCGAAAACCACCGAATCGGCTTGCGCATCGCATTGGCCTTCGCGGCAACCATCCGGGCGAGTGTGGGCGTCATTTCAGGTCGAAGCGCCACCTCGCGGTCACCCTTATCGGTAAAGTTGTACAGCTGGCCGACGATTTCATCGCCGCTCTTTCGCGTGTACAAGTCGAGGGCCTCGAGCGGCGGCCCGTCGTACTCGACGAAGCCATATTTGCGAGCCACGTCACGCCACACCGACATGAGGTAGTTGCGGGTGGCAAGCTGTTCTGGATAGAAGTCTCGAAATCCGGGCAGAGCCCCCTGTGACATAGAGGAAAGCTACCCGGCAAATGGAGACAGGTGCAAGCGTGACATTGCGTCGCCAACTGTGTGAAACGAGCCTGTGATCAGCAGGGTGCCGGCACCTTCTCGCGCCGTTGACAAAGCAGCGTCGAAATCAGAGCGGACGTCGCCATCGAGCCCGCGCTGCGCTGCGAAAGTCGCGGCTTCCAGCGGACTCCAGCAACGCTCGTCGGGAGCGGATGGCGCGTCGGTGAAGACAAATCGATCGATGGCCGGCGCCAACTCGGTGATGATTCCCCGCCAGTCTTTGTCCGAGAGCACGGCGATGAGGGCTGTGCGTGGCGCTCTAAGGCTGAGATCGGTCATCGTTTTGACTACGGTCCGCGCTCCCGCGGGATTGTGCGCGACGTCCAGGACAATGTTCCCTTCGCGCTGGAAACGTCCGGGCAAAAAGACAGTGGCGAGGGCGGTCGATAAGTCGGCGACACGCGACAAGTAGTCGTCGCCAAGAGCCGCGACTGTTGCGATGGCCATTGCAGTATTTCGCGCCTGGTGCTGACCGAGCAGGGGAGTCGTTAGCCGCTGCCGGCTCTCATGTTCGGTTAGCATGAACGACGTGCCGTCGTCGGACAGTGTGATGCCTTTGACTTGATACCTCTCGTCGAGCACGACGACGTCCGACGCTCCCGCGTCGCGAGCGCAGTCGGCCAGCAACTCGCGAATTCGTGGATCCGGTTCGCCGATTACAGCGGGCACTCCCCGCTTGAATATCCCCGCCTTTTCCCTCGCGATCGCTTCGAGAGTGCCGCCGAGGAGATCGGTGTGGTCGAGCCCGATCGAGGTGACGGTGCTCACGCGCGGCATTATCACGTTTGTAGAATCGAGGCGGCCCCCGAGTCCCGTCTCTATTACCGCAATATCAACCTCCTGCCGCGCGAACCAGTCGAAAGCGAGCGCCGTCGTCAGTTCGAAGAAACTGGCGCCGAGATCTTCTGCGGTGGGAATCCACTGCCGCAACCACTCGAGCACCTCGCCTTCTGATATCGGCTCGCCGTTCACAGTAATACGCTCGCGAAAGTCGATCAGGTGCGGCGACGTGTATCGCCCGACCTTGAGGTTGCGACCGCGCAGCAGCGCATCGCAGGTCGCCACTACACTTCCCTTGCCGTTCGTCCCAGCGACGTGAATCGTCGTGAGCTTCCGGTGCGGCGATCCCATTTTGGCGAGAAGGGCTTCGGTTCGCTCGAGCCCTGGTTTTATTCCGCCGGTGGTGCGCGCGAAGAGATCCTTGATCGCCTCGCCGTAGGACGTCAGGAAGTCGTCCAACCTGCCGAAGCCGGCTTGCCGCTCATGTGGCGGAGCAACTGGCCGACGATGCGCTTCAACTCGGCGCGCGCGACCACGGAATCCACGATGCCGTGCTCGAGTAGAAATTCGGCGGTCTGGAATCCTTCGGGCAGCTCCTGACCGATAGTCTGCTTGATCACCCGCGGCCCAGCGAAGCCGATCACGGCGCCCGGCTCGGCGAGGATCGCATCGCCGAGCATGGAGAAGCTGGCGCTGACCCCTCCCGTAGTCGGATTGGTGAGAATCGAAACGTAAGGAATGCGTCGCTCCGAAAGCTGCGACAGGATCGCGGCGGCTTTCGCCATCTGCATCAGCGAGAGCACACCCTCCTGCATTCGAGCTCCACCCGATGCAGAGATGATGATGAGCGGATACTTTCGCTCGATGGCAAGCTGCCCGAGCCGCGCGATCTTCTCTCCGACGACGGAACCCATCGACCCACCCATGAAGGCGAAATCCATGATCGCCAGGCACACCGGCATACCACCCAGCTGGCCGGTGAAGGTGAGAATGGCATCGCCCTCGCCGGCGTTGGTCGTCGCTTTCTTGAGGCGGCTCTCGTACTCAGGGAACCCGAGCGGATCCGTGGACCGAATGTCGATCTCCGTTTCCTCTGCGGTGCCCTCGTCCAGTAGAATCGCTGCGTACTCACTGGCGCGAATACGTCGGTGATGGCCGCAGTTGGGGCATACGTTCAGATTGCGCGCGAACTTCTCACGCAGATCGGTGTGGCCGCACTGGTCGCACTTCTCCCAGGCATCGGGCGGGATCTCGTGCTTTTCGTGCCGGGGGAGGCGGGGCTTTTTTTCTTTGCGGAACCAAGCCATTCGGCAATCTATGCCAGAGCTTGGGTCTTCAGAAGTGCGCGCCTAGCTGGAAAACGCCCTATCTGTACAGCGAGAGTGCACTGCCTCGGCCTTCTCCCGATATCCTCAGCAGGATTCCGACTGCCAGCCAGCTCGCGAGCATGAACGATCCGCCATAGCTGAAGAACGGAAGCGGGATGCCGGTGATCGGCATCAGGTTGAGCGTCATGCCGACGTTCACGAGAACGTGGACGAACCACCCGGCCATCAATCCGAACGCAACGAGGCTACTGTACGAATCATTGGCGCGCTCGGCCACCTGGGTGATACGCACGAACAGCCAGAGGAAGAGCGCCAGCGCGACTGTCACGCCGATGAAGCCCAGTTCCTCGCCAACCACTGAGAAGATGAAGTCTGTGTGCTGTTCGGGCAGAAACGCGAGACGTTTCTGCGTCCCAAGCGTGAAGCCCTGGCCGAGTAAACCGCCAGAGCCGATTGCCACCTTCGACTGAATGACGTGATAGCCGGAGCCGCGTACGTCTGCCGTCGGATCGAGAAACGTCTTGAGGCGGTTCTGCTGATAAGGGGCGAGCTTCTCCCACATGATCGGAGCGATTACGCCAGTCGCGACGTTGAGCACCATCAGCACGATGCCCTCGATCAGATAGGGACGGTACCATAGCACGAGTGCCAGCAATATGAAAAACCACGCGCCCCAAAGTCCGACACTGAACGACAAAATCAGACTGATCGCCGGACTCGCGATAAGAATGAGAAGTGGCCACGCCACACCGGCCCAATAAAGCATGGCGAAGAAGATTCCGATGAACACAATGCCCGTGCCCAAATCGGGCTGAAGCATGATGATCAGCCAGGGAATGCCAACTATGAGGGCAGGCTTCCATAGGTCGAGCAAAGATTTCGGCGCGTCCCGTTGGTTGGCCAGAACCTTGGCCAGCATCAACACAACCGTCACCTTCGCGATCTCCGACGGCTGGCCGATGCGATGGCTGCCGATGGCGAGCCAGCTCTTGGTGCTCGCTGCGGTGCCGGCGCCTTTGCCGATCACCAGAGTGAGGGCCAGCAGGAATACCGAGAGCGCATAAAGCGGTGTCGTCATCCACTCGATGAAGCGCACCGACGAGTGACCGACCGCGTAAGCGAAGCCGATTCCGATCAGCAGCCACAGTATCTGCGACTTGTAGACTGTCGCGACCGCGGTCGGCGTATCGGTCTGACCCGCCGAATAGACCATGGCGACGCCGAAGAGCGACAGAAGTCCAGCGGCCGCTAGAAGCTTGTAATCAGAGACAATTGGCCGGCTCATCACCCTTCGTCCATCGTTGCCTCGATCGGCGCAATCTTAAGGAAGTGAGAGATGATCGCTGAGGCGATGTGTGCGGCGCGCGAGCCGTGCAGACCGAATTCAAGCAGAACAGCAACCACGATTTGTGGGTGGTCGGCCGGAGCAAATCCGACGAACCAACCGTGATCAGCGCCGCCCGGGTTCTGCGCCGTTCCGGTTTTGCCGGCGAGCTCCGTGCCGGCAATCGCCGATGCGGCTGCCGTCCCGCCTCCCGTAGTCACCGCCTTCAATCCGTTGAGCAAGGCAGTCTGAAGCTCCGGACTAAGTTTGTAAATCGGCTTCCGTTGCGCGACAAGGTGGGCAATCTCTGGTCTCGCGGCTGTACCGCCGCTGGCCAACGCGGTGTATAACTTGGCCATGTTGACCACGGTCTGAGAATTCGCGCCCTGTCCTATCGACAGGTTGAGGGTCTCAGCGTTGCTCCAGTTGCGAGGTCCATACTTCTTGTCGTAGTACTCGAGCGCGTAGGGCCAGTAAGGCTGGTTCTCCTCGGGGAGATCGATGCCCGACTTGTCGCGCATCGTAAGCCTGATCCCGCCCGCAATGAGTTTGGTCAGACCGATTTTCAGACCCAGCTGGTAGAAATAAACGTCGCAGGAATGTTTGATCGCGTCTTCCAGACTAAGCGAACCGTGACCGCGCTTGTCCCAGCAGCGGAAGTAGCGGTTTCCAAACTGGTACCCGCCTGTGCAGGGAACCGGCATGCGGTCCTTCGGCGTGGCGACCCCGTTCTCCAGCGCGATGACCGAAGTAGCGAGCTTGAACGTAGAGCCCGGCGGGTATCGCCCCTGAATGACCTTATTCACCAGCGGCCGACGCTTGTCCTCGAGCAGCTGCTTGTAGTAGTCGACCGGGATTCCGCCGGTGAATTTGTTCGGATCCCAGCTCGGCGCGCTGTACAAGGCGAGGACCGCGCCCGTGGTCGGATCTATGGCGATCGCACCGCCCTGAAGCGAATCCGCAAAAATCCCTGCGGTGAATTTCTGGAGATCGAGATCGATGTTCGTGTAAAGAGGCGGCGCGCCTTCCGGATCCAGGTCGGGACGCGGACCTTCGCCGCGGACGGGACGTCCTCTCGCGTCTACTTCATCGAACCGGACGCCTTCGCGACCGTGCAGAATGTTCTCGTATTGCTTCTCGAGGCCTGCCTTTCCGATCTGCTGTCCTGGCTTGTAGTTCGTGTACTTCGGATCGTTCAGCTCGCTCTCGGTGATCTCGCCCGTGTATCCAACAAACGAGGCCACGTCCGGCCCGTCGGGATAGTAGCGCTTCGGAACGGACTGGATGATGAGACGCGGATAGTCGAGACGATGCTCTTCGAGCACTGACACGATGTCGATCGAGGCGTCAGGGATGATCACCGTCGGGCGCGTTGGTGCGCGGCGGTAGCGCCTGATGGCGAGATTGATGTCGTTCTGCGTCAGCTGCAGCGTAGGCGCGAGCTGCGCGAGCGCGGCACGCAGACTGTCGACGGTCGGCGCAGTGATCGAAACGGAATAAGCGGGGAGATTCTCCGCGATCACCTTTCCGTACTTGTCGTAAATGATGCCGCGCGGCGCCGGCAGCGGAATCGGCCGCAGTCGGTTTTCCTCCGACTGCATGACATACTGATTGTGCTTGATTACCTGCGTGTTGAAGAAAGCGCCCACCAGTACCACGAAGCCCAGCACCAGGAACAGCGAGCTCATTCTTGCCCGGCGGGCAACGTCGTTGGGGTGAAAGCTCATGTGGGCGCGGGCTCCAGAAGCGGTCTCATCAAGAACAGTAACAGCACGCCCACCGCTGCGGTAACGGCCGCCGAGAGTGGCGACCAGAGGAGCAGTTGCTGGAGAAGCTCGACGCCCTTCACGCGCTGCTCACCAACGAAGTAGATGATGTCGAACACCCACTTGCCGAGGAAAAAGAAGAACGCGTTGAGGACCAGATTGTCGGCGAAGAAAACGGCCTTGAGGTAGGAAGCGCCAAAACCGACTACGGTCATCGCTATCGCTCCCGCTCCGAGGGCGTCCGGCGCCAGCGAATCCGAGAGGAGTCCGAGAGCAAACCCGATCACCGCAGCCGTCGCCGGCCTCACGCGCACCGATGCCAGCAACAGCGCCAGCACCAGGAAGTCCATCGGCGCACGCCATCCCAGCAAGGGGCGGAGTGTGTAGTGCAGGACGACGAAGATGAGGAAGCTGATTACTGCGCGAATCGCTCCGCCCAGGTTCATCGTGTTGCTCCCGGTCGAAGAGGGGTAGTATCTCTCCTGACTGAGTCGCGGCGGGGAACGGTGTCCGCCCGTCTCGCCGCGCTGTCGGCGGCAGCTGCCCGTCGCTCTGCAGCTCGCTGAGCGGCCGCTCGAGCGGCGGCTCTGGCGGCGACGGCCTCGGGACTCGTGTCGGTCGCCACCGGTGTGGTCGGCGTCACGCCCAGCGGTGGAGTGCCGTTGGCGCGAGCGATCGAGTCGATCACCGCGCGCCGGGCCGCGGCTTCAGCGAGCGCCGCAGCCTTAGCGGCTGAATCACCCGAAACGACGATGCGCTGCGCAGCTGCGTCGGCCTGCGCGACGCTCTCCCATACTCCGTCCATCCCCTTGGCCAGTCGCTCGCGGCGCAGAATCATTACCGAATACACGTCTGCCGGATTCACTGCGGGCTGAAGAAGATACGTTCGCGCCCACCCCTCGCTGGTCTTGATCTCCTGGAGCACGGTGCCGACCGGAATGCCCCGCGGCCAGACACCGCCCCAGCCCGAGCTGACGATTAGTGCGCCTGGTTTGAGAGTAGCTCTGAATGGCACGCCGCGAAGCTCCATTAGATACCCGCCTGTCGCACTGGTGAGATGCGCCTGGGCAATTCCGAAGGCGGTGCCGTCGGGCGACATGGCGCTGACCCGGAAGTCTGGATGGGTCCACAGCAGTGCGTGACTCATCGTCGGATCGACTTGATCGACGAAACCGACGAGACCCTCCGGAGCAATCACGGGGCTCATTCGCTGGACTCCCGCGCGCGAGCCGGCGCTGAGGATGACAGTCGTTTCGTCGCGGACGCCGCGTCCATGAAGCGCTTCAGCCGGCACAAAGCCCGTGCGAATTCGGGATCCAAGACCGATGAGTTTTCTCAACCGGTCATTCTCTGACTCCAAAGCCGCGGCCTTCATCGAACCGAGCGAAAGGCTGTCGAGATGGGCCTGCTTAGGCTCAGCCGCCAGCAGCGATTCCCGGCCCCGCTCGGCGTTTTCCTGAAGCATCACCAGCGGCGCCAGGAAGCTGCGGCGCATCCCGGTGGCAACGGGGTCGCGGAGAGTGTTGGGTAAAGCGCGCGCCGCGAACGCGAGAGCTATGCAGGTACCGAGAATTATTAAGTCGAACCGGTTGTTGCTGCGTATGGCGCGAGCCACGTGTTACCTCAAGTCGCTAGGACAGACCAGTATTTCGCCTCGTCATCAAGAATACGGCCTGTACCTCGAACAACACAGGTCAGCGGATCTTCGTCAACGTGAATCGGAAGTCCGGTTTCCTGCGACAGCAGAACGTCCAGGCCGCGTATGAGAGCTCCACCGCCCGTCATGACTATGCCGCGATCGACGATGTCGGCGGCGAGCTCGGGCGGGGTGATCTCCAGTGCCCGCCTCACTGCGTCGACGATCTGCTGAATGGGCTCCTGCACCGCATCCCTGATCTCCGACGAGTGCACGCGCACCGTCTTGGGGATCCCTGATACAAGATCCCTGCCTTTGACGTCCATTTCCTTCTCATCGCCTACCGGAGCGGCGGATCCGATCTGGATTTTCACCTGCTCCGCGGTCGATTCACCGACGAGAAGGTTGTAGTTCTTCCGCATGAACTGGACGATGGCCATATCAAGCTCATCGCCACCGGTCCGGATCGATGTATCGCTCACGATACCTGACAGCGCGATGACGGCGATCTCGGTGGTGCCACCGCCGATATCGATCACCATGTTGCCCGTCGGAGTCTCCACAGGAAGGCCTACCCCGATTGCAGCAGCCATTGGCTCCGCGACCATGAAGACTTCTTTCGCCCCGGCGCCGAGTGCCGAATCACGAACAGCGCGTTTCTCCACCTCGGTAATGCCGGACGGGACGCAGACGATGACCCGCGGCTTCACCTTGAAGACGTGATTCTCGATGATGAGGGCCAGAAAATAACGCAGCATTTTCTCGGTCACATCGAAATCCGCGATGACGCCGTCCTTCATCGGACGGACCGCGATCACCCCTTCAGGAGTGCGCCCGAGCATGCGCTTGGCCTCGAGCCCCACGCCTTTGATTTTTTTCGTTTCGCGATCGAGCGCGACTACAGAGGGCTCGTTGAGCACGATGCCTTCGCCCTTCACGTAGATCAATGTATTTGCGGTGCCGAGATCGACGGCAATCGCGTTTGCCGGGAAAAGTGCACCCGGCTTGAAGAATGGCCAGCGCATTAGTTCAAATATGAATCGGGTGGTGTATACGGCAAGGCAAACGCCTCAGCGACAGCGGGATATGTCACTTTTCCGTCTACAATGTTGAGTCCCTTTCTCAGTGGAGCATTGTCCTTCAGGGCCTGCTTCCATCCTTTCTTCGCCAGCTGCATCGCGTACGGGAACGTTGCGTTGGTGAGCGCCAGCGTCGATGTGCGCGGCACCCCACCAGGCATGTTCGCCACTCCGTAATGGATGATTCCATCCACCACGTAGGTTGGATTCTCGTGAGTCGTGGCGTGGATAGTCTCCACACAGCCACCCTGATCGATGGCCACATCGACTATCACTGCACCCGGTTGCATTGTCTTCAGGTCTTCGCGGCGAATGAGTCGTGGAGCGACGGCACCCGGAATGAGCACCGCTCCCACCACCAGGTCCGCGGTGGAGATCTGCTCCAGGATGTTATGACGATTGGAATAGATGAGTGTGACGTTAGCCGGCATCACATCCGACAGATACCGAAGTCGCTCGAGCGACAAGTCGAGGACCGTCACCTTCGCACCCAGGCCCGCCGCCATCTTGGCCGCGTTGATGCCCACGATCCCGCCACCCAGGATGACCACCTTCCCCGGCGCCACCCCCGGCACACCGCCCAGCAAGACACCGCGACCGCCGTAGATCTTCTCGAGGTATTTGGCTCCCTCCTGGACGGCCATGCGCCCGGCTACCTCTGACATCGGCGTCAGGAGCGGCAGCTCTCTCGACGGCAGCTCCACGGTCTCGTAAGCGATACACGTCGCCCCGCTGTCAATGTGGGCTTGCGTCAGCTCCTTGTCTGCCGCGAAATGGAAGTAGGTGAAAATCACCTGTCCTTTGCGCATGCGCGGCCATTCCGGCTTTATCGGCTCCTTCACCTTCATGATCATGTCGGCTTCGCGCCATACTGTGTCCGCATCGGGGCCGATCTTCGCACCCACCGATGTGTACGACGCGTCGGGGAACCCGCTGCCCTCACCCGCCCCCTTCTCCATCATGACGCTGTGTCCGGCCGCGACCAGCGCTTCCGCGCCGGCCGGTACCAGCGCCACACGATTCTCGTTGGTCTTTATCTCCTTCGGAACGCCGATCTTCATGGAATTAGAAGTTGCTTTTGATTGAGTGTTGAACGACGCGGCGCATCTTCGCCGCGGCTACGCCGCCGACTTGGGCCCAGTGTTACCAGTGTTTGCAGCGACGGAGAATAGTAAGCTTTGCAAAGTTCCGACACAGTCTCCGCATCGATCGCATCGACCAGGGCGAGGACTTCATCGAGAGTTCTGTAAGGTTCGTCGTAAAGCTCGACTCCGGCGGCCCGGTACATTCTGGAACTGGGGCTCTCCAGGGAGAGTGTAATCTGTCCTTTCAGTTGGCTTTTTCCAGCGTCCAGCTCGACTTCGCTCAGGCCGTTCG
Organism: Gemmatimonadaceae bacterium; assembly: GCA_036514115.1. Lineage (GTDB taxonomy): Bacteria > Gemmatimonadota > Gemmatimonadetes > Gemmatimonadales > Gemmatimonadaceae > UBA4720. The sequence goes on from DATBXT010000120.1 coordinate 15,394, forward strand.
CGGACAGATTTTCCATTTCCTCGTTGATCGCATCGACTGCCGCCCGCGCGGTCTCGGGTGCCGTGCCGACGTAAACACCGTGCGTACCGGCATCCTCGTGAAAGGACTGGAACGAGTAAACGGCGTAGGCGAGTCCAAGCTCTTCGCGAATGCGCTGGAAGAGACGCGAACTCATCCCGCCGCCGAAGAGCATGCCGATCATGCTCATGGCGTAGCGCCGGGGATCACTGTGCGCGAAGGTCGCGCTGCCGATGACGATGTGGGTCTGCGCAGTATCTCGCTCGAAATGAAGGGCAGCAGGAGCCTGCACGATTGGAGCCGGAGACCTCAGGGGCGGCAATCCCCCGCGCGGAACATCGGCCCATCCGGTCTCGTCGAGCGTTTCCAGGAGCGCGTCGTGCTCGACGTTGCCCGCGGCCGCGAAGACGATCTGGTCTGGATGGTACGCGCGAGAGTGCAAAGCGCGTAAATCGGCTGGCTGGAGAGCACTCACGGTCTCCCGACTTCCGAGAATCGAGTAGCCGTACGGATGCGCTCCCCACATTTGTGCGTTGTGGAGCTCGAACACGAGATCGTCCGGCGTGTCGTCCACGGTGTTGATCTCTTCGAGCACTACCTTCCGCTCGAGCTGGAGATCCGCGCCCCTCAGCACGGGACGAAAGATCAGATCCGCGAGAACGTCCGCAGCCTGGGGGAGATGCTCGTCCAGCACCTTGGCCTGGTACGCGGTGTGTTCGCGAGCAGTGTACGCGTCGAGGGAGCCGCCGAGAACTTCCAGGGCGAGCGCCAGCTCCTTTGCGCTGCGCGTCGGTGTTCCCTTGAACACCATGTGCTCCAGCATGTGAGAGACACCCATCTTCTCGGCGCTCTCGTGCAGGGATGCTGCGCGAACCCATGCCCCCAAAGCGACCGACCGTACTCCCGGCATGTATTCCGAGAGTACGGTCAGGCCATTCGCGAGAACGGTACGGCGCAGCTCAGAGCCTGCGGCCTGCGCAGCGAGGGTCACTCGCGCGAGCGCCCTCCGCCCCCACCATTTCTTCCGCGACCTCCGCGTCCACGACGTGGCCGGTCACCGCGATCGCTCCGTTCCGAACTTTCGCCGCCCTCTTCGCCCTCACCAGCGTCGCTGCTGGTTTCGGCACCAACCGCCGCGAGTGCAGGAGCTTCGCCCCCACCGCCGCTTCCCTCCTCCCGCCTCCCGCCTCCAGCCTCTCCCTCTGGCTTCGGCGTCAACGCTTTCATGGACAAACGCAGACGTCCACGCTCGTCGCGTTCGAGAAGCTTGACCTTCACGCGGTCGCCCTTCTTGACCACGTCTTCGGTCTTCTCAGTGCGACCGTGCTTCAGCTCGGAGATGTGCACCAGACCCTCGGTGCCCGGCATGATCTCCACAAACGCGCCGAAAGCGGTGGTGCTCTTGACGTTGCCTTCGTACGTCTCGCCGATCACCGGCTCCGCGGTGAGCGCCTGGATCATCTGACGCGCTCTTTCCATGGCTTCGCCGCCGACGGCGGCGATCGTAACCAGACCGGCGTCGTCGACCGTGATCTCGGCGCCCGTCTCTTCCTGGATACCGCGAATGGTCTTGCCTTTCGGTCCGATGAGATCGCCGATCTTCTCCGGATTGATATTCATGGTCACGATGCGCGGCGCGTACTGCGAAAGATCCGCGCGCGGCTCTGCGAGCGCCTTCGACATTTCGCCGAGGATGTGAAGTCTGCCTTCGCGCGCCTGCGCCAGGGCTTCCTGCACAATCTGGAAGCTGAGCCCCTCGATCTTGATGTCCATCTGGATCGAAGTGATGCCATGCTCCGTCCCCGCGACCTTGAAGTCCATGTCGCCGAGGTGGTCTTCGGTGCCGAGGATGTCGGTGAGGATCGCGTACTTCGATCCTTCCTTGATGAGACCCATCGCCACGCCGGCCACGGCGGAACGAAGCGGCACACCAGCATCGAACAGCGCGAGAGATCCACCACAAACCGAGGCCATCGACGACGATCCATTGGATTCGAGAATGTCGGATACGATTCGAATCGTGTACGGGAAGTCCTCGAACGCCGGCAGCACGCCCTGCAGCGCGCGCTCCGCCAGGTTGCCGTGACCGATCTCGCGACGGCTGGTGCCGCGCATCGGACGAACTTCGCCCGTCGAGAATGGCGGGAAGTTGTAATGGAGCATGAACGACTTCGTCGACTCGCCCGCTTCATCGATGCTGTCGAGGCGCTGAACGTCGTTGGCTGTTCCGAGCGTTACGGCGACGAGCGCCTGCGTCTGACCGCGGGTGAAGAGCGCCGATCCATGCGCGCGCGGAAGAACGGTGGTGTCGATCGTTATCGGACGGACTTCCTTGCTGTTGCGGCCATCAACGCGAAGTCCGGAATCCAGAACCTGGGCGCGCAGCGAGTGGTACTCGACGTCGCCGACCAGACCCGAGATGTCCTTCGAGTTGTCGGGGAACTCGGTGACGAGCTGCTCGATCGCCTGCTTCTTCACCAGCTCCACTGCTTCAATGCGAGTGTGCTTGTCCTTCTGATTGATCGCCTCGACGATCTTACCTTTTACGAGAGAGTCCACGCGCGCTTTCAGCTCGGTGGAGGTCTCCGCCTTCTTCCATTGCATCTTCGTCTGCCGGCCCTGGCCGAGCATCTCTTCCTGAATGGCGATGAGCTCCTTAATGCCGCGCTGACCGACGTTGAGGGCCTCGATCATGTCGGCTTCCGAGACCTCCAGCGCTCCACCTTCGACCATCATCACCGAGTCCTTCGAAGCCGCGAGAACGACGTCCATGTCGCTGTAGGGCAGCTGCTGGAAGGTCGGATTGAGGATCCAGTTCTCCTGGACGCGGCCGACGCGAACGGCGGCGATCGGTCCCATGAAAGGGATCTTCGAGGAGTTGATCGCGTACGAGGCGGCGACGAGCGCCATCACATCGGCGTCGTTTTCCTGGTCAGCCGAGATGACGTAAATGAAGACCTGGACTTCGTTCTTGAATCCTTCCGGGAAAAGCGGGCGGATCGATCTGTCGATGATGCGCGCCTTGAGGATTTCCGGATCGGAGGGGCGTCCTTCCCGCTTGATGAAGCCGCCCGGGATTTTGCCGGCGGCGTAAGCCTTGTCCTTGTACTCGACGAGGAGGGGGAAAAACGGGAGGGGACTTTCGTTGTCACTGACCGTTGCTGCCGCGAGAACCATTGTCTCGCCGAACTGGACTAGTGCGGATCCTGCCGCCTGCTTCGCCATGCGGCCGGTCTCGATGACCAGGCGTCTGCCGGCGAAAGTTCTTTCAATACGTTGCATATGTTGTGTTGGTGTCTCTGTGTAGCACAAACCGCGCGGAATCGCATTGTGCGCCGCGCGGTGAGATCAAAAATCCAGATTAGTACCGGAGTCCAAGATCAGCGATGATCTTGCGGTAGCCTTCGACGTCCGTACGCCTCAGATAGTCGAGGAGTCGGCGCCGCTTGCCGACCATCTTGAGCAGCCCGCGACGGCTGTGATGATCCTTCGCGTGGGTGCGGAAGTGGCTGGTCAGGTAGTTGATTCTCTCGGTGAGAAGGGCAACCTGAACTTCGGTCGAGCCGCTGTCCGTGTCGTGGGTGCGGTACTTCTCTACGGTAGGTGTTTTCTCGAAGGCCATTTGGATTTGCTCTCGCACCAGCCCATTTGCCGGCGCCCGTCACTGGTTCTTAAATCGCTGTAGCCTTATAACTTAGCCGCGAAAAGCTCCTATGTAAAGCCGCGCTGGCAACGACAGTAGTTCCCAATTGGGGGGTTGTGCGTCTAGAAAGCGAACACCTAACCGGAGACTGTCGTGTTTTTGCGAGGAGCAGCGTTGCTCACCCTGTTGTCGCTTGCCCATACCGTGCCCGAGAAGACTCTTCTCGACGGCAGCGCCCAGCCATGCGCTGATGTGAAGGAGAGCACGTCCGGCGTGCCGGGTGTGCACGTGTATGCGTTCAATGCAGCAAAGATCCCGACCATCCGGAAGTCTCTCAACGCGCTCGACAGCCTCGACTGGGAGAACGGAAATCCCGACGCTATGCGTGCGGCCGCCATCGAGTATGACAAGCTTCTTACTCGCGTCAGAAACGCAAAGGCGATTGGATACGCGATGAGCAACGGCAACGGCGATTTTGAGATCACCGTCAACCAGATGGACTCCGTCCTGGTCTTCGGCGAGGCGCGCATGCCCGGCGAGCCGTTCTACTATTCGGCCAAGACCGTAGGCGCCGTTGGGCACGACGAAGTGCGAGTCGTACTTCTGATGTGCAATCAGCAGCTGCTTTAGGAGCTAGCGAGGGTTCCAGCTCGGGGCGGAGGTGAAGAGCCCATCACCAAAGCCGATCTTGTGCGCCAGGTACAGTCCGAAAACGACGCTCACCGCGCCGGATGCGAGGCGAAGCGATCGTTGAAGGTTCGGTAGGCGCGCGCTCGCCACGAGCGAAGGGACGGCAACCGTGAGCGTAACCAGCGTCATTCCGACGATTGTGCCCAGCCCAAACGTCAACAGATAAAGCGCGGCCCACCGCGGATCGTCGATCAGCGGGACTATGAGAAGCGCCGCGCCGGCCGATCCGGCAAGTCCGTGAACGATCCCTACGAAAAGCGGGCGCGACGCGCTGATCACCCGCGCCCCGGCGCGGACATCGAAAAGGTTGAGCAGGCCGAGCACAATGAGCATCACCGCAACCGCGAGCTCGAGCGACAAGCCGAGGCGCGCGTCGACGGCGATCTTGAATGCGATGATCGAGCCGCCGACAAGCAGCAGCGTCATGGTGTGCCCGATGCCCCAGACGGCGCCGATTCCCGCGGCTTTCGCGACCGAGCGCTCGCGGCTGACGATCGTCGTCACGGCTACGATGTGATCAGGATCGGTGGCGTGCCGCATTCCCAGCATCAAGCTCGTTACGAAAGTGAGTAGAAGGCTCACCAGGCTCGATCCTTTGCACTGACACGCTCTGCGCGCCCCTCGACTCGGCCGTCGTGTAACAGCAGGTCGAACTCCGCGCCTGGCACGAACTGGCTCACTGACGTCAGTGTTTTGCCGCTGCCATCGCGCGCGACGGCGTAACCGCGAGAGAGCGTTGCCAGGGGGCTCAGCGCGTTGAGTCTCGCGGCACAGGTGCCAAGCAGCGCCTTCTTGCGGGTGACAATTCGCGTCGACGACTGTGCGAGTCGTGAAGCGAGCTTCTCAATGTCGCGACGGTCATTGCGGATTCTGCGCTGCGCGGTTTCCGACAGGGTTTGGCCGGCGCGCGCCAGCGCCTTGCGCACGTCGTCTCGAGACGCGCAGGCAGCGACTGCCGCTGCCGACGGCGTCGGACAGCGCAGGTCTGCAACAGCGTCGCACACCGTCATGTCGACTTCGTGGCCCACGGCGGATATGACGGGTACGGGCGACTGGGCGACAGCGCGTGCGACGCGCTCGTCGTTGAATGCCCAGAGATCATCCTTGCTGCCGCCGCCGCGGCCAACGATGAGTACGTCGGCCTTCGCCCACCGACCGACCCGCCGGATGGCGGCGGCGATTTCCCCGGCCGCAGTGTCACCCTGCACCTGCGCGGGACAGACGACAATCCGAGCGCCCAGATTTCTCTTGCGCATCACGGCGACGATGTCTCTCAGCGCTGCGCCGTCAGGACTCGTCACGACGGCAACGCAACGCGGATACTGAGGAATCCGTCGCTTGCGAGCCTCGTCGAGGAGTCCCTCCTTTCGCAGTTTCCCGAGGGTGAGCTCCATTGCTTTCCGCCAGAGCCCATCCCCCTCGGCGTCGATGCGCGACACCTTGAGCTGAAGATCGCCGCGCGCCGCGAACACAGTCATCTGCCCGAACACCACTACCTGCATTCCGTCGTCGGGAGCAGCGGGCATGCGATGCTGGTCGCCCGACCACACCACGCACCGAACCTGTGCCTCGCGGTCGCGAAGGCAGAAATACCAGTGGCCGTTACGGTGACGCTTGAAATCGCTGATTTCTCCCCGCACCCAGATACCGCGCAGTCGTGATTCGACGAGCTCGCGAGTCCTGGCGGTGAGATCCCAGACTGACATCGCGTTGTCCGGCGTCGTCCCGATTGTTGCGGGCGCCGCGAGACTCCCGGTGAAGTCGAAAGAGAGGCGCTGTCTCACCGGCGCTCCGACGCCATTTCAGCGGCGCGGACAGTGTTGGCCATCAGCATGGCGATGGTCATTGGACCGACGCCACCGGGAACCGGGGTGATCCTGGAAGCAACCTCGCGGACCGCATCAAAGTCCACATCTCCGGTAAGCCTCGTTCCCGACTTCGCCGTTTTGTCCTCGACGCGATTGGTCCCGACATCGATAACGACCGCCCCCGGCTTGACCATGTCGCGCGTCACCATTCTGGGCCGGCCGGCAGCGACGATAAGGATATCGGCGGCGCGGGTATGTGCTGCAAGATCCGCCGTATGTCGGTGGCAGACGGTGACGGTACAGTTTGCGTCGGCGTTGTCCTGGATCATCAGCGCGGCCATTGGCTTGCCGACAATATTGCTGCGGCCGATCACAACGCAATTCTTTTCCGGAGTGCTTACTCCCGATTCCTTGAGCAGCACCTGAATTCCCGCAGGGGTGCAAGGAATAAAGCCGTCGCGTTCGCCGATCAGCATCTTTCCGACATTCACAGGGTGAAATCCGTCCACGTCTTTAGCCGGGTCGATACGGCGGATCACGGTGTCGGCGTCGATGTGTTTCGGCAGCGGCATCTGCACCAGGATCCCGTGGATTCGCGGGTCCGCGTTCAGCGCATCGACGCGGCCGAGCAGGTCCGACTGTGTCGTGTCGGCGGGAAGGCGGATGTTGACGCTGTACATACCAGCTTCTTGAGCGGCCTTCCCCTTCGAAGTGGTATAAACGACGCTGGCAGGATCTTCGCCAACGAGCACCACCGCGAGCCCCGGTTGAATGCCCCGCGCGACAAGCTTCTCCGCGCGCCGCGCGACGTCGGCGCGAACTTTTTTTGCTATCGCCCGCCCGTCGATGAGCTCAGCGGGCAAAGTCCACTGCTCTCGTCTCCCTGATCAATACCACTTTGATCTGTCCCGGATACTGAAGCTCGGCCTCGATGCGCCGCGCGATCTCCTCGGTCAGTGACGCCATGCGCGGATCGTCGACTTCTTCCGGTGTGACGATGACGCGGATTTCGCGGCCAGCCTGGATCGCGAACACTTTCTCGATACCGCGGTAGCTCGACGCGATTTTTTCGAGGCCCTCGAGGCGCTTCACGTACGTCTCGAATGCCTCGCGGCGCGCGCCCGGCCGCGCGCCGGAGATTGCATCGGCGGCCTGCACCAGTACCGAGACTTCGGTCTCGTGCGGAACGTCGTCGTGGTGGGCTGCGATACAGTTCACCACCAGCGGATTCTCGCCGTAGCGCGTCGCGACTTCCACACCGAGCTGTACGTGCGTGCCTTCGTGCTCGTGGGTGAGCACCTTGCCAACGTCGTGCAGCAGTGCGCCGCGACGCGCCATGTTCACATCGAGCCCGAGCTCGGCAGCCATTATGCCCGCCAGCCAGGCGACTTCCTTGGAGTGGTTCAGAATGTTCTGGCCATAGCTCGTTCTCCAGCGCATCCGGCCAATCAGCTTCACCAGCTCAGGATGCAGGCCGTGGACGCCACTCTCATAAGCGGCCTGCTCACCTGTCTCCACGATGGACGTGTCGACTTCCTGGCGTGACTTGTTGACGACTTCTTCGATGCGCCCCGGGTGAATCCGACCGTCGGCAACGAGCTTTTCAAGAGACAGTCGCGCGATCTCGCGGCGGACCGGATCGAAGCAGGAGACGACGACGGTGTCCGGTGTGTCGTCGATGATGACATCGACCCCGGTCGCGAGCTCGAACGCCCGGATGTTCCGGCCCTCACGACCGATGATCCGTCCTTTCATCTCGTCGTTGGGAAGAGAAACCGCGGACACGGTCGCTTCGACGCTCTGCTCCGCGGCGATTCGCTGGATGGCGAGAGCAATGATTTTCTTCGCCTCCCGCTCGGCGTTGCGCTTGGCGCTTTCCCGAATCTCGCGGATTTTGTTGGCTGCGTCCGCCTGAGCCTCCTCCTCCATGCGGTGCATCAGCTCGGCTTTGGCGTCGGCCGCGGAAAGGCCGGCCAGTTGCTCGAGGCGGCGGCGTTCCTCGCCGAGAAGCTTCTCGAGGTCTTGTTGCTTCTGGGTCAGAGCTTTTTCCTGACCTGATAGCGCCTCCGCACGCCGCGTCGTTTCGCGTTCCCGCTGTTCGAGGAGGTCGTACTTGCGGTTGAGTTGGCCCTCGCGCTCGTCGGCTTTGCGCTCTTCGCGTTCGACTTCCTCACGGCGGCCGCGGGCCTCGACTTCCCACGCCTCGCGGAGTTTGATCAGCTCTTCCTTGCCACTGAGGACTGCCGTCTTGCGAAGGCTCTCCGATTCGCGATTGGCCTCGGACAGGATCTTCTTCGCCGTTTCTTCAGCCGTCGCCTGCGCAGCTTGCTGGCGCTTGAGCTCGGCGTTCCGGCCTCGCCTGGTTCCGACAATAAAAAAGACCGCACCGGCAATAACAAACACAAGTATGCCAGCTGCGGCTAATAGAGCTGTATTCGTCATATTCGATCTATGTTGGGCCCGCGGCACAGCCACAGGCGGCCCCTATCGCGCCGGAAAGTCGTCGCGTAGTTGGACCTAAGCTAATGTGGGTTTTGGATTTGGGCGAGAGCGGGGTACTGCGGACCAGGATAGTGAGGACCGTCGGAAGGAGAACCGCAGGACTCAACCAACTGGCGCTGGCCGCTACTCTCGCGGCCGCGGAGTGCTGCTCAGTCCTTTCTTTTAGCGGGCGGCAACCACGGCCGGATCTCCCCGCTCAACTTCTTCATAGCACCCGCGAGATCCTCTCCCCCTTCGCGCGCATCAAACAGCTCGTCCGTGATGCTCAACGCAGCAAGGATGGCGGCCTTTTGCGTCTCGACAATGTTGCCTGCCCGCATGGTGTCCCTGATCACACTGTCGACATGTTCCGCGACAGCGCGTGTCCGCTCCGGACTCTGATCACTGCGGATCGAGTACTCATCGCCGAGTATGGTGACGCGAACAACATTTTTCTTGGAGGTCAACGCGCCGCCGCTCCGTCATGCTGCTGGCGCAGGAACCGAACGCGGTCGATCATCTGCTGGGTCCGGTCACGCGCAGTGGCCAGACGCTTGGTGAGTCCGGCATTCTCCCGCTCCAGGAATTGAACGCGCTCGGGTGAGGCCACGCCCTTTACGCCAGTGGACTCGAGCCCCTTGAGACGCGCCTCAGCCTGCAACGCCCGCCGGCGAAATGAGGCCAGCTCATCGCCAAGGTGCTTGACGAGCTGCTCGAGCTCAGTAAAAGCTGCCCTTTCAGGTCGTACGCTGTCTGACACCGAGCTCTCCCGCGAGTGCTTTCACGATCTTTTCCGTTCTCCCCTGCACTTCCTTGTCCTTTAGTGTGCGCTCGCGATCGCGGAACGTCAACGCCCACGCAAGGCTACGTGATCCTTCGGGAATGCCTTGCCCGATGAACTCGTCGAAAAGCGTGAGAGTTTCCAGGAGATCACCCGCCTCACGTCTTATGACCGTTTCAATCTGCGCTGCCGTCACAATGATGGGTGCAATCAACGCGAGATCCACCTGAGCGCGCGGTGTCGCTGGAATCGGCCGGTAAGTCTTGTGGCGTCCTTGCGCGGAGCCCGCGCCTTCTATGTTGATCTCGAGTCCGAACGCCGGTTTTGCCCATATGGGCGCGTCGAGGGTCAGGCGGCGTGCTGAGCCAACCTTGACGCCGTTGGCGGCAACATCCCACAGGGTATCACCGCTTCCCGGAACGAGCGTGATCTCCGCGTCCGGGAACGCAGCCATCGCCGTGCGCTCGGCGAGGAACTTAATGTCCCATTCGTCGTAGCTCGGCTGGATTGCCTTGGTGAAGTGGGTTGGAGCGCGTTGACCCATCACCAACGCTGCGACGTGAACTTCCTCTCGGGGCAGCCCCGCTTTCTTTGGACCGGGCAGCGCCGCCTGATCTCCGCCAGCGAAGAACGCCGTTCCAATCTCGAATAAGCGTACGTTGCCCTGCATTCGAGAGAGATTGTATTCCGCGCGCGAGATCAGTGTGGTGATGAGATCTGACCGCAGGTAGGCCTCGTCTTCGGCGAGCGGATTTGTCACCCGCACGGTGCCGCCCTTCTTCTCGCTAACGAAGGGCATTGGCCGCACTTCGTTCAGCCCTGCGCCGACCAGCGACTCCTGTAGACGCCGGGTAACTGAAACGAGAGGCGCGTCTGGCACCGAGCTCGAACGGAAAGGCCGCAGCTCCGAGGAGAAAGTGTCATAGCCGCGCAAGCGCGCGACTTCTTCAGCAAGGTCGGCTTCGCCTTTCACATCGTGCCGCCAGCTCGGTGGTGAGATCTTGAGCACGTCCTTGGCTTCGGGCGCGATCCTGAATCCAACCAGCCGCAAATTCTTTTCGACCTCGCCACTGTCGACAGTCTCACCGAGAAGCCGGGATACGCGCGGAAGCTTCAGCGATATCGGCTGGGGACGCCGGGGCAGCGGGTACAGATCGATTGGGCTCCCCTGCGGAATTCCACCGGCGACGGAAAGAATCAGCCTGACGGCGTAATCCACGAGAGCGGGCACCGCTTCGACGTCGACGCCGCGCTCGAAGCGATAGCTGGCGTCCGTAGAAATTCCCAGTTTGCGCCTCGTCGCGCGAATTCGCGCTGGATTAAACGCGGCGACCTCGAGGAAGATGTCGGTCGTTTCACCGGAGACTTCGCTTCCACTTCCACCAATTACGCCGGCGATCGCCTGCGCGCGCTCGGCATCGCCGATCACCACGGTGCCAGGCGGCAGCGTTCGGTCAACTCCGTCCAGGGTCTTGATCAACTCCTCGCCGCGTGTCTTTCGAACGACCACCGTGCTGCGCGCGAGCTTTTCGAGGTCGAACGCATGCATGGGCTGACCAAACCCCTGGAGCATGTAATTCGTTACATCGACGACGTTGTTGATCGATCGCGAGCCAACCGACTGCAGCCGCTGCACCAGCCAGTCAGGGCTCGGGCCGACTTTCACGCCAGTGATCACCGCTCCAGCGTAACGGACACAACCATCGGTATCCTCGAGCTTGACGGTGACGTCGCCGACTTTGCCGGACGTGGCCTTCACAGTGTGTGTGCGGATAACGAACGGTTTCTCGTCGGCGATGTCTGGCCTCGTGACGCTCCCGCCGGTCGCCGCCGCGATCTCGCGGGCGAGGCCCTCGTGAGAAAGCAGGTCAGGACGATTGGGGAGCACATCGATTACCAGCCGCGTGTCACCGACGGGCATTGCATCGAGGAACTTGCTGCCTGGATCGGCGTTGATGCTCAGTGCCATGATCCCTTCGTGGTCCTGGCCGAGGCCAAGCTCTTTCGCCGAGCACAACATGCCTTCGGACGTTTCACCGCGAATTTTTCGCTTCTCGATTTTTATTCCGCCGGGAAGAACGGTGCCTACGGGGGCGAAAGGATAGAGCGTATCGGCCGTAACGTTGGCGGCCCCGCAGACGACGTCGAGCAGCGCTCCGCTGCCGGCATCCACCTTTGTGAGCCACAGGTGGTCCGAGTTCGGGTGCCGTTTGACTTCGACGACGCGCCCGATGACGACGTCGCGCAGATCCTCGCGAAAGGCGACCAGATCATCCACAGTCGCGCACCGCGACGTCAAAAGATCGCGGAGCTCCGCGGGGCTCATATCGATCCGCACGAACGCGCGCAGCCAGTCGAACGACGCGTTCATGGCGTTGGCACCACGGGAAGAGCAGTCAGACGGCGCAGCTTCATCGCGCGATCTGGTACAGGAATCTGACGTCCGAATCGTAGAGAATCCGGATGTCAGGAATGTCGTAGCGGAGCATCGCGATGCGGGCCGGCCCCATGCCGAACGCCCAGCCTGTGTAACGCTCGCTATCGAGGCCGGCCGCGGTGAGTACGGACGGATGCACCATCCCCGATCCGAGTATCTCCATCCAGCCGGTACCTTTGCAGCTCGGGCAGCCGGAGCCGTGACAGAGCTGGCACTCCACGTCCATTTCCGCAGACGGCTCGGTGAACGGGAAGTAGCTCGGACGGAAACGAGTCTTCGTCTTACCGAAGAAACGGTTGGCGAAGTGAGTGAGCGTCGCCTTGAGATCGACGAAGCTGACGCCTTCGTCGATGGCAAGCCCTTCGATCTGCGCGAACATCGGCGCGTGTGACGCGTCGAAGAAGTCGCGACGATACGCGTTGCCCGGACTCAGAATCCTGATTGGCGGTTTGTGCTTCTGCATCGTTCGGATCTGCACCGGGGACGTATGAGTTCTCAGCAGCGCGTTGTCGCCCAGGTAAAGGGTGTCGTGCAGATCGAGCGCGGGGTGATCGGGCGGAAAGTTGAGCGCGGTGAAGTTGTACCACTCGGTTTCCGCTTCTGGCCCGAGCGCGATGGTGAATCCGAGCTCGCGGAAAATCTCTTCGATCTCCTCGATGACGAGAGTGACGGGGTGCTTCGAGCCGAGCCACTGGCGTCTCGCGGGCATGGTGAGATCGACTTTCTTGTGCGAGAAGCTGGCGGCCTCGATCTGGGCGCGGCGTTGCTCGAGGCGCGATTCGAACTTCGCCTTGACAGCGTTGATCAGTGAGCCGGCTTCGCGCAGCTCCGCAGGCGCCAGCGAAGGCAGCTGCTTGAAAAGGTCGGGCAGCCGTCCGGACTTTCGTCCGAGGAGCGACGTGCGGGCCTCTTCGAGCAGAGCCGCCGTCGTCGCCGCGTCTATCAGCTTCTCGCCGTCAGCGGCGAGTGTGGTGACTAGCTGCTGAAATTCCGAAAGCGTCACGGATCAGAGTTGAAGTGGATGGCGAATGCAAAAGGACCCCGCCGTGCTGGTTGGAGATTAGCGCCGGCGGGGTCCTTTTTGAATACTTGCGAAGACGTTACGCGGCGTCTAGAGCTGACCTCGCCTTCTCGGCGAGCGCAGTAAACGCCTCGGCGTCATTGATGGCGATGTCGGAGAGAACTTTCCGATCGATCTCGATTCCAGCCTTCTTCAGGCCGTGCATGAACACGGAGTACGACATCCCATGCTGATGGGCGCCGGCGTTGATGCGGATGATCCACAGCTTGCGGAAATCGCGCTTCTTGTTCTTGCGATCGCGGTACGCGTACTTCCAACCACGCTCGACGTTCTCCTTGGCTGCCTTCCACAGCTTGCTGCGGGCGCCGAAGGCGCCGCGGGCGGCCTTCATCACCTGCTTTTTGCGCTTCAGGCGCGCGACGTTTGATCTGACTCTTGGCATTGTCTTTTTCCTCTATGCCTGCAGCAGGCGCTTGATGTTCTTCGTTTCGCCCGGGGTCAGAATAGTCGTGCCCTGACGGAGACGACGCTTTCTTTTCGGCGACTTTTTGGTAAGGATGTGGCTCTTGAACGCTTTCATGCGTTTGACCTTCCCCGAGCCGGTGATTTTGAAACGCTTTCTCGCACCCTTGTGCGACTTCATTTTCGGCATTGCGATTTCCTTATTGGGATGGGGGATGCGGGATGAGGGATGGGGGAAGACTATCCGCATCCTTCATTTCGCCAGCCCTCTATTTCGGCGCTAAGATCATCGTCATGAATTTTCCTTCGAACTTCGGATCGCTCTCGATCTTCGCCACGTCGGCAAGCTCCTGCGCGACCCGATTTACAACCTGACGTCCGAGCTCCGGGTGGGCGATCTGCCTGCCGCGGAACATCAGCGTGACTTTCACCTTGTTTCCTTCCTGAAGAAACTCGCGCGCATGGCGGGTCTTGGTCATGAAGTCGTGCTCTTCGATTCCCGGCCGATACTTCACTTCCTTCAAATGGATGACGTGCTGCTTCTTCTTCGCCTGGCGGGCCATCTTGGCCTGCTCGAACTTGAACTTCCCGTAATCCATGATGCGGGCGACGGGAGGCCTGGCCATCGGCGCGACTTCCACCAAATCCAGTCCCTGCTCAATGGCTGAGGCAAGGGCGGTTTCGACATCCATGATTCCCAGCTGCGCGCCATCAGCTGCAATTACTCTGATCGGACTGATGCGGATCTGTTTGTTGACGCGTACGCGCTTTGTTGTGTCCTGAATACGAGCCCCGTCATTGGAAGAAAACAAAAACGCGGCCCCCTTTTTGGAGTCCGCGCAAAGAGATGTCGCCCATTTTGGGGGCGATCCCGTGGCATGAACTCCTGTAGCACACCTCAAACATCGAGGGCCAGAGGGTGAGGCAGTCCGCCCGGACCACCCACTTATCGCATTGTGAGGACGTAAGATAGGCGACCCAGGTTACATCTGCAAGCGCTCGGTCCGCTTCCGGCGACCCCGTTCGAACCCTAGATTCGCCGCATGCCGAAGAAACACACGGGTGGAAAACCAACGAAGCGGATTTCAGTCGACGGAATCGGCGGAGTGTTCATCTCCGCCAACGACGCCAAGGCGCTCTCGAACTGGTACGCCCAGCATTTCGGCTTGACCCTCGAAACGTACGAGGATGGCAAGGTCTACGGCATGGAGTTCAAGCACCGCCGGCTCGGCGATTCATCCAAGGTGGACTCGACAGTCTTCGCCATCTCACAATCGAAAGACGCGCTGCCCCCTGACCGCCGCGAGTTCCAGGTGAACTACCGCGTCACCGATCTCGGCGGTTTTCTCGAGCAGCTGAAGGCTGATGGTGTGGCCATCGAAAAGACCGAGGACGCCGAGTACGGCCGGTTCGCGTGGATACGGGATCCTGAGGGAAATCGGATCGAGTTGTACCAGCCGATTGAGTAGAGCGCTCGACAAATAAGGGCAAGCTACCCGCTACCCGCTGAACGCTAAATGCCTTCAGCTGGCTGCGACGGGACAGGTGAATGCGTTTCGCTTTTCGCAGTCGGCCGACCGGCGATTACGCATCGGGTGGCGTAGCTAAGCTCGGGCAGTTCCCTTAGCGATTCGCGATCTGTCAGACAGTTTGCAGCAGGTAGCGAACAGCGTTCAGCGGGCAGCGGGTAGCCGGGATCCGAGAATCTTGTTCTCTGCCAAACGGTAAGTCTTCCCGTCATGCTCGACCCTGCCCCACGGGATCGCGGCGTCATGCTCGAAGATGACGAGCCAATTCTCGTCGACAGCCTGCTTCAGAATCCGGCGCTTCGTCTCGAGGGTGACGAGCGGCTCGACATCGTAGCCCATGATCCACGGAAGCGGGAGGTGCGCGTGTGTCGGTACCAGATCACCAAGGAAAAAGGCGCGCTCTCCCGCTGATTCGATGAGGACACTCTGGTGGAACGGGGTGTGGCCGGGCGTTGGGATGACGCGAATGCCCTTCACTACCTCCTTCTCGCGCGAAACGAATTCCACCTTCCCCGCTGCCTCGATGGGGGTGTAGTTGCGATCGAAGTAGCTCGCGGCTGTCCGTTCGTTGGGATGGGTGGCATACTCGTACTCGCCGCGCTTGATGATGTAGGTCGCGTTCGGAAAACTGATTTCCACCGACCCGCTTGATCCGAGCCGCGTATTGCCGCCGGCATGATCAAAATGAAGGTGGGTATTGATGACAAGCACGATGTCGGAAGGTCTCACACCCACCTCGGCGAGTGCATCCTCGAGCATCGTCAGCTGGTTTCTGCCCTGATTCTCGATGCCGTAGATGTCCTTGAACTTCTCGTTTTCCTTGTTGCCCGCGCCGGTGTCGACGAGGATCGGACCGGAAGGATGCTCGATCAGCAGGCAACGCATGCCGAGCTGGATGCGGTTCCGCTCATCAGCGCCAATGCGCTTTTCCCACAGCGGTTTTGGAACGACGCCGAACATCGCTCCGCCATCAAGCTTTTGTCCGCCGGCCTGAACGGCGTGAACCGTGAGAGCTCCGACCTTCAGGCGCTCTACGAGCGGAGTCGGCGCCGTCACGCGGTGGTGTCGCGCGTCACTGGTGTCGGCAAACCAGAGTGGCGCCGTTTCTTTCTGCGGCCGGCCGGCACACGCAGGAATGACTGGAGGTCTCCCCAGGTGCTGCAGCCGCGGTCGGAAAGATCAGAGAGCATTCGCACCAGACATTTCGCGGTCGCCAGCGCGTCTCCGCCAGCGCGGTGGCGGTTGTGGATCTCCACCCCATAGTACCGCGCGACATAATCGAGCGAACGACGCGGAAGCTGCGGCAAAACCTTGCGCGCTATCTTCACTGTGCACAACCGCCGTCCGCGGAGCTGGTGTCCGGTGGTACGCGAAATCTCGTTGCTGACGAACCGCCAGTCGAAAGTCGCGTTGTGCGCGACGAAAACATTGCCTTCCAGCACCCGCATCACCTCGGGAGCAACACGTTCGAAAGTCGGCGCGTTCTTCACCATGTCCCAGGTGATGTTCGTCAAGCGGGTGACGAAAGGCGGAATCGAACGCAGCGGATTGACGAGCGTCTCGAAGACTTCGGCGATCTCACCGTTCCTCACCACTACGGCGGCAAATTCGGTAATACGGTCATAGGTCATCGACTGGCCGCCGGTGGTCTCGGTATCGACCACGACGTAGGAAAGCCGATGCAGCGAGTCCGAGTGAGTGTCGGGCTTCCGTGAAGAACGGACCTGATAGGCCTCGGCCGTTTTTTCCACGAGCATCCAGCGCCCGTCCGCGGTGCGTCCGAACTGCGGCCTTCCGCTGAACATCGCTTGCGCCATGTGCTCGGCGACGATTCTCGGAGCACCCGGAAGGCTGCAGATGTGTCCGATGAGGTCTACGACGTCTGCCGGGCCCGCGGAAAGGAACTGCTGGGCACGCGAGGTGAGTAGTGTGTCTTCGGGCTCCGAGTAAACTCCGCGACTCAGCTCCACGGATCGTCCCGCGTGATTGGGCACGTCATGCAATGCGGACCGCCGCCGCCGCGTACGAGCTCTCCGCCTTGGAACGTGATGGCAGCTCTTTGACCTTTTTCGAGCTCAGTCTGGTCGGAAAGGAAATCGACGGCGCGTATCATCTTGAATCCCGCTTTCTCCAGTTCTCTCAACGTCGTCTCGTTTCTCGCGTACGAAGTCACCACTCCCGGTCGCAGCGCGGTGAAGTTGCAGCCGGATGCCCACTGCTCGCGGTCCTGCACGATTCTGCGAGAGCCGCCGCAAAGGAGCGGCTCCATTGGCAATCCACACTCCCTGAGTGCGGCGAAGAGGTCAGTCTGTTCCTTCATGTGGGTCTCGCCCTTCCGCCAGTGAAGTATCGGGAGGCGGTACGGACCAATGAAGTGCGGGGGATAAATGACGCACAGGTCGCGATCGACCTGGGTGAAAATCATGTCCAGGTGAATGGCCGTCGCTTCCTGCGGCATTACAACAACGATCAGGTTCGTAACTTCGGTTTGCTCGAACACGAGCGTCGCGAGGCCGTCGATACCGGCCGGGCTGGAGCGCTCGCTGAAACCGATCAGCAGGACATCTTCACGAAGCGGATGGACGTCGCCGCCTTCCAGTGTGTGATTGCTCCGGCGTTCGGCCGAGCCGTCGTAAAGAATCCCCTTGTTTGCGAGCTTGGGATGGAAGGTGAAGAGCGCCTTCATTATCAGCTCTTCGGTCCAGCGAGCATGGAACCGCATGGAGCCGATCATCATGTTCTGATTGATCGCCATCGCTGAATCCCGCGTGAAGAAAAGATTCGGAAGCGGAGGGAGCGAGTAGCTGTACTCGTTGAGGGTACGCGCCAATGGACCGGGCTCCTCCTCTTTGCCTTCGATCAGGAGGTTGACGACCGCGGCTGGGGGGAGCGCGCGCAGCTCAGAGGCAAGCGGCTGCGAGGGTACGACGTCCAGGGTCTCACGAATGATCAGTTCACGAACAGCGGAATCCTCGAGCACTTCCGTGAGGAGATCGCGGACGTGCAGCACCTCGCAAAACCGCTCCAGGACCTGAACGAAGCAACGGTGCTCGCGCCTGGCGAGATCGGCATCGACGATGTCGTCATAAAGGAAATCGGCCCGGGTACTCGGCGTGACCGCCAGCAGCTCGCTGCCGGGGCTGTGAACGAGGACGGTGCGCAAGGCGCCGATTTCGGATGTAACGTGGACTGGCATCGATAGAAGATATCCCGAAACCCCCTGGCAAAGGAGACCTAACACGTCATTCTTGCCCGCTCGCGGGCCATCCTCTTAGTTTGTGAATTACTTCACAAGCACTGGTTTGAAGCGGATAGCAGAATCGACTGTCAGGCGGCTTTCCCTCTATTTGAGTTTCCTGGAGGGGACCGAACGCCAGGGACTTAAAACGATTTCGAGCGACGAGCTCGCGCATCTTGGTGGGACAACGTCCGCTCAGGTCCGGAAGGACCTGTCGCTCTTCGGATCCTTTGGCAAGCGCGGGCTCGGCTATTCCGTCCCCGAGTTATCCGAAAAACTGCGCGAGATACTTGGGCTCGGCAAAGAGTGGCGAGTGTGTATCATCGGAGCGGGCAAGATTGGCGCGGCGCTGGCGCGGTACCGGGGGTTCGCCGAGCGGGGTTTCGTGGTGACGGCGGTCTACGACAGCGATGAGGCGAAGATCGGGAAACGCTGGGAGGCGTTGACCGTTCGTCCGGTATCCGAGCTCGAGAAGGATGCGTCGAAGGAGGATTTCGACATCGCCGTGGTCGCGACGCCGGCGGAGAGTACTCCAGCGGTTGTGAAGCAGGTGGTGCGGGCGGGGATCAAGGCGATACTGAATTTTGCGCCGATCCAATTGGCGGTGCCTTCCGACGTCACAGTGCGGACGGTGAACATGGCTATGGAACTGGAAGGCCTGTCGTTCGCCTTGTCAAATCGTGGAGAGTGATCGCGAACCATCTCGCAGGCAGTTTCAGTTCGCAGGTTGCGTGAGCAGCTCGAATAACGCCGCGAACTGATCGGGCGAGACGACCTCCGGACGCGCGGTGGGCTCGATCCCCGCTCTCTCAAGAACGCGTCCTGCCTCCACAGCGGATACGCCACGAACGGATCGAAGCACTCGCACCATTTGCTTTCGGCGCAGTCCGAAGGCAGCCTGAACGAAGGTGCGAAACGACTGCAGGGATTCCAGCGGAACTTTCGGCGCGGGCAATGGAGTGAGGCGTACAACCGCTGATTCGACTTTTGGTGGCGGGCTGAACGCGGTCGCCGGCACATTCAGAACGAGGTCGACATCGGCAACGACGGCGATGTTGATTGTAAGCGCCCCGTAATCCTCGTCGCCCGCCTTGGCGGCCATTCGCTCGGCGACCTCGAGCTGCACGAGGAACACTGACCTTCGCGGGATCGGCGGCTCGAGAGCCTTGAAGATGATTGGCGTGGTGATGTTGTACGGAACGTTGCCAATGAGTAAATAATCGCTGCCCGCGAGATCACCGAGGTCCGTTTCCAGGAAATCCTCTTCAACGATCCTGACGGTGGGACTCGTCGCGTACTCGTCGCGCAGAATCGACGCGAGCGCTCTGTCGATTTCCACGGCAATCAGCTTTCCGCTGCGCTCCGCCAGGACCCGGGTGAGTGCCCCTCGGCCTGGCCCAACCTCGACAACCGTATCGCTCGTGGTCGGCGCGAGAGCGTCTACGATTGCAGTGAGGATTGTTTTATCGGAGAGAAAGTGCTGCCCGAATTTCTTGAGCGCGGGCGGCTTTCCACCACGCCCGGGGGGCGTGCCGGCCATTCTCAGCTCCTGACCACCACTAGTGTGAGATCGTCCCGAAGCGTGACCGCGCGGGTGTGCACATCGAGCATCTTGAAAACCCGATTGACGATGACGCCGGTCTCGTTGTCCCGGTTTTCTTTTATTAGTTCGAGCACTCGCTCTTCGCCGAGGCGTTCGTCCCGGACATTTCGCGCATCACTGATTCCATCGGTGAACAACACCAGCAAATCCTTCTGCTTCACCCAGCTGAGCGAGGCAGTGTTCGGGACATCGTCGTTCATGCCCAGCGGAGGATTGATGGCAGCGAGGCGGGTGACTGTGCCTTCCTGGCTGATTACGAACGCGTGAGGATGGCCCGTATTGGCGTAACTCAGTTTCTGCTGATCCGGATCGACGACGCCGTAGAAAAGGGAGATGAACATCTCCGTCGTCTCCAGCTCCTCGCGCAGAGACTTGAGCAGCGCGCCAAGCATCTCGCCCGGGTTGACAAAGTTCTGGGCGTGGATTGCCGACGCGCTCATCGCGAGCGCCATGATGAGCGCCGCTCGATAACCGTGCCCGGAAACGTCGCCGATCATCACGCCGGTTTTTCGGTCACGCAGCTTGAAGAGCTGGTAGAAATCTCCTCCAACGCTTTCTGCCGGTACGACCCGCGCGGTGACTTCAGCTTCGGGCGCCACGCCATCGGTCGAGGGGAGCAGCTTCATCTGCAGGTCGTGCGCGAGGCTCATCTCCTGCAACAGCCGCTGCCGGTCGAGAGAAGCGCTGACGAGCCGGGCGTTCTGGATCGCGGTACCGATTTGCGTGGCGATCGCCGTAACGAGTTTTTGATCGCCCGCGGTAAAGGGCTGCCGCGACCGCCGATCGGCCAGGTTCACAACACCCAGCGGTTGGCCGCCGCTCGGCGTCGTCCACATGATCGGAACAGAAAGCATCTCGCCGCGACCGTACGGTGACTCGGTGCCGAAGGTAACTCCCTTCCCAACCACGATGAGCGGATGCTGGGTGCGGAACACCCGGGCTGAGACGCTGCTCGCATCGTCGGCGCTGATCGGCGGAATCTTGTCCTTCGGCACCCCGAGGGCGGCGACCGCCTGGAGCGTGTTGGTGCGCGCGTCGTGCACGAGAATCGATGCGACCCGCGCACCGACGGTTTCGGAGATCTCGGTGAGAATCGTCGCGGCGGCGTCCTCGAGCGTGACGGTGCGCCCGAGAATCTCGCCGATCGTGTAGAGGAGATTGATCTCCTCATAGCGCTCGGCCAGCTCGGTGGCGGCGTGCTCGACTTCGAGCGCGGCCTGTGTGAATTGCGACACCACCGGCATCAGCAGCTTGATGTGACGCTCTTCGGGAGAATACGACGGATCGCACGGACCGACCGTCAGCCAGATTTTTTTTACCGAGGGCACCCGTGTTACAAGCTGGGTTCCGAAATTGGTCGGTATAGACTGGCCAGGCTCGTCCGGTAACACGTCCGGCATCTGAACCTTGGGGCTCGAGCGGGCGATGATAGTCGGCGCCGAGCGCCCATCGCCACTTCCCCACACCGCAGCCTCGCAGTGCGTTCCTTCACGGAACGCGACGAGGACTGCTTCCAGCTCTTTCACGGCCGGCGCAACGTCAGCCGGACGACGTTGCCCTGATTGCGAAAGCTCTCGACGCGATCCATCAGCTGACGCATCAGGAAGAGCCCGCGACCTTCCTCCCGAGTGAGGTTCTCCTCGGTCGTGCAGTCGACTGTGCACTTGTCGAGATCGAAGCCGGGGCCTTCGTCCACTACCTCGAAGACGAGATCGGTATCGCTGATGATCGCGCGCACCCGAACCTGCTTGCCGCCGGCAGCGCCGTTGCCGCGCAGAATGGCGTTTGCCAGCGCCTCGGTGAGGGCGACTGGGACGTTCAGCGAGCATTTGCTGGGTGAGAGCTTGAGCTCGCGGCAGCGCTGCCTCGCGAGCTCCACTACTCCTTCTATGTATTCAACGTCGCTGGGGATTTGAAGATCGAATGCGACGCGGGATTCAGCCATCTAAAAGCTCTCTAGCGCGCGCTCCCGTGTGTCGGAGATCTGAAAGAGGGTGTCGAGCTTCGTCAGCTCGAACAGCGTCTGGAGATCATCGTTTAGGTTGGCCAGACGCAACTCGCCGCCCTGCTCCCGAATCTTCTTCGACAACGAAACGAGCACGCCAAGCCCGGAGCTATCGATGTAACCCGTCTGACTGAAATCGATCAGGAATTTCTTTTCACCCTTTTCGAGCTCGTCGAGGACTTTCTGCTTCAACTCCTGGCGATTTCCGACAATCAGCTGACCTTCGACATCTACCACAACGACATCTCCCTGTTTCTTGATCGAGAAACTCATTCAGGTGTTCTCCAGTGTTGTTCTGGCTGCTAAGACGCGCGGATCTCTGCCCGTCCGGCCGATTGCAATGCGGCAATTGCGGCCACGTTAATAATGTCCTCCCGGTCGGCGCCGCGCGAGAGATCGGCGACGGGATGCGCAAAGCCCTGAAGGATCGGGCCGAACGCCCGCGCGCCACCGACGCGCTGCACCAGTTTGTACGAGATGTTTCCCGCGTCCAGCGACGGAAACACCAAAACGTTGGCTCTTCCGGCTACCGGACTGGATGGTGATTTCCGGGCAGCAACCGTGGGCGCCAGCGCGGCATCACCTTGCAATTCTCCGTCCACGAGGAAGTCCGGTCCACGGTCTCTGATGATCGCGAGTGCCTCGCGAACTATCTCGACGCTTGGCCCCCTGGCGCTGCCGTGAGTACTGAAGGAGAGCAGTGCGACGCGCGGCTCGTCGCCCACGATACGACGGCGGTCCTCGGCTGCCGCGAACGCGATGTCGGCGAGATTTTCCGCCGTGGGATACGGGACGACGGCGCAATCGGTGAAGGTCAGCACCTCATCGACACCACCTGTGCCACTCACCATATAGAAGGCGCTCGACGCGATTCTGACGGTCGGAGCGAGCCCGATATTTCGAAGCGCGCTACGCAATACCTCCGCAGTGGTGTAAACGGCTCCGGCCACGCACGCGTCCGCTTCACCGCGAGCGACCATCCGATGCGCGTACTCGAGCGCGGGATCCTCGCCGGAGTGAATGGATTGGAAGCCGCCGCCGTCGCGCCTTTCCACGAGCCCCGCGTTGTCCGTGACGAGAATCGGAACCGCCATGCCGGTCCGATCCATTTCCCTGGCCGCAGCCAGAATACGCTCGTCGCCGCTCTCCGGAAAAACGACCCTCCGCTTCAGCTCCGCCGCTTGCTGCCGGATTCTGTCAACGAACGCCACGGGCGGTCCCCGGAAACTTGTCTGCGAGTGCTTTTGCGATCGCCGGGTGGACCAGACCTTCGAGATTGCCATGGTGCTGAGCTACCTCGCGGACGACACTCGAGCTGATGTAGGTCGTCTCGACTGACGGCACCATGAAGATCGTCTCGAAGCTTTCTGACATGTGGCGGTTCATGAGCGCCATTTGGAACTCATACTCGAAGTCGGCGACTGCTCTCAGGCCGCGGATGTTGAATTTCGCGCCGACTTTGCGCGCGTAATCGACGAGCAGCCCCTCGAACTGGGTGACCTCGACGCATCGGTTGTCGGCTGTGGCGGCGCGGATGAGGGCCACCCTCTCGTCAGTCGTAAACAATGCCTTTTTCGAGGAGTTAACGGCGACGGCCACTACCAGGTGATCTACGAACTCGCAGCTGCGCCGGATGAGATCTTCGTGCCCGCGGGTTATCGGATCGAAGCTTCCTGCATAGATGGCGGTCGTTGCCACGTTACGCCTCGCTGCGGTAGAAGGTAATTGCGGTCGACCCGTACTTGCGCGTATCGCCGCCGCCGGGCATCTCGACCTTCGCCTCGTGCTCGACACTCAGCACACTACTAAAAGGCGCCGACAGCCAACGCTCAACGAGTCGGCCGGCGTCGCCGGTGTCATAAGGTGGGTCGGCGAAGACTACATCGTAAGAAAGTGGCTCCAGCAGCTCGGCGAATGCGAGCGCAGACTTGCGATGAATCTTCGCCATAGCCCGCGCGTCCAGAACGGCAATGTTCTCTTCGAGCGCGCGCAGGCTCCTGGGATTCTTCTCGACGAAATCAGCCGAAACCGCGCCCCGCGAAAGTGCCTCGAGGCCGAGCGCGCCGGAGCCGGCATAGAGATCGAGCACCCTGGCCCCGGGCAGGTCGAGCTGGAGTATGCTCATCCACGCCTCTCGCACGCGGTCGAGCGTAGGCCTCACCAGCGAACCCGCTGGTGCGTTGATTCGGCGACCGCGCCAGCGACCCGCGACTATGCGCACGGTCGCGGGTGGACCAAGGAGAGCTTGTGTGTTCCAGCCGCCACTCGGATCAATGCGAGAGGCAGATGTCTGCGATTTTCGCCTGCAGATAACTCTCACCACGGTAGTCGTCGCGCTCGAGTCGGAATGCGATGTCGACTTTGGTGCCGGGCTGGAACTCGGACGCCCGCGCGGCCAGGTTCCAGCCGAGCGCGTCGAGCGACCCCGTGCCGGTGTCCAGAACAAGCTTCAACCCGTGCTCACCGACAACCCTTGGCGGCCGGGCGATGATGACATTGCGCGTCAGCAGCACCGGCGTCGGATTCCCGATGCCGAAGGGCTCAAAATGCCGGAACAGCGATTCAATCCGACCGTCCAGGCCGTCGATGCTGACTTCGAGGTCGACGCGGATCTCCGGGACGAGATCCGCGGGACTGAGGAGCGAACGCGCGATTTCGTTGAAGCGCGTCGCGAAATCCGCGACCTTGTCGCGCGCGATCGTGACACCGGCAGCGGCGCGGTGACCGCCGTAACGAATCAGGTGCTCGCGGGATTTGCCGAGTGCGCCGTGCAGATCGAACTTGGGTATGGAGCGCCCGGATCCTTTTCCGTGCTCTCCCGCGAGCGCGATCAGCACCGTTGGCCGGCCGAACTCCTCGACCAGGCGCGAGGCGACGATTCCGACTACTCCTGGATGCCAGCCCTCATCGGCGAGTACGATCGAGTACTGCTCGTCGAGGTTCATCGCGAGGACGCGCTCGCGCGCCTGCTCGAGCGTTGCGCGATCAATCTCCTGCCGGCGGTGATTCAGCTCCTCCAGCTCGCGCGCGATGACGTTGGCCTCGTGCTCGTTTTCAGTGAGCAGTAGCTGAACGCCGCGGATGGCGTGGCCGAGCCGACCCGCCGCATTCAGCCGGGGCGCGAGAATGAACCCGATCCTACCGGCAGTCAACTCCCTTCCGTCGAGACCGGACGCCCTGAGCAGAGCACGCATTCCAATGTTGCGGGTCTCGGCGAGCATCTTCAAACCATAGCGCACGAAAACGCGATTCTCCCCACGCAAGGGTGCCACGTCAGCAACAGTCGCCAGCGCGACGAGGTCCAACATCGCCCAGACAAAATTCTCGTTGCCGCCGAGCTCCTTGGTGAGCGCCATCGCGAGCTTGAACGTCACGCCGACGGCGGCGAGATCCTTATCGGGATATCCGCAGCCGCTGCGCTTCGGATTCAGAACTGCGATGCAGTCGGGCAGCTCGCCACTCGGCAGGTGATGGTCGGTGACGATCACGTCGACCCCCGCCCTGCATAGCCGCGCTACCGGAGCAACCGCGCCCGTGCCGCAGTCGCAGGTTACCACGACTTTCGCGCCGGCAGCCAACGCCGCGTCGACGCCGGCGTCGCTCAGGTCGTAGCCATCTTCGATACGCCGCGGAATGAACGGTGTGGCCTGCCCACCGAGCCAGCGAATTGTTCGAGTAAGAAGAGTCGTCGAGGATATTCCGTCGACGTCGTAATCGCCGTGAATGAAGACTGGTTCCTTCTCGCGAACGGCCCGCGCCAGGCGCGCAACAGCCTTGTCCATCGACAGGAACTGCAGGGGGTCGTGCAGTCGATCGAGCTTGGGGCGCAAAAACTGTTTGGCTTCCTCGGCGGTCACGTACCCGCGAATAAGCAACAGGCGGCAGACGATGTCGGGCAGCGAAAGCGCTTCCATCAACGCGCGCACTGCCTCTTCATCGGGAGGCTTTGGCAGTATCCAGCGGGCGGTCGGAGCCGGGCGCTCCGAGGCGATTGTCGTCACCGTCGCAAGTTAGGAGGGAGTCCGGACGCGCTCAACCTTCGGCGTA
>DATBXT010000121.1:0-3286 GCA_036514115.1 Gemmatimonadaceae bacterium
CTCCGGAGATTGTCGATACCGAGGCAGGCGCGTCGTCAGACCAAAGCCCGTGAGCCAGGCCTCGGCCGTCTGAACGTTGACCAGGATGTGTCCTGACTTGATGTCCCGATGAATCAGCCGCCTGGCGTGGAAGCGGCCCAGGGCCCTTGCGCAAGCGATGGCGAGGCGAAGTCGTGCCGATAGCGACGGCGACGCTCGGAGCGCGTCGTCGAGATATGTGCCTCCAGGGTCATACAGCAACAGTGCCGGATGACCGCGGTGCTCCAGTAGCGCGAGTGGTCGCACCGCCCAGGCTGGGTCGAGTTCGCCGGCAAGCGAATACGCGTGAAGGATGCGATCGACTGTAGATTGCAGAGGACGTTCGAGAGCGACCTCCATCAGCAAGACGGAAGTGGCGGCGTCGCCGTGCGTGCCGCGGTTGACGACGAACTCGTGGTCCTCGTGGAGCTTCTCGAACGAATACGCCGAGAGATCGGTCATGGCAGTTGCCTCCGGCGCCCACAGGCACGCCCGCTGGCCCGGCCTGCCCCCGATGTCCCGTCGACGGCACGGCTGAATTCGATCCTAATACTTCAGGTCCGACAAAACCCATCCGGGCCAGCACAATGCGTCGCGCCACCGCCGACCGGCTATGGTGTCACAGCGCGTGTCGGAGTGGTCAGAGCGTTTCCAGCTTCTCCCGGGTGCGGCAGCCTGGTTCAACCATCCGGCCTCCGCCCGTGCTGGAAATGCCCGAATCGCAGCCGCCTTTCGCCTGAGCAGGCCCTCGTGCAACCAATACCAAAGTCTGATAGACGCTCGTTCCGAAAGGCGCGATCCTGCGGTGGTGATCAACCGCCGGCTCGTGACCCTCGTCGACGACGACGAATCCGTCCGCGAGTCGTTGCCGGGCTTGCTGCGGCATTTCGGCTTCGACACTCAGACTTTCCCGTCGGCCGAGGCCTTCCTCGAATGTGAGGCGGTTGGCGCAACCAGCTGCCTGATCCTGGACGTAGGATTGCCAGGATTGAATGGCCCGGATCTCCACCAGGAACTGTTGTGTAAAGGCCACCGCATCCCGACCATCTTCATCACGGCGCAATGTGATCAATCGCTTGAGGCACGTCTCATCGCGCAAGGGGCGATCGCCTGTCTGTTCAAGCCGTTCGGCGACACGGACCTATTCAATGCGCTCACGGCCGCGATGCGAGGAAGTGATGATGTTGTCGGCCCCAAGCGGTAGGATGGACGTCGTGGCTACGCGGAACGCGACCGCGACGGTGTTCGTCGTGGACGACGACGTCTCGGTCCGCGAATCGCTCGAGTTGCTGATCCGCGCCGCCGGGTGGCAGGCTCTCACTTTCGATTCCGCGCCGGTGTTCCTCGCACACCCCCGGCACTGCGGGGCCTGTTGCCTGATTCTGGATGTCGCCCTTCCTGGGCTGAACGGCCTCGACCTCCAGGAGCAAATCCGCGAGCGGACAGACATGCCAATCATTTTCATCACCGGGCACGGCGACATCCCTATGAGCGTCCGCGCGATGAAGGCTGGGGCTGTGGAGTTCCTGACGAAGCCCTTCAACGACGATGTTCTTCTGAGGACGATTCAGCAATGCGTCGAGCGCAGTCGAGTCGTGTTGCGCGAGCAGGAGGAGATGCTCGTGCTGCGAGGGCGCTATGAGTCGCTGACCCCCCGCGAACGCGAAGTGATGGCGTTGGTGGTCACGGGATTGCTGAACAAGCAGGTCGGAGCGGAGCTCGGAATCAGCGAGATCACCGTCAAAGCCCACCGCGGTCAACTGATGCGCAAGATGCAGGCGGATTCTCTTGCGGGCCTCGTCACGATGACCGCCAGGCTGAACCTCCGGACAGAAGAACAGATCTAAATCGTCTGCGTCCTCTCGACAACACGCCACCACAATCATCGCAAAGAGTGTCGCAACACCGGGGGAGAGCTGTTCACCCATCCGTCGTGTTCACCACAGCCGTGGCGGTCGCGATCGATACCATCGTCCAATGGATCGGCGCCGCCGCATGGCGTGTAATTGCCAGACGCGAGTGAGCGCCGACAGAACGCTCGATCATCCCGCGCAGCCGAACTCGCTGTGGCCTGCGTAGAGGTACTGGGAGCATGAACACGCGCCTGCTAATCGAGTTGCGGGTGGAGGTCGGAGTCGCGCAGGAGATTGGAGCCGTCCTCGGCGGCACTCGCCGAACGGTGCCGCTGGCCGGTGGAACCTTCGATGGTCGGCTCCGCGGTGTCGTCCTGCCCGGCGGTAGCGCGGATTGGCTGCTCGTTCGAGCCGACGGCGTACTCGAACTCGACTTCCGGGCCACACTCCGAACCGACGACGGTGCGCTGATCGCAATGCGTTCCTTTGGCCTGCGTCACGGACCAGCGGATGTGATGGCGGCTCTCGGCCGCGGCGAACACGTGGATCCGGATCGGTACTACTTTCGAACCACGGTCCGGTTCGAAACCGCGCATCCCGCGTACGCGTCTCTCAATCGGCTGGTGGCCGTAGCCAGTGGGGATCGGCGCGCGGCCGGACCGATCTATTCGATTTTCGAAGTGCTCTGACATGCACGTCAAGCGTCGCGACGTATTGGAATCTGCGGCCCTCGTGGTGCTCGCCCCAGCACTTGTCGGCCCATTCGTCGCATCAGCGCGACAGAACAAAAAACAGGAATCTCGCATGCGTTCACGTCACCTCATGACGCTGCGCCTCGACACGGCCGCCACCGAGGACGTCGGCACAACGCCTCGCGGCACGCTGTCGATCTTTCCCGTCAGAGGAGGCTCGTTCGACGGCGACCGTCTTCGCGGTCACGTGCTCGCCGGCGGGGGCGACTGGGTCACCACCAGGGCGGACGGCGTCATCGAGGTCGACCTAAGGGTCACCCTCGAGACAGATGATGGCGCGTTGATACACATGACGTTCACCGGCGTGCGGGACGACCAGCGCGAATACTTCCGCACGCTGCCGCGTTTCGAGACGGCGGCACCGCAGTATGCGTTTCTGCACCGGCTCCTCGCAGTCGGCACCGGCGAGATCCGCGGTCCGGGGCCAGTGCACGTCATCGAGGAAGTCCTGTGACCGTGAGCCTTCTGGAGTCCACCGTTGTGGACCCGAAGCACGCCTTTCCGACGTTGACGACAGCGCAAATCGCCAGAATGGCGGTCCGCGGACGGCGGCGGCCCACGGCGCTCGGCGAAGTGCTGTACGACGCCGGCGACAGGAGTATTCCGCTGTTCGTCGTCCTATCTGGCGAGCTGCAGGTTGTGCGTTCCGAGCCGGGCGACACG
>DATBXT010000122.1:0-8359 GCA_036514115.1 Gemmatimonadaceae bacterium
ATCGAGCTCC
This sequence comes from Gemmatimonadaceae bacterium, assembly GCA_036514115.1. GTDB lineage: Bacteria > Gemmatimonadota > Gemmatimonadetes > Gemmatimonadales > Gemmatimonadaceae > UBA4720. The sequence goes on from DATBXT010000122.1 coordinate 11, forward strand.
CATGATGCATCGAAACCGACATCCCACAACGTTTGCGTCGGAAGCCTGGGCAGCCCTGGCGTCACCGCCGTTGAGAACTGCGTCCGCGTTGTGTAACCCGCTCCAGTAACTGCCGGAACCAGGTCGAGCGCGGCCAGATGCTTCGCCGCGCGCGCACCTGTCAGGCGTGATTCCGCAATGCGCACGTCCATGTTCGCGCGCTGGGCTTCGCGCACCAGCTTTGCCAAAGTCGTGTCGCCGAGCTCTGCCCAAAACGGAGTCGAGCGGGCCGCACTTACGCGAACGGCGCTCAGCGATCCTTCATCCGTCGTCGACGCCGCGCGGCTATCGACCGTGGCGGTCGTTGCCCCCCCGAGGGTGTAAGTCGACGGAACCGGAACTTCCGAGGTGCGATAAGCGGGCGTGCCGCCGCAGGCGGCGAGAAGAACTGTGCTCGCCACAATCAAAACCTTATACATGACTACCACCCTCTTTCTCCACCACCAGCGCTGGACGCCAGGTGGGGATCGGTTGTACGTCGTCGGGAATTGCCACCGGCTTGTCGAGGTGTTTCTCGGGATGCCTGTCGACGAGGCCGCGGATGCGGACATAAAAGAGCGGCGTGAAGACCAGGCCGAGGAAGGTGACTCCAAGCATTCCGGAGAACACTGCGATCCCCATCACCCGGCGCATCTCCGCGCCGGCGCCGCTAGCCACGATCAGGGGCACAACGCCCGCGATGAACGCGAACGACGTCATCAGAATCGGACGCAGTCTGATGCGAGCAGCTTCCATGGCGGCGTCAAACCGATTGTGTCCTTTTCGCTCCAGATCGCGCGCGAACTCGACGATGAGGATCGCGTTCTTGCATGCCAGTCCGACGAGAACGAGAAGCCCGATCTGGGTGAAGACGTTGTTATCGCCGCGAGTGAGCCACACTCCGGCGATCGCCGACACGAGGCACATCGGAACGATCAGAACTATCACCAGCGGCAACGACCAGCTTTCGTACTGCGCGGCGAGAACGAGAAACACGAGCAGTATGCAGAGCGGGAACACGAGGACCGCGGTGTTGCCCGCCAGCTTTTGCTGATACGTAAGCTCTGTCCATTCGTAGCCGACTCCGTTGGGCAGAGTTTCGTTCGCCAGGCGCTCCATGACCTGCACCGCCGAGCCGGCGCTCACTCCGGGGGCGGCACTGCCGCTGATGTCCGCCGCCGGATACCCGTTGTAATGGGTGACCTGGTCGGGGCCGTAGGACTGTTTCATCGTCAGCACCGAGCCAAGCGGCACCATCTCGCCACGACCATTGCGAACTTTAAGCTGCGTTATGTTCTCGGCGCCCGCTCGATACGGTGCGTCAGCCTGGGCGATCACCTGGTATGTGCGCCCGAACTTGTTGAAGTCGTTGACGTACTGTGATCCGAGATAGATCTGCAGGGTCGAGAACAGATCGTTGAGCCGGATGTCGAGCTGCTTAACCTTGTCGCGATCGACGTCGGCGAAGAGCTGCGGCACGTTGATCTGGAAGCTCGAGAACTGGCCGGCGAGACTCGGTGTCTGGTAGGCGCGGCCCAGCACCGCCTGCGCCGTCGAGTAAAGGGTCGAGTCACCCACTCCGGCTTTGTCTTCGAGCATCATCTTGAATCCGCCGATCGCGCCCAGGCCATTAACGGCTGGGGGAGGGAAGACGGCGACGAACGCGTCCTGGATGCCTCCGAATTGCTGGTTCAGCCTCATGAGAATTGCGCCGCTCTTCAGATCCTTTGATTTCCGTTCCTCGAATGGCTTGAGGCCGATGAAAATGATGGCGGCGTTCGGCTTAGGGCCGAACGAGCTGATCGAGAGTCCGGGGAACTGAACCGCGTGCTGGACGCCAGGATCCTTGAGCGCGATGTCCGCCATGCGCCTGACCACCGCCTCGGTCCTGTCGAGCGTCGCCGCATCCGGAAGCTGGGCGATGGCGACGAGATAAGACTTGTCCTGGCTGGGTACGAACCCTTTCGGCACTCTCACGAATCCAAGCACGCCGACCAGAACGAGGATACCATATGCGCCCAGCGCAACGACCGACCGGTGGGTGACCTGCTGCACGGCGGCGCCATAGCGCGCCGACCCACGTTTGAAGACACGGTTGAACGGTACGAACAGCCAGCCCAGCAACCGGTTCATGAGACGCGTCGGCGCATCTTCCTTCGCGCCTCGCGGCTTGAGCAGTACTGCCGCAAGGGCCGGCGAAAGGGTCAGCGAATTGAACGCTGAGATGAGCGTCGAGAACGCGATAGTCAGAGCGAACTGGCGATAGAACTGCCCAGTAAGGCCGCTAATGAAAGCGACGGGCACGAACACGGCACACAGCACCAGTGCGATGGCGATGATCGGTCCACTGACTTCCTCCATCGCCCGATGGCTGGCCTCGAGCGGCGAGAGGCCTTCCTCGATGTGCCGCTCGACATTTTCGACGACGACGATTGCGTCGTCGACCACGATGCCGATGGCGAGCACCATTCCGAACAGCGACAGCGTATTGATCGAGAAGCCGGTCGCCAGCATCACGGCAAATGTCCCGACGATCGAGATCGGCACCGCTGCCAGCGGGATCACCGACGCCCGCCAGGTCTGCAGAAACAGCACGACAACGATCACGACCATCAGAACCGCTAACAGCAGAGTGTAGATGACTTCGCGGATCGAGTCGCGGACGAATAACGTGGGATCGTAAACCGCGGACCAGTCGACTCCCTCCGGCATCCGCGTCTTCAGTTCGGCCATCCGTGCGCGGATTCCACTGGAGAGCGCCAGAGCGTTGGAGCCCGGGGCCTGAAAAACCACGACCGCAACCGCGGCCTTGTTGTCCAGCAGGGCACGAAGCGAAAACGTCCCGGCGCCGAGCTCGATTCGAGAGACATCGCGGAGGCGTGTAACCTGTCCGTCGGCGCCGGTTTTGACGATGATGTTTCCAAACTCATTCTCGTCCGCCAGACGGCCGTGCGCGTTCACCGTCAGCTGATAGGCGACGGGATCATTCATCGGCGGCGCGCCCACCGTGCCGGCGGCGACCTGAAGATTCTGCTCGCGAATCGCCTGGACCACATCGCCGGCCGACAGCCCGTGCGATGCGACCCGATTGGAATCGAGCCAGACGCGCATCGCGTAATCACCCGCGCCAAACACGATCACCTGGCCCGCGCCGGGAATGCGCGCCAGCTCGTTGCGAACGTTCAGCAGCGCGTAGTTGCGCAGATAAACCGGATCGTATCTGCCGTCGGGCGAGAACAGGTGCACGACCATCGTTATGTCGGGAGAGCGCTTCTCGGTCACAACTCCGAGCGCGCGCACTTCCTCTGGCAGTCGGGCCAGCGCCTGGGACACTCTGTTCTGTACCTGCACCTGCGCCAGGTCGACGTTGGTACCGATCGCGAAGGTGACGGTGAGACTCACCGAGCCGTCGGCCGTCGACGACGATGTCATGTACAACATGTGCTCGACGCCGTTGATCGCGTCTTCGAGCGGAGTGGCAACGGTTTGCGCGAGCACCGTCGGATTCGCGCCCGGATAAATGGCGCGAACGGTGATGGTTGGTGGCGTGACTTCGGGATACTCGCTGATCGGGAGGTTGCGGACCGAGATCAGGCCCGCCGCCAGGATCACGAGCGACAGTACGACCGCGAAGATGGGACGGTCGATAAAGAATCTGGAGAATTTCACTTGGCGGAGTCGGAGAAGGTTTTGTCTTTATCGCGCTGCTGGCGCCGGCGTCGGACTCTCGGCGACCATCGCTGCGTTGGTCGCGGCCACCTTCATTCCCGGGCGTACCCGCATCAATCCGTTAATGACGACACGCTCTCCCGGCTTGAGTCCGGATTCAACGGCCCGAAGACCATCAAAGAGACGGCCGACCGATACCGGCCTGTACTCCACGGTCGTGTCCGGCTTCAAAACGAGCACGAACTTCCGATCCTGGTCGGTGCCGATAGCCTGGTCCTGAACAAGAGTCGCGGTATGGCGGTCACTGCCAAGGAGGCGGACGCGCGCGAATAGCCCAGGCGTGAAAACACGATTCGGGTTTGAAAGCAGCGCACGAGCGCGGATGGTCCCCGAGGTACCGTCTACACGATTGTCGACGAAGTTCAGTCTTCCCTCATGCGGGAATCCTTTTTCGTTGGCGAGGCCAACAAGCACGGCACGCCCGTTTGCGGTGCCGGCCTGGGTTCCCATGTACTTCAGGTACGCCTGCTCGTCCGTGTCGAAATAGACGTAGATGGGGTCGAGTGAGACGATCGTCGTGAGCAATGTCGGCGACGGCCCTCCGGCCTGCACCAGATTGCCCGGCGTGATTTCCGCACGCCCCACTCGACCGGAAATCGGTGCGCGCACGACCGTCCATTCCAGGTTCAGCCTGGCCAATTTCACTGCGGACTCCGCTGCGCGAATCTGCGCCTCGCCCTCCGCCTGTCCGCTGGTGCGGGCGTCGAGCTCTTCGCGCGAGATCGCCTGGGTGCTCATCAGTTTTTTCGCGCGTTCGACCTCCATGCCCGCCAGCTGATTCCGGGTGCGGGCTTCCGCCAGCACTGCTTCGGCGCGCGAAACCTCGGCTTCGTACGGACGCTGGTCGATGACGAACAGAACATCGCCCTGATGCACGGTGGCGCCCTCAGTGAATCCGATGCGCTGCACGAACCCGCCAACGCGCGGACGCACCTCGACCGAGTTCACTGCGTCAAAGTGTCCGGTGAATTCGTCCCAGTCGGTAACGACCCGCTCGATGGCCGGGGCGACGGTCACCTGGGGCGACTGCATCGGCGGGGCATCCTTGCGACATGCGGCGCAGAGCGTGAAGACGGCAGCGGCGGTCCAACCACCTTTGTGAATTCTCAGGGAAGCGGAAGTGGCGCGGGACAGGGTGGAACTCATGTTGCACTCCATTCGGTGGCGACTGCTGCAATTGACCGTGGCAGCAAATCGTTTCTCATAGTATGTTACCGACCGGTAACATTCAAAGCATCCCTATGTTACCGATCGGTAACATTGTAGTCAAGGAGGGGTAGAACCTATCGTGCAAACAGATATTTCCAAGCGCGGGGCGAAAGCGAAGGCAAAGCGGGGGTCTTCGATGCCCGTTCGCGAGCGCATTCTGGTTGCGGCGGGCGATCTCTTCCACAGGCAGGGGATCCGCGGTGTGGGCGTCGAAGCCATCGCTGAAGCTGCCGGGACCAACAAAATGACTTTGTACCGCTACTTCGCCTCGAAGGATGAGCTGATAGCGGAATGGGTGCGCGGCATCGTCGCCCACAAGGAAGAGGAGTGGAAGGATCTCACCGCCAAGCACGTCGGGAATCCTCAGGCGCTTCTCCAGGACTGGAGTCGTCGCACCGCCGCCAAGCTCCGGGCGATGGAAGAGCGAGGCTCGACTCTGGGTAACGCGCTCGCCGAGCTCCCCGATCCCCAGCATCCCGCGCGTCGTGTCATCCAGGATCACAAGGTCCGCGAGCATAAACGGGTCGTGCGATTGTGCAAAGCTGCCGGTTTTCAGGATCCCGTTCTTGCAGCCAATCTTTTCTCGATGCTGCTCGAGGGGGCGCACTCCTGCGCGCAGTGCATCGGAATGCGCCAGATCGGCGAGCATCTCGTCCAGGTCGTCGACCTGATGGTCGAAAACACCCGGCAGCAGCAGATCATGGCCGAGTATCCAACCGCGCTTTGATCCTGGAGACGATCTCACATAAGATCGTCGTTCGGCGCGCCTCTAAATCGACAGCATGTCTAAAGGCTTTTAAATTCAGCCATGCCCGCCCACGAAACGCTGACCCTTTGGGAAAGCTTTTACGTCATTGTCGGTTCATCCGCGGGAGCGCTGACCGGCCTCCAGTTCGTCGTGATGGCGCTCATTCCAGAGTCGACCATGCGTGCCGGCGAGCACGAGGTCAACACCTTTGCCACACCGACGATCGTGCACTTCTGCACCGTGCTGCTGGTCGCGGCAATACTCAGCGCCCCGTGGGCACGACTCGCGCAGCCTGCGATCGCGCTGTGGATCTGCGGCGCGGTGGGGATTGTCTACAATCTGATCGTCTTGCGGCGGGCACATCGCGCTACCGCTTACAAGCCGGTGCTCGAAGACTGGATCTGGTTCGGCGTCCTGCCACTTGCCGCTTATGTAGTGATGGTCGTCGCGGCTGCATTTCTGGTGAGCTATACGGAGCCGGCGCTGTTCGCAATCGGCGGCGCGTCGCTCGTGCTGTTGTTCACCGGCATCCATAACGCCTGGGACAGCGCCACATTCATCGCGCTCCACACCCAGCGGGGACGATTGGAAGCCGAGAGCGAACCCCGCGGATCCGCGGCACCCTGACGACGGTAAGCAAAGCGGGCGAAGCGCCCGAATCTATTTGCGGGTAGCCAGCTTCTGTCCGACGTAGGAAGCCCACGTCGTCCCGTGACGCTGACCGGCATTTGAGAGTACAACCACCACCGTTCCGTCGGCGAGAACACGCGCGATGCTTGTGTTGCGCGCGTCGCCGCTCCCCGAGTGCATTACCTCGGAAACACGTCCACCTCTGACATAAATCCGCGTTCCATAGCCGTAATGGATCTCGAAAGGCGGCTCGCTTCGGACGTGCATCAACGGCGATTCGAGCTCTCTGCTCTCAGCGCGCCCGAAGAGTTTCTCTTCGTGTATAGCCGTCACCCATCGGTAGATGTCTCTGGCGGTGCTCTGCATCCCGTTGGCGCCCTTGTGGCCCCAGTCGAGGACGGTCCCTTGAAATCCTGTTGAGCGCATCTTCGCCGGGCCGAGCAGCTCGCGCTCGATGTAGTGCTCCCATGTATCCCCCGACGCGACTTCGATGATGGCCGCGAGAAGCTGATAATCGTCGTCAGCGTAGCGATAGTGCGTCCCCGGTGGATACTCGAGCCGCTGCGCCAGAATCGCCGACACTGCTCCATCGCGTCGCACGATTCCTGTTCCGGCCGAGTGGCCCGCGAGACCCGAGGTGTGCGTAAGGAGGTGGAAAACGGTGATCTCGCGCTTCTGTTGGGGCATGTGAGGAAAAAAACGCGAAATCGGATCGCTGAAGGACAGCCGATGTTGCGAACGCAGTCTGAGGATCGCAGCCGCTGTGAACCCCTTCGTCATCGACGCGATGTTGAAGCGGGTATTGACGGAAATAGGGTTTGAGGTGGGCTGGGAGTAGGCCTTCTCGAAAATGATGGAGTCCCCGCGGGCAACGAGCACTACACCGGCAAACCCGCTGTCGCGCTGGGTGCGGACGAGCGCATCGATCCGGGCTGGTGACTGCGCGCCGCACGGCATAGCCGCACAAGCGAGGGCCAGCCATAGAAAGCCCCTCGTCATCCGGCTACAACAGGACTACGATCGCCGTGAGTATCACTGCCGTGATGACTGCTTTCACGTAGACGCCGCTCGCCTGTCGCCGAACCTGGCCGAGCTCGCTCGCGTCCAAAATCGGTTCGGGTCCCTTGTCCATGTCGCGCTGACCGCGCGATGCGAGGCGCACTCACGTTTTGTCGCGCGATTGAAAGAGACCTAGGGCTCCAGCGTAGAACACCAGGATCAGTGGCAGGCGCCACACAAGCGCTGCGTGCATCGAAACCAGAAGGGCCGCTATCAACGTTCCAGCGGCAAGCCCCACGACCCCGAAGACCACCCTTTTGCGCTGCTCACCCGGGCCAATATTCGCGACCTTTTGTCCAGCAGAAGTCATATGATTTCCTCGACTGGCAGCTAAGGGTGGAGGTCACGCGTTATCGGGTCAACCCTTTTGTCCGCTATGTAACAAAAGGACGGCCGCGGCCTCAATTACGCGGGATCCGGAGCTCCGATCCGATGAGCTGCAGCGCTTTCTCTACCAGCGCGCCATTGCCTGCTTGGTGGATCCAGCTGCTGGCTCCGGACGGATGCGGAAGCGGTATTGCGACAGCCCGACCGACGCCGTAATCCACGGAATGCCTGGTCCCGACTAGCTCACTTAACGGCAGTTTGGGCAGAAATCGCTCGATAGCCAATCGTCCGACGGGAATGATTACAGCCGGCCGAATGATCCGCAGCTCTGTGTCCAGCCAGTCGGCGCACCGAGCCTGTTCTTCGCGAGTGGGAACGCGATCGCCCCGCCCGCTCGGGTGGGCGCCCGGGAAGCAGCGCGTGATCGCTGATATGTAGATCAGATCTCGAGCGGAGCTCTCGTCGAGACCCGCCCGCGCCAGCCACCGGAAAAGCGTTCGACCGGCACGCCCCGAGAACGGTACCCCACCCTCGGCTTCCACCTTTCCAGGCGCCTGACCGACGAGCATCGCCCGCGGACTCTTCGCGCCCGAAACGATCGGCCGGATGCCGTCGCCGAGACTGCACCG